>CAYVKU010000009.1:5059-6185 GCA_964452305.1 uncultured Candidatus Saccharibacteria bacterium | reverse complement strand
TTCTAGTTTTGGTCTTGAATAGGTGGCTCTGGTCGTCTTTCTGGCCGATTGGTAATAGGTGCTTCAGTTCCGGCAAATGGATCTTGATTTTCTCGAAGATTAGTAAGAATAGCATCTACCTCTTCATTATCTGGATTTGTTTCTTTCAACTCAGTGAAATCAAGAATTGCTTTTTCCGTATCTCCTATTCTTACATAAGAAAGCCCTCGGAAATATTTAGCATTCGCATATTCAGGAACAAGTTGTATTGCTCGAGAAAATGCTTCTACTGCCCCATTCCAATCTCTGTCATTGTATTTGAGAAGACCAAGTTGGAAGAATAGTCCTGGATTTTGTGGAGAAAGAAGAAGGGTTGTTTCAAGAGCAGGAATTGCTTTATCGATATTTCCCTGAGTTGCTTCTATTTGAGCAATCAAGAAATGTGCATCGGCATAATTACTCTTAAGAGCGATTGCTGCATTTGCATAATCTCTTGCTCCATTAAGATTTCCATTTGAAACCTCAAGACGAGCAAGGAGGATAGGAATAAGTGGAGATTTTGGATTTACCTTTTGAGCTTCTTCGTATGTTTTCTTTGCATTGTCATACGCTCCTGGAATTGCAAACGGCTCTGGTACAAGCGCAGCATATACCCTACCAAGAGCAATCCAGTTCATATAATTTCGTGGATTTACGCTCGTTGCTGCACGTGCATTTTCAATACTATTTGCAATAGTAATTTGGAATCGATCACGCACAGATTCTGGCGTAGCTCCTTCCTCAGAAAGAATTTGATTTACTTGAATGAGATTCAACTCAGAAAGACCTCGGTAATACAAGTCGTACCCACCAATCTGAATTGCACGAATCATACCTGCCTCAACTTGAGTAAGATCCCCTCCTTCTTGAGCAAGCACAACGCTTTTCTGAAAATATCCGAGCGCCACAGATTTTTGCACAAGAAGATATCCAAGAGAAACATTAGCTATAAGAAGAACGACAAGAACGAGAACTGAAACGAAAGATATTTTAGGATGATGCTCGAGTGAAAACACCTCTTCTTTCAAAGCATTTTCTCGATATAGTGACGCGATAAACAATCCAGTAAAGAAGAATGTGAGTATTACGTTCACAATACTTGGAACAT
>CAYVKU010000009.1:0-5036 GCA_964452305.1 uncultured Candidatus Saccharibacteria bacterium | reverse complement strand
ACAAAAGACATGATCCAGAAAAAGAGTGACACAATAAATGCTGAAGTCGTGAGATAACGAGAAAACGAATCTTCGCTCTGATTAAACATTGCTTTAAATCCTGCTTTGACATACATCACAAAGAAGAAAAGAAGCGCGAGGAGACCTACAATTCCGGTTGTCCCAACAAGAGTAGGAACGATTCCTATACCTGAAGAAAAGTCTGTATTCCAGAAAAGAGTTTCATTTACACTTGATGGTCTGTACATCAACCACGCTTCAGTAAATCTGTTTGGACCTACTCCAAATAATGGATTGTCTTTCAAAGCTCCTCCCAAAACAGTCATTGTTGTTCCAAATGCCGGTCGAACTTCAACGCTCGCCACGTCAAATGTTTCTGCAATCTTTTGACCAAGCGCTCCACCAAAAAAGATAAAAGCAAGTGAAATAAGAAGAACTGCTAGTGAATTCCATGAAATTTTTCTCATAGATGAATGCGGATGAGATTCCGTATCCATAGGATTTTTACTTGGAAGAAATCGATCGAAAGAAACAAGGAACAAGAAAAACACGAGAGCGAGTGCTCCAAGTACATACCATACAGTGATGAAATTTACGACAGCGAGAATGAAAAGAGAAGCAACAAACATTACATAGGCAATCGTTTTATATAATCGCTTCAAATCCATCATTTCCAAAGACACAAGAGAAAGAAGAGCTGTAGCGCCGAAAAAGAGACCGAGATCGTTCCAATTTCCAACTAGATTTGAAACCGTGTTGGTAAATACGCCGAACGACAAAACATCAGCTCCGAAGAAAAATCGAATGATTTGGAAGAGTGCTACAACAGCAAAAGATACTACAATTGCAATATACGCATAAAACGCACGTTCTTTTTTCTTAAACAA
Organism: uncultured Candidatus Saccharibacteria bacterium; assembly: GCA_964452305.1. Classification (GTDB taxonomy): domain Bacteria; phylum Patescibacteriota; class Minisyncoccia; order Phycocordibacterales; family Zambryskibacteraceae; genus CAYVKU01. The sequence continues at coordinate 4,149 of CAYVKU010000009.1, read as the reverse complement.
CTGCCCCACCAGAAGAGCAAGGACGACAGCGAAAAATACGAACGCCACTGTCCCTGTTTCAAAACTGTATCCAATTAAAGAAACATGATGCGCTCCTGTAAAGATAGCTGAGAGGAGAAACGTAACAGGAACAAGAACCAAAGAAAGGGATAGTAAGTTTTTTGGAAAATGCACCCTTGCATCTTTAATAATCGAAATGATATAGAGCGCAAGAGCAGTAATTACTCCAATCGATACGAGAAGTCCTTTTGCAGTTGCAAAAGAAACACCATCAGAAGGGATGAAAAAGAAAGGTAAAAGCGCAACCATTCCTGTAAGAATCCAAAATGCAACTTTTTCGACCACTGAATCTCTTGAGGCACGAGTAATTGTTTGTTCTTCCATAACTAAAGTACTATCAAAATCTTGTAATGTACCATTCAGTATATCACTCTCTTAAAGAAATACGGGTTCTCAATATGTGAATAAAAAACGTCTAAAATAACGCCGTATATTCATATAATTAGCCTTTATTTTAAACGTTTTTTTGTATTTGAATTTTTCTATTTTTGTGATATAATTATAGTGTTTGAAGCAGGAAGTTACTCTTACCATTTGTAAGAGAGGAAAGTCCGAACACGTGCCAATTTCATTCACCGTAAGGTAATGAAATGGCAGGACGGTAGTGGGTAATCCCCATCCGACGCAAGTCGAGAGGTGCGAGCAGTGACGCTCGTGTTCGAAAGAACAGAGCTTCCATTCTTTGGAAGAATTCCATCGCAAGATGGAAGTGAAACGGCAAAATCCTTACCTACGTGCAAGTCCGTGTCCTAAGAGCAATCGAAGGAAGTGACGCATGACTATCTTAGTAATAAGACAGCAAGATAAATGACTTCCGTGAAATATTCATGCATATATTTCATACAGAATTCGGCTTATCGCTTCAAATGAGCATAATGAAAAAACTCCGCTTATTGCGGAGTTTTTTCATTATCTTCATTTTCTAAAACTTCCACCGAAGATACTTCAATAATTTTTTTAATTAAGGGTCTGTACAATATTGCTTTTCGAGTAGTTGCCCAAATCAAAACCTTATCCCCCACTTCTGCATTTCGAAAAAATGCTTGACCTTGCAATTCGGCTGGATTAGTAACCGTTGCAAGAGTTACGTCTTGATCTTGCGGTAATACAATAAACTGGGAAAGTTCAGTAAGGAGAAGCTCTATTTCGCTCTGAGGATTCTCTAAAGCACTTTTCCCTTCTTGTTCTGTGTTTTGATTAAAAAGAAAGAAAGCAAGAACACTAAGAAGCACAATACATATAAACAACGTGATTCCAAAAAATAATTTCCACTTTTTTTCAGAATGTGTTTTTACAGGAGAAATAACAGGTGGAACCTGATTCTGTTTTGTAACAATAGTATCCACCATTGGAGCTTTTTTCGTTACCGAAACAGAGCTCCACACATCTTTTTCTTTTTGTTCCATATTATTTTGCATACTGGCTTGCTATCTCTTCAAACACAAATTGAGAAATGTTTGCAATCACACTTTCGAGTTCCGTTGTTTTTTCTCCACGAGTCATCACACAAAGAAGATACGGATGCTGAGGATAGTATATAACTCCACAATCATGCAATTGATGCAAATCACCAATCACTCCACTTTCCCCAAATTTGTGTGATACCACAATATTCCTTGGCACCCCTGCTACCAAACCATCTTTAAAAACTGATCTTGAGAGTAACTCAAGAGCTTTTTCTGAATTAGTCCTACTGAGATACGATGAATTAAATAAAATTCTAAAAAATGCTGCATACTCTTTTACAGAAAGCTCTGCCCGCTCTTCAGTAAGCACATCTTGCTCTAAGCCAAGCAAAGAAAATATTTCATTGATTCTCCCTTGAGGAAGGTCTTTAAGAAGAAGTGCGACTGCTTGATTATCAGAATAAATAATAATTCGCTCAATCAAATCTTCTACCTTATATGTCTTTCCAACAACAAGATCCTCTGTGTTTGGCGCAATAAGCTGATACCCATCAATATTAAGAACATCTCCTTCTTCAAAAAGAATTCCTCGATTAAGTACTGTAGGGTCAGAATCAGCCCACTTATAATACGCAATCATAACAGGAACTTTCATAAGACTTGCAGGAATAAATTCTTTCTCTTCATTTATTCCAAATGTTGGCCCATTATTTAAATCTCGAAACAAAAGAGCATACTCTTCTAAGCCATGCTTATCTTTGATCGAATCAATATATCTTTCAAGTTTTGGTTTGAAATTAATTTTTACAGAATCGATTGCCCCACTTGCCACATCACACTCAAGAAGAGGATTAATAAACGCATATTGACCCGAAGATTCTCTTTTTACTCCCCCGATACTTTCTGGATGGCCATGGAGCAGAAATACTATTCCATATCCAACTACGCCACCCACAAGAAACGTAGCAATAAGAATAAACCAGCCTTTCTTTGGATTAGAACTCGAAGAAGGAGTCATACGATTATTATATAGATAAACTCTTTTGAAGAGTAGTCAGGAATAGATAAAGCGAGTATGGAATAAAACGCTCTGGGATTTTAAAACCAAGGTCACCTCCACTTCCACCTCCCTGCCCTCCTCCTCCTTGCTGAGGCCCTACTACGTTATAGAAAGAAGTGTACGTGTCTCGACCTGTTGGAATAGATTCGTTAGTGCGAGTATCAATAACCGTATAATCAGTTCCGTTGTTACTGCCAGCAATAGTCCAAGTTACTGGGTCACGGTTTGTCTGATCGTTTGCTGTTCGGTATCGATATCGATTAAACGAAATAGTATTACCAACACCTCCATCAAGTACGATAGATACCCCTAATGTAAAACTCAACCATTTTGTAGTGAGATTTCCATCAATCAAATTTCCTTCTTGTTCAGTAGGAGGATTTGATACTCCATCAGTAATAGTTACTCCCGCAAAAGAAACTTGAGAGTCATTTGCAAACAATTCCAATTCACGAGCCTGAACACAACTAACAGTATCTCCGCAATCATCAATAGCGCCGCCACGATTACCAGTAATCTGCCATCGTATATATCGATAACTTTGAATTGGAGTACTAAATTCTCCACCACTAGAAGATCCACCTGAAATCAAAGACCCTGACCCTCCTGCTTCAAATTCAGCACTTCCGCCATTTCGATTAAATGAAGAGAGGGTTATTTGAGGAGTTACGGTATACGTCATAGCTTCTGCGTTTCCAGCATTGGTTACTCTAAAACAATATTGGAGACCAGTTTGAGCGAATGATGTTGATCTCACAGAATATTCAACTTCAGTAAAATCTCCACCAGGAATAGTCATGCTTGGAGTTTGATTTGAAGAAGTCATGACATATCCAGAAGTAAATGACCCTGAAACCGGATTCGTAAGGCCTTCCAAATCTGTTGTAGGAGTTGCATTAGCAACTTGAGATGTCACATCCATCACAAAATGCACTCCGTCTGCTTCTGCATTAGGAACTGGAATCCACACCGAGCAAGAACTCGAAGAATGCTCTAATCTAAATTGATAATTATTTGCTGCCCCTCCAGTATTTCGAAGAAGAATTCTTATTCTTTTTCTATCTCCAATATTTACATTATTTATCGCCGAAACCGCAACATCTTCTGCTTGAAGATACGATCCCGTTGTTTGTCCTCCATCATCATTTCTCCATCTATAGTGGAACTGACTAATTTGAGGAGATCCACCGCCTGCAAACGAAGCTTTGTACGTAACAATGAGCTCAGAAGATGCAGTGTATTCTTCTGCAATTGTTCCCACAATACTCATATTAAACATTCGATCATTCCACGGAATGGTTGATGTAGAAGTAAAGTCCGTACTTGTTGCAAGAGTAACTGTAGTGAAGGTGTATCCTTCAGTGTCTTCTGTTGCTTCCGCAAATGTAGTTGTTGCATTTCCAGAAAACTTTATACCAATTGACCCCATACTTACTGTTGTTGCATCAGTGTGAGCGACACTTGTCTTTAGATACGATGATAAATATGTCTTTGTCACAGACTCAGAAAACCTTACAGGAAACATGAATGTTTGCTCTTTGTTTGCTGTTCCTGGAGTCCCTGATGTGTTCCCCGCCATAAACTTCACGGTTTTTGTTTGATCTCCTCCACTTGCTCCTGACC
>CAYVKU010000008.1:21787-25051 GCA_964452305.1 uncultured Candidatus Saccharibacteria bacterium | reverse complement strand
CGACAGTCGAAGATGATATTCTCTTTTTGGAAGAATAGAATGAAAAATTAAGCACTACAGGAGTTGATATTCTTGAAGGTGGAGGGCTTCTCGAATTTCCTCATCAGCAAGAAACGATTCCAGGGAAATACGATTACACCAAGAGCGATTCCTCGTACGATTCAATTCAGATGTATCTCAAAGAAATTGGTCAATATCCTCTTATTGCGGGAGCAATGGAAAAAGAACTTGCAAAGCGCATTGAGGCAGGGGACGAAGAAGCTAAAAATCTTCTTGCGAGAGCAAACCTTCGTCTTGTGGAAACTAAAGAAAAAAAATATGTCGGACGAAGTCCAGATCTCACACTCCTTGACCTTATTCAAGAAGGAAACCTAGGTCTCTTTAAAGCGGTAGATAAATTTGATTGGACAAAAGGATTCAAGTTTTCTACGTATGCAACATGGTGGATTAGACAAGCGATTACCCGAGCTCTTGCTGATCAATCTCGTACAATTCGTGTGCCAGTACATATGGTTGAAACAATTGCGAAATATAAGCAGGTAGTTCGAAGACTTACTCAAGATTTGGGACGCGATCCACTTCCAGAAGAAATTGCAACTGAGATGAATATGGAAGTTGATAAGATTTATCAAATCGAAAAGATTGATCAGGCAACTGTTTCTCTTGAGTCGCCTGTGGGAGATGATGGTGATGATGGAAAGAGTAAGCTTGGAGATTTTCTTGCTGATGACAAAATTCTCTCTCCTGATCAAGAAGCGTCACGAAGAATTATCGCCGATCAAGTAAGGGAGATTCTTGATGATCTTCCACCAAAGGAGCGCAAGATTCTTGAAATGCGTCATGGTCTTATTGATGGCTTTACACATACTCTTGAAGAAGTGGGTAAGGTCTTCGGAGTTACTCGTGAGCGTATCCGACAGATTGAAGCGAAGGCACATGAAAAGATTCGTCAGCACGAAAAGATCAATCGTTTGAGAGGGTATTAGAATAGCTGATAGGTGCTAGTTTTTAGGGACTAGTATTTAGTTGATAGTGATGAAAAAACAGGCTTCTGAGAGCCTGTTTTTAATTGTGGATAACGTGATAGTAAAATATATGAACTGATCTATATTGAGAATAGCTCTTATAAAATGAAAAATAATAATTCTATCTGCTTCTTGATTTTCTGCTCAACACGTTTGTTGTTTGCTCTATTTTCTATTTTGCTGGTAGGTCATTCAGTTAGCGCAAATATTAGTATTCCTTCTCAAACTCATCAATCCCCACCAGCGACTCTTGGCTCAGGTAACTATGCTTGGCTGGTTCAACCAATAGGTTCTGATTTATCCGGAACTGCTACAGACCTTTCTTTCTATTACAATATCGTAAGTACTTCTACAAATAAGCAACATAATGCTTTTGTTAATCTTTTTGAATATACAACAGAGAATGCTTATAATCAGGAACTTGCTGGCAACCTACAGTTTCCTAATAATGTGAAAACTGTTGGAGTCAGTGCATCTTCAGATAGTGGTGGTGTTGTATTGTTTGATTGGGATGGAATATCTGGAGATTTAGATAGTTATACATTCAATCCTGAGTATTGGTACATGTTAGTGTTCGGTATACAGTCAGTTGGTGGATGGGGTACCTACGGTACTTTTGAAGCAAGGTTTCTAGGATCCGATCAATCATATTTAAGCGATGATTGCGCACAAGACCATTATTTAAATGATGATCCAGGTTCGCCAGGGTGCGGGTCAATTTTAACTGCCAATTTCATGTTAACTGGGGTTGGAAATACTAGTGCTCCTCGTGATGTTTTTACAATTACAACCAATATATCGACAACTACAAACTGGAGCCCTCTTGCTACTTACATAATTTCTGGAAATGTAACAGTTGAATCAGGGGTTACTCTTAATATTTTTCAAGATACAACAATCAAATTTGATACAGCAACTTCAAGTAGTTTGATTGTTGATGGAACAGTAAATGCAACTGGAACAGGGGCAAAGCCAGTAATTTTTACATCTTTGAAAGATGATACTAGGGGAGATACAAATAATAATGCAAGTTCTACTCTACCAGCGCAGGGGGATTGGGCGGGAATAAAAGTTAATTCAGGCGGAGTGGCAAACTTTAGTAATTCTTTGTTTTCATATGCGGGAGCAGGAGTGAATCAGGCCTCTGTGCATAACAATGGTGGTGATCTTAACTTAACCAATTCAGAAATTGTTTATAGCTCAAATTCTGGTGTTAGAAATGATTCAGGTACAACAACTTTAAGCTCGGTCATTTTTGGGTTTAATAGTTATGGTATTTATAAAAACGGGGGAAATATTAGTATAGATGGAGATTCAGTAATACAAAATAGTAGTAATTTCGGAATTTACAATAATACTGTTAATTCGATTACGGCGACAAATGTGTTTTGGGGTGATCATACGGGACCGTATCATTCTACAAATACAGGGGGATCAGGTGATGTGGTAACGGACTATGTAATTTTTAGTCCTTGGAACACAAATTTACATTATTTTCTTGATTCAAATTCGGTTAATTTAGATGATGATGCTATTTATTTAACTGGTACCACAACATACACGGCAGAATTATCACTTGCAACAACAACATGGAATAATTTAGGAAGTATAACAATAGCTTCTACAACTGACCCTGCTACAATAAAAATTGTCGATATTCAAGAAGTAGATGGTGAAGATTTGTTTTTTACAGCTAATTATCATAGAGCATCAAATCCGGATGAAATACAATTTAATATGTATTTCATGGAAAATATATCTTTAAATAAAAGAGTAAATGTCATTACACATGAATTTGGACATGCGCTCGGTTTAAATCATAGCTATATAGGAAACATAATGTATCAATTTGTTACTGATCAAACATACGTTGGCAATCAGGATTTATTCGACTATTTCGACTTATGGTAATAAGAAAAATAAATGAAAAAAAATTTTAAAATTATAGTTTTAATTGCTAACACCCTTTTCTTTTTTTATGCAATACATTTATTTTTTAAAATTTATTTAAATGATGTAATTGGAGACGACGCTTTTATTTTTAGTGATACGGTTTTCTATTCATTAATTTCAATAATTCCACTTTTGTATATTGAAATCTGGAGAAAACTAGATGCGAATAAAAATAAACTTACAGTCATTACGAACACCTTTTTTCTAATAGTAAATTTTGTTTATCTTCTAACAATAATTTATGCCGTGAAATTTCTAATCATTTGAGAGATAATAATAGAGGAGA
>CAYVKU010000008.1:20915-21755 GCA_964452305.1 uncultured Candidatus Saccharibacteria bacterium | reverse complement strand
AAAAAATTGCTCCGTTTATTGTTCTGATGAACATAACACTTTTTCCATTGAAGGGTCTAGTTTTTAAATTACAAAAATTTACATACTTAGCTATTTCTTTAGTGGTTATATATATATTTGGTAAAGCATTCATGGGAAGTTTACCAGGTAATGAGGAAATGATAGCTAAGTGCTTACTTATTTTATCTTCATTTAACTTCGTTATTTTTTTAAAAAAACATGAAAAAACTCCATAATAAAATTGTAAGCAGAGATTTGTTAACAACAATTTTTAGTTTATTTGTTTTGGTAATCTTTCTATATTCGGGGAAAGTTACTTCTAGTAATGAAAAAATAGTTGAAATGCACCCACAATTCGCCGCAGATTACTCAGACGACCGAGTACTCATGGGTGCATCACACAACGTATTTGTTGGAAAGGTTATAAAACAAGCAGGTAATAAGGATCGTGGTTTAGGTCCAGAAACTCAGTATGAGGTAGAGATAATAGAAAATATCAAAGGAGATCTTCAAGGAACAGTTACGGTAAACCAAGCAGGAGGGTATAAAGATGGAATACTATATGTAATGGATGATGGATCGGATCACCATGAAAATAACAAAGAAGAGAGTAACTTGCTTAAACCGGGATCAACATATCTTTTGGCTACTAGATACAGCAACAAATATGGATGGTATACAGTAAACAGTCATTTTAATGCTAGTAAGTTACTAACAACTGATACGAACAAGCAAAAGAATGAACTTATAGATCTTGCTGTTCAGGATGAAAAAACCCAAAGACTAAAGATTGCATATAAGAATGAAATACTTATTGATGCTGATGTAGAAAACAACAAT
>CAYVKU010000008.1:12182-20900 GCA_964452305.1 uncultured Candidatus Saccharibacteria bacterium | reverse complement strand
AGTTATACATCTGTAGAAGATGAAAAGATATTGGAAGATCAACAAAAAAAAGATAATGATGATACGAGTTCGGAGGCTATTTCAATTGAGGCAATAAAGAAGAATTTAGATGCCGAACAGTGATTGGTATAAAAAACAGGCTTGTGAGGGCCTGTTTTTTATTGTAGTTTCGTCCTTTTGGACTCGTCAGTAAGAATTACATTCTTAAACTACCAGGGTAATCAATTGATTACCCCGTCCTCCTCTTTCTTCTTTCTCGCAGCTATAAGAAAATCTGGAAGAAACGCAATAACCAAGGATCCTCCAATGAGTATGAGGCCTATATTCATTTGCTGATGAGCCTCTTCATCATCCCAAAGATCACCGTTCTTGTTGATTACGGATCCGTTTGCGAAGTTGAGAAAACCTACGACAAAGAAGAAAAAAACAAGAAGTACTTGCACTGTACGTGCGAGGAACTTCGCGATTTTCTTCAACATGTGTTGCTCCTTGTGTTTGGGAGGGGACAATTCTTTTTCTATTATATCATAATATAAATATATGTCAATGTATAAAAAACAGGCTTCTGAGAGCCTGTTTTTGGTCTATTCTACCCCTCGACTTTCAAACGAGTGTTTGCATCGAAAACAATAAAAAAAGTATGCGGAATCAGGGTAGTCCGTAGGTTCATCAAAGCAGAGTCTACTTCCGCATTTCGGGCATTTTTTTTGAAGGATAAAGTGGAGGAAGATTACGATAAAAATAAAAATCCCTCCTCCGAAAAAGAACGAAGCTTCTTTTTCAAACATAATGCCTCCTTGTGTGTGAGATAGGGCAATTCTTAGTCAATTATATAATCAATTACGCACATCGTCAACAGTACCACCTCTGCCTTAATAAGGCCCTGTGCTACAATTTCCGTATGCAACAAGAAGCTTTCCAAAAAGCCTATAATCGTCTGAATGCAGAGCAAAAACTCGCGGTAGATACGATTGAGGGTCCTGTCATGGTTATAGCGGGTCCTGGAACAGGAAAGACGTCCATTCTTACGCTTCGCATTGCAAACATTCTCAAACAAACCGACACCTCGCCAGATAGCATTCTTGCTCTTACGTTTACTGAGTCTGGGGTGCATTCAATGCGAGAAAAGCTGGTGGAGATTATTGGAGCGTCTGCTTATCGAGTAAATATTTTTACTTTTCACGGATTCGCAAACTCAATCATTGAAGCTTATCCTGAATATTTCCCTCGCATTGTAGGAGGATCTAACGCTCCGGAAGTTGAGCAACTTACAATATTAGAAAGAATATTTGAGTCCGGAGTGTTTGAAATTATTAAACCATTTGGAAATATTTTCTATTATGTTCGTCCGGCTCTGGCTTCTATTAAATCACTGAAGCGAGAACATATTGACCCAGAAGCATTTCTCGAGATCTTAGAAAGAGAAGAAAAAACACTACTTCAAAGTGAAGATTTGTATCATGAAAAGGGAAAGTATAAGGGGGAAATGAAAGGGGCTTATAAAACAGCTTTAAAAAAAATTGAAAAAAACAAAGAGCTTGCGGTAGTGTACAAAGAGTACGAAAAAGCTTTAATGAAGCAGCGATTGTACGATTTTGAAGACATGATTATCGAAACAATCCATGCTTTGAAAAAAAATCCCGACCTCCTCCTTATTTTGCAAGAAGAGTATCAGTATGTCCTTGCCGACGAACACCAAGATGCAAACAATGCCCAAAATGAGATATTGGAACTTATTTCTGGATTTCATGAGAGTCCCAATCTTTTTATTGTGGGTGATGAAAAACAAGCAATTTATCGTTTCCAAGGAGCAAGCTTAGAAAATTTTCTCTACTTTAAGCGAAAATATCCTGATGCAACACTTATTTCCCTCAAGGAGAATTATCGATCCACGCAGTCGATTCTTGATAGCGCTCACACACTTATTTCTCATAATGCAATTTCTGACCAATCACTTCGAGTGTCGCTCGAAGCTAAAGCTCAGGGAAAAGGTACTAAGGTTACATTGTTTTCATTCCAAAACCCCGATCTTGAGTTGCGGTTTATCGTTGAGGATATAGAAAAGAGAATAGCAGAAGGCGCTTCTCCAAGAGAAATTGCCATACTGTATCGAGATAATGCAGATGCGTATCCTATTGTAAGAGCATTTGAAAAGACAGCGATTCCTTTCGCGGTGTATTCAGATGATGATGTACTTAAAGATCCACATATTGCTCATTTGGTATTGTTAATTCGAACAATACATGCGTTTGGAGATGAAGAACTTATTACAAAACTGATGTTGATCCAACCATTTGGTCTCTCTCCACTCGACTGTTTTCGTTTGATTGCGTATCGAAATGCATCCAAAAAAAATATCTATGACATATTGCGTAACGAAAAGGATTTGATTGATGCTCAAGTTGTAGATCCACTTCGGGCGCACACATTCTATCTTTTGCTTGAAAAACTTTCTACGATTTCAAAAAATGCACCTCTTCTTGTTGCGTTGCAATCTATTATTCGTGAATCTCGCTATATTCCATTTATTCTGTCGCTCCCTGACTCATTATCTGCGCTCGAGAAACTTGATAGTTTTGTTCAATCAATTCAATCTCTCGTTGAATCTAATAAAGACGCTCGGATTGGAGATTGTGTACATTACATCGATACGCTTATCCTTCACGGAGGGAAGCTGTCTCGTTCAAAGCGACAAACTTTTGAAAACAGGGTCTCTCTTATGACCGCTCATCGGTCAAAAGGTCTAGAATATGATTATGTGTATATCTTTGGTGTCACTGATGGTAAATGGGGAAATAAAAGATCAATAACTCATTTCTCCCTTCCTATTATTGGAAAATCAATTATTGATGATGATAACGATGAAGATGAGCGACGTTTGTTTTATGTAGCTCTTACGCGAGCGCGACAGCAGGTAATAGCTACTTACGCAGAATCTGACATTGAAGGAAAACAAAAGATTCGCAGTCAATTTATTGAAGAGATTATCTCGCATATTGATGTATCAAGCTATGCGTTTGGAGAAAAAGAACATCCTCTCCTTGTTTCTCCAAAACCTCATGGTCCTGATATGAAAGACGCTGAGTATCTTCAGAAGCTCTTTTTGGAACAAGGGCTTAATGTTACTGCGCTCAATAACTACATCACCTGTCCGTGGAGATATTTTTTTCAAAATCTTATTCGTATTCCTCATGCTCCAGAAAAACATCAGATGTATGGAATTGCAGTTCACGCTGCGCTCAAGGAGCTTATTCAGAAAATAAAAAAAGGAGAGTCTCCAAAAAAAGAATTTTTACTCAACGCATTCGAAAGAAGCCTATCCAGACAACCGCTCTCAAGTGATGAATATGAAGAGTCGAAGAAGAAGGGTATCGAATCACTTTCTGGATATTTTGAATTTCATAAAAACGATTGGGATAAAGAAATGATTCCAGAGCTTTCAATTCCTGGTGTCATGCTTCCTATTGATAACGGAAAAGAAATATTGTTACGAGGACAAATAGACAGAATCGATATTATGGATGGCTATGTTCGTGTAATTGATTATAAAACTGGGAAAATAAAATCTCGAAATGACATACTTGGTGAAACAAAGACAAGTGAGGGAGGTATCAAAAGACAGCTCGATTTTTATAAACTACTTCTTGATCTATATGAAAATGGTAAGTATGTAATGGAAGAGGGTAGGATTGATTTTGTTGAGCCAAATGAAAAAGGTATGTATAAGTCCGAAGTTTTTTCTATTACAAATCTTGATAAAGAAGCGATTCTGCAATTAGTAAAAGAGAAAGCTTTGGAAATATACAATGTATCTTATTGGGATACCTATTGTGACGATAAAGATTGCGAATTCTGCGCACTTCGAAGAGGTATGAATATATAAAAAACACCACAGAATCTGTGGTGTTTTTTATATACAGTTTATTCTTCAGTCACTCCTTCTGCTTGAAGGGCGCTATCAATTACAGATTTTAAAATGTCGTATGGTTGAGCTCCTTTGATTGCAATTTTTTCACCACTGCGAGTAATCATAATGCTGTGAGGTGTGCCATTTACGCCTGCCTTTCCACCATCAACCATATCTTCTTGAACTTTGATAGCCATTCTTCCGCTTGAGAGACACTTGTCAAAATCTCCTTGGTCAGCTCCTACTTCTTTCGCAAGAGCACTGAGCGCAACGGTATCAAGAGGGGGAGATCCTTGAGGGCGTGCGTATATTCTGTCGGTAAATGTCCAGAACATTTCTTCTCCTTCTAAATCAGAAATACATTCCATAGCCTCAGCTTGTTTTGGGGCAAGAGGATGGAGTTGGGCAATTGGGAAGTGGCGATATACCCACGCTACTTTCCCGTCTTTTCCATACTCATCCATGATGCGTTTCATAGTGACATGGAATTGTTTACAAAATGGACATTCGCTATCAGAAAATTCGACGATTACAATCGGTGCATTTGGATTTCCAAGAATGTGATCCTCGGTGCTAAGGGGTGCTACGTCAATAATCTCAACCCCAGCATTTCGAAGCGGTATCGTTTCTTTCGGTGCTGTGCTGGAGAGGTAAATTCCACCACCAATTAATGCTCCTGCAATGATAATTGAAAAGGGAACCATCCATGGGTTATGTGTTTCTGTGGGAATCTGTGGCAATGTATTATTTTCCATATACGTTTTGATTATAGTGACAGTATACCATAGAGGAGGAATCTCAACTGTGCTATTGTTTTCTCATGACGATTATTGAAGCAGTTATTCTTGGAACGGTACAAGGTTTGACCGAATTTCTTCCCATTTCTTCCTCAGGACATCTTATTCTCGCACGTTCTTTTTTCGGTATTTCTGGGTCGTTTTCTTTAGCTGAAGATGCTGTATTGCAACTTGCAACGGTACTTGCCGTGCTTTGGTATTTTAGAAAAGATATTGCTTCTTTGATAAAAAACGCAATTTCGCTGTCTCTCGGAAAACGCATTGACGATACTCAAAGAATAATGATCATCGTATTGTGTGTAGGTACTCTTCCTGCAATTGTGTTTGGGTTATTACTCGAGAGCACTATGGAAACAGTGTTTCGAAATCCGCTTCTCGTTGCTGGAGCCCTTGTGGGAGGAAGTCTCCTTATGGTTCTTGCTGAAAAACTGTATCGAAGTAATGAAGGGTTAAAAACAAAGCATGCTTTTTCACTTGGTTTGTTTCAAGCTTTAGCAATTGTTCCTGGAGTATCACGATCTGGCGCAACAATTTCAGGAGGAATGATTCTCGGTTTGTCACGAGAACTTGCTACGAGAGTAAGTTTTCTTCTTTCCGTTCCAATTCTTTTAGGATCTGGATTAAAAAAACTCTTTGAACTGATATCGATATCAGATAGTGTTTCAATTTCTGTGCTTTTTGTTGCCTCACTCGCTGCGTTTTTTGTCGGTTTGTTTGCAATCGAAGTTCTTCTTCGGTTTGTGCGAAGTAACACCCTCTATCCGTTTATTGTGTATCGATGTATTCTCGCAGGCCTCATTGTGAGTACAGCAGTATTGCTCTAGGGATTTAGAAAGGGAGGGTGAACGTGAGTGCTTCTCCTGTGTGTTTTTCCCATGACGAGGTATCAAGAGGGATTGTCATTACTTCGCCGCCTTCTGCAAATTTAAGCTTGTTGTGTTTTATTGCGTAGTCGTATATATCTTTTGTGATTCGAACGTCGGCGATGCAGTATTCAACCACTTTGTCTTTTTTTCCTTCTCTCCACCAACGAAGCGCTTCTAGGCCGTCACTGATTTTATTCGTACCAAGTGTACCTTGTGCTACTTGATCGAGTTTCATCCTTCTTCCGTATGAGTTTTTAATTTCTCGTAATATATCAAGGCTTCGAATTTTAGTGAGATCGCCTGGGTAATATTTATTGAGCAAAGGAATATCAAAATGATCTGAATTATATCCGATTAAGATATCCGCAGATTCAATAAGTGGCCATAATTTTGATAATTCGTCTTCAAAATAATGAGTGTACGCGTCAGTTTCATAATCGTATGCGCACACAACGGAGATAGATAAATCTGCAGGGTTATTTGATCCCACATCAGAAAACAGATTACTTGTTTCAATATCAAATACTATTTTTTTCATACTATCGATTCGTTTGAATGTAATTGAGTAGTTCTTTTCGATCAGATTCCGATGCGATGCTTTTATGTTCTCCACTTTCTTTATCTTGTGTTTTTTTAATCACAATGGACTGTTCTTTGTCTAAGAGTTCTTTTGAAAGATGAATAGTAAATGGAATTGCATTTCTTTCTGCGTATTTGTAGAAGTCTCCAAGATTTTTTGTATATCCATATTCTGCAACGCATATTCCTACTTCGCGAAGTAGTCGAATAAGGTTTGATGCTTCTTTTTGCATATTCTCATCTTGCCACACTACTGCAACATCAGTACTAGATACGTACTTTGGAATAAGATTTCGTGTTTCAAGAAAATCACGAAGAGTCACATCTCCCATACCAAATCCTACCGCTGGCACTGATTCGTTATCAAAGAGTTCGGTGAGTCGATCAAAACGCCCGCCTCCAAAGAGGGAGCGTTTGTTTTCTGGATTAGTGTCAAACACTTCAAATACAATACCGGTGTAATAATCAAATCCTCGCATGAGCGTAGGGGAAAATATAATATTTGAAATTCCTTTTTCAAGAAGTGAGTTAATGCAATGAAGAAGTGCTTTGACTGATTCTCTATCTCCTAATGTTTCAAGAAGAGCTTTCGGTTCTTTGAGAAGCCGAGAGATTTCTTCGCTTTTGTCTGTAATTTCTTGAAGAGCTTGTTCAAATACTTCTTTATCAATTTTTTCTTTTTTGTCGATTAGCTTTCCGAGTTTGTGTTGATTCTCTTCTGTGATACCAAATGAATCAAACAAATCTTTCATGAGCGGTCGGCTGTTTATTTGAATAGAGAAGTCATTATTATTTGCGCCAAATGCTGTGAGAATCTTTGATGCAATTTCAATGATTTCGATCTCTGCTTCTGTGTGTTTTTCTCCAAATATGTCTACATTGAGTTGCCAGTGTTCTCGAAGTCGCCCTCTTTGTGGAGCTTCGTATCGAAACAGATTTGGAATCGAATACCACCGCACGGGAAATCCAAGCTCACGTCGTTTTTTTGCAACCATGCGAGCAACGGTCGGTGTCATTTCCGGTCTTAAGGTAACAGAGCGATCGCCTTTGTCAGTAAACGTGTAAGTTTGTTCGTTTACAATTTCTTCTCCTGATTTTGCTGTATAGAGATCAGATGGTTCGAGAACCGATGCCCCGTATTCAACATAGCCGTATGTTTCTACCGTATTGCGGAGCTTTGCAAACATCCATTTCATAACCCACATATCTTCGGGGTAGAAGTCCCGCACTCCTTTATAGCTTTCAGTATCGAGTTTTTTCATATTCGATTATACTAGCAAAAATGACTGAAAAACGATATGTCCAAATGCTCTGGAAAGAGCTCGGCGAAACACCTCTCCAGTGCCTCTTACGATTTCGAAGAGATAATCCGGAGCATGAGAAAACAAATATGACTTATATAGGCAGACTCGATCCTTTAGCGGAAGGAGTCATGCTTGTTTTGATGGGTGATACTCGAAATAAAGAAGAATATCTCGCGCTCGATAAAACGTATGAATTTGAAATATTATGGGGATTTGAAACCGATACGTATGACACACTTGGACTTGTCACGAAAGTAGGAGAAGCTCCCATCCACCATTTTGATAGAAAGATTGATCCACTCCTTCAAACAATTGCGCAAAAAAAGACCCAAACCTATCCGCCGTACTCTTCTAAAACAGTGATGGGTAAATCACTCCACACGTGGGCGCGAGAGGGGAAGATTGATGAAATAGAACTCCCAACTCGTCATATTCATATTGCATCACTTAAGCATATTCATACTCGATTAGTGAGTTATGACGAGATGCAAAAAGAAATTCACGAACGCATCTCGCTTGTAAAAGGAGATTTTCGACAAGAAGAAATTCTCAAGCGTTGGGATGAAGTGTTAAAGGTAGGAGGACAAGCACTCATTACAAAATGCATCGCAGATGTATCAAGTGGTACATACATTCGCTCACTTACTCATGAAATGGGAGAGAAGTGGGGATGTGGTGCCCTTGCGTGGAGTATTAAACGAACTCGAGTGGGTGAATGGACATTGTAGTTATTTTGTGAAATAACAAACCTTGTAGTTCTTTTAAAAGTCCTCATTCTAGAGGAAAACACACACCACCCAAATAAGGGTAAGGGGATACTCATGAGTCCCGAAACACCTCCATTTGCTGCTGCTCGTTTGACGATGGGTCAGGTAAACGCAGCGGTAAAGAAACTCGGCGGCCACGAAGGAGTGCTCCGGTTTCTGCGTGACGAAACGGAAGTTGTCGAATCTAAGCGTATCTGGCGTGAGGAAGAGGGTATCATCTACTTCTCGGTCAAGAGCGACGGAACGACTGGCGATGAATGGGTCAGGCGTCTCGAAAACAAAGGTTTTCGAATCAAGCGTGAAGCTGAGCTCGTCCTCGGTTCTAAGGATTTCAAGTCAACCCCAGGTCTCGTGACCGAAATCGCCGTCTTGAACGGGTTATTGTTTAAAGATAGCGATCGGACCGACTTTACCATTCGTCGTTTTGCGGAAAGGCGTAATTTGGTGCCGCCGAATCTCGAAGTTGCATGTCTCATTCGTGAAGCATTGTCCGACAGG
>CAYVKU010000008.1:9371-12148 GCA_964452305.1 uncultured Candidatus Saccharibacteria bacterium | reverse complement strand
AGCGGGGAGCGTGTATTGTTGAGCGTGGAGCGTGCTCCTGTCGGTAATTACTTAGCGGCGCACCACGTGGAACCTAATCATCCACTGTTTTGTGGTCATGGTTTCGCGTTTGAGGTTTGGCAAAAATAGTGCCACACAAAATCCTCCTGATCTATGTGATCAAGGGGATTTTTCTATTTTTTCGCTTCTCGGAGAGCTTTTGTTCGAGCGGCTTCGGTGAGATATTTCTTTCTCAAACGTACTGATTTCGGAGTAATTTCAATGTAGTCACTCTCGCTCATCACTTCCATTGCCCGCTCAATAGAGAGTCTCCATGCAGGAGCAAGATATACACTTCCATCAGATCCTGATGCTCGCATGTTGGTGAGTTGTTTTCCTTTTGTGGGATTTACTGACAGATCGTCACCTTTAGAAACATTTCCAATTACTTGACCTTCGTACACTTCTTCTCCTGGCTCGATATAAAGCACACCTCGTTGCTGAAGGTTGTCTAATGAGAATGCAAGGGCTTTTCCGCTTTCCATAGAAACCATTGATCCGTAATTTTGTTTGCGGATTTCACCTGCATAATCGCGGAAGCCAATAAAATGAGTCGAAATAATCCCTAATCCTTTCGTATCAATAACGAATTGTCCACGGTATCCAAGAAGTCCTCGGGTTGGAATTTCGAAGATAAGTCTCGTTGTTGATCCTGGTTCTTGAATCATATTCATGAGAGTCGCTTTCTTCTCTGTAAGTTTACTAATGATTGCTCCAGTAAATTCTTCAGGGGTATCAATAACCACTTCTTCATACGGCTCGGTCTTCTTACCTGCTTCTTCTTTGATAATTACTTGTGGTTGCGAAACTTGGAGCTCATATCCTTCACGGCGCATGTTTTCAAGGAGAATTGCGATGTGGAGTTCTCCGCGACCAAACACATTCATGTATTCGTTTGAAGAAAAGTCTACCTTAAGACCTACGTTGATTTCGAGTTCTTTTTCGAGGCGTTCTCTAATTTGGCGGCCAGTAACAAATTTTCCTTCGCGACCTGCAAATGGTGAATCGTTTACCAAAAAGTTAAGAGAGATAGTAGGTTCATCGATATTGATTGCAGGGAGAACTTCTCCGTCCTGAGTACTTACAATTGTTTCCCCAATATAAATTTCTGGAAGACCGGCAATCATCACAATGTCACCAGAAGTTGCTTCTTGCACTTCTTTTCTTTGAACACCTTCGAATGTAAAAAGTTCCGTAATTTTTCCAGAGTGCACTTTTCCATCGACTGATTTTGCGTAGACAGTTTGTCCTGTCACAATTTTTCCATTATAGATTCTGCATACTGCCATTCTTCCAAGAAAGTTGTCGTAGCCTAGGTTAAATGATTGAGCAGAAAGAGGAGCAGAGTCGTCTTTGTTTGCTGGTGTTACGTTTTCAAGAATTACATCAAGGAGAGGGAAGAGGTTGTCTGATGAATCGGAAAGTTCTCGCTTCGCAATGCCATCACGGCCAATTGCATATACGGTAACGAAGTCGAGTTGTTCATCGTTTGCACCAAGTTCCATAAAAAGCTCAAGTACAAGTTCGTGCACAACTGCTGGGCGAGCCGCTGGTTTGTCGATTTTATTGATAACCACAATAGGTTTAAGTCCAAGCTCAAGAGATTTTTTGAGTACGAAACGAGTTTGAGGCATAGGTCCTTCTTGTGCGTCAACCACAAGAAGAACGGTATCAATAGATCGTAATACGCGCTCTACTTCACTACCGAAATCTGAGTGTCCTGGGGTGTCTACGATATTAATTTTTGTTGGAGTTCTTCCGCTGTTTGCGAGTGGGTAGTATACGGATGTGTTTTTTGCAGAAATAGTAATACCTCGCTCTTGTTCGAGGGCGTTTGAGTCCATAGTAGTACCTTCTTCGGACATACCTGTCTGGCGCATTAATGCATCAGTAAGGGTTGTCTTGCCGTGGTCTACGTGTGCGATGATTGCGATGTTTCTGATTTCCATACAAGAAAAGCGGCGAAGCCGCTCACAAGGTGCTATTTAATCAATAAAAAGGGGATATGTCAAAGGGGTTGGTTTTGTTACACTATATATATGAATCAAAACCTGTTTTCGTTTACTGAATCAGTTTCATTTCATCTCTCGCCGTTTGTGCTTTGGGGTGTCTTTGGAGTTTTCCTGACACTCTATCTTATTGTAAGCGGGGTGCTCTTCTATCATTGGAGAGCTTTTGGTATGAAGACAAAATCAATTGTATTAGCAGAAAGTATGTATATTCTTGTTTCTCTTATTTTGATTACTATTGCTATCTTTTCTATTCTTTCATTCTCCCATGCTTAACCTTGATCAAAACGAATCAGTTATTTTAGAAGTAAGAAAACACTGGATTGTCTTCTTTTCGCATGGCTTGTTTCTTGTTTTTGCTGCAGTACTTCCAGTCATTCTTTTCATTGTTTTTAAGCGTATTATCCCCGTTCCTATTGCTTTCTTTGAACATACGTCAGTGTGGGTATTCTTTTACATGATTTGGCTTTTAGGTGTTTGGATTTCATTTTTTATTCAATGGACTAATTACTATCTTGATGTGTGGTATATCACGGAAAAAAGAATTATTGATGTTGAGCAAAAAAGGCCATTTCATCGAGAGGTTTCGAGTATTCGTTTTGATAAAATCCAAGACATTACAATCGAAGTGAAAGGAGTTGTCGCTACGTTGTTAAATTACGCCGATGTGCGAGTGCAGACAGCTTCAGAAAGTGTTGGAGATTTCGTGATGTATACCGCAGCGAATCC
>CAYVKU010000008.1:0-9342 GCA_964452305.1 uncultured Candidatus Saccharibacteria bacterium | reverse complement strand
TTTTCTCAACACAACAATCAAGCAGAACGCATTCAGCAGGTGACTATTGTCGATCGTAATAATGACGGAAAGCCAGATCATATATAAAAAAAGCCCGCGTATCCGTGGATACGCGGGCAAGGCTTAGAAGCCCGAACTCAACTCTTGAAGAAGTGTTTTGCGCGGCGAGTCAGCTTGTGAGCGATGACTCGAGATTTGCGTGCGATTTTGCGCCCGCGCTTCGGCTTCTTTTCGTCTGAAGCAAGGCGCAACGCTTTCTCGTACGAATAGTAGCGAGTAGGGCTCTTGTTTGTGAGATTCGCCCTGTGTACTTCGCTCTTTATGCATGAGCTGCACCGGAAGATGACCTTCTTGATCCCATTTCCTGAGACGATAACTGCGTACTGTCCGATAAGGTGCGTGTTTCTTTGCCTTACACGCGCTACCTGAACAACACCGCAGTTACAAATTCCAACAGGCGGATACTGCTCGTAACGAGTGTCACTTCGAGGGTAGGTGTCGAATCGACAATTGCGCCTGCTACCATCTTCGTGAACGTAACTCTTCGTGTTCTCCCATACGTCTTGTGGAGTCATTTTCGAGAGACGACTTTCTCCGAACGAAGCGAGAGAATCGCACAGAACGACAATTCGCTGTGTCGGGGATCCGTAGTGATCGGAGTTCATCCGACCTGCCACTCCCTTCAAGATCATCCTCGATTCTTGCGAAAGAATCTTCATAGGATCAACGAGCGTTCTCATGAAACGAGTACCTGTACGAGCCTTCGGCGGTGTTACCATCCCGTCTACTCCTGGTGTTGAGGTGAAATGAACTACAAAATACTTTATACATCATTTTTTAAATAAAGTAAATAGTATCGGCAGAGTCTAAAAATAGGGCTTACCATAAGGGTAATAGAAGTATTGACAGTTTATTATGTTATTGATATAATTAAACAATGAATACTTATAAAAATCAAGAAAACGCCAAAATACGTGAACTTTCCGCAAAACTTCAGCAGGATGTGAATGTGATCCTTTCTGACATTGCGGAATATATTTTTGAGCGTTCGGATGATGAAAATGAGATCACTCATGTGCATTTTGACGTCGATATGATTTTGAGGAATATGCATATCCCTCGAAGGGTTATTCGTCAACCAAAAGCACGAGTGCGAGGAAGCATGCATGCCTCTATTGTAAATCCTGTACCTCGCCCAGTTATGAGTAAGCATACAATTCCTGAATATAATTCAGAATTTATTCATATGGACAAAAAGGAAACAGATCGGCGTCCGTTTGGAAAACTAAACAACGCTGCACGGTTTGTATTTGGAAATATGTAATAAAAAACAACCACCCTAAACGGGTGGTTGTTTGATTAAAAAATCCCGCCGCTTATATGAGCGACGGGACATAAACACTTCAAGATCAACTATCAGTAGGCCAATCTCGTGTGTCATGGATTGCTTTGTTGTACGCATCTCTGATCTTCCTCTTGTGAACTTCTGCATCTGGTGCGGGAGGATGCGCATGTATGGCCGCATGCCTTGCGTTCATTCTCCTCACTCGCTCTTCAGATGTTTCTTTGGGAAGTATCTTGATTTGGGGCGATTTCGTTTCGCCACCAATCCCAGCTTCTTCTTTGTAGATCTCGTGAAGATCTGTCATGTTCTCACTCCGTGTTAGGGTTCCTTTTTTATAATTCTACTTTTATTGTCATTTGTCAATATCTAGCAATATTGTTATAACCAATATATGAATGAAATTATCTTTGTTGATAAGCGAAGTGGAATCACCTCATTTGATGTTATTCGTGAATTGCGAAAAAAGCTTGGTATTCGAAAAATGGGACATGCTGGAACACTCGACCCTCTTGCAACGGGGCTTATGATTATTGCAACTGGGGAGAAGACAAAAGAATTGTCTCAATTTTTAAAGTTGCCAAAAACGTATACGAGCGGTATTCGATTTGGAATACGCACTGATACGGGGGATATATCAGGAGTTGTTGTCGAAGAAAAACCAACACCTGCTATTTCAAACCATATGATTGATTCTGTATTACAAAATATGAAAGGGGACATATTGCTCCCTGTGCCTCTTTATTCGGCTATAAAAAAACAGGGAAGACCACTCTATGACTATGCACGAAATGATGAAAAGGTAGAAGTGCCGATAAAAACAATGCATATTGATGATGCGTATTGTATTCATGCTGAAGGAGATGAAGCTACTGTATTTTTTTCTGTGTCGAGTGGTACGTACATTCGATCACTTATTGAAGAATTAGGAAGGAGATTAAATACAGTAGCGACCATGACTTCTTTAAGAAGGAATACAATTGGTAACTATTCTGTAGACGATCGTGCTGTTATTTCTGTATAAGGGTGATTTTACTCATTGTCCCTGTTGTTACCTCGACTTCAGTTTCAGCTTGAGGAGTTTTTACTACGTATGTTCCTGGATTCAGAAAGATAATAAAAGAGCCATCACTATTTGATACGGTTTCACTGTATCCTCCATTTTCATGCTTGATTGCAACAAGAGATTCTGGATTGGTTGTGCCTCGTATGCCACTGTATTGTTTTTTCGCAGCCTCAGTGTTTTGTGGTTGTGTTGGTTTTGTGGTGTATGCAAGAAATTGCACAGTTTTTTGATATTCTCTTCCGATACCAAATGCAATCATCGGAAATACAATAAGAAAGAAGAGTAGGGCAGCAAGTTTTGAATACCAGGTAACTGTGTTCCATTGAATGTTCATAATAGTATTTTCTCTCAAAAGTATAGTTTGCGCTAGTTGATTGCTCACAGTGTGAGGCATAGAATATATACATATGAAACAAATACTTCACGGTTTTCGGGATTTTATTATGAGAGGGAATGTTGTAGACCTTGCAGTTGGTGTGGTAATCGGTGCCTCATTTGGAACACTTGTAAACTCACTAGTCAAAGATATTCTCACTCCGTTTATTGGGGCAGTTATTCGTGTGTCAGATTTTTCAGGACTTACGTTTACTTTGAATGGAAGTACTTTTATGTACGGAAGTTTTCTTAATGCGCTTATCGCATTCTTAATTGTTGGTGCCGCGGTTTACTTCTTTGTCGTTCTTCCTCTCAATACATTTATGACTCGATTTAAAAAAGGGGAAGTAGAAGCTCCTTCTGTTCCAGAAGATATTGCGCTACTACGAGAAATTCGAGATCTTCTTAAGAAATAGAAGAATTGCTCTTTCTGTGTGATGCTTCGGTGAGAAAATTTCCTCCTTCAATAAGAATCACAATAGTAAAATAGATTATGGATGCAATGGTTCCTATAATCATGCTTTGAAACAAAAAAGGAAGAAGTACGTCTTCGCCCCATAGATAGGTTGATCGTGTATAAGGAAGCCAATTGCGTAGTGGTGCGAAAAAAATTGAAAATACAATTGATATCCAATACAACACACAAGTGCTACAAGAAAGTTGTTTTTTAAAGAAAGGAGAGATTTTTGACAGGTGTTTTTGTGTAAATGGATAGCCCCGTGCCACTCTCCAAATAAGGGTAATACCAGCAATGAGAAGCGCAGAAAGAATAGTTTGTGGAATCATATCGCGGTTATCCTAGCAATCTCTTTGGTGCCGTGCAATCTTTTTGATGCTGACAAAATGCTAAAAATCGTGCATTATTGCTGTATATGCAGCGATTTGATGAACGTTTTTTCCTCCGCTCGAAAGAGTCTTGGGATGGAATTAGCCCAAAAGATTTTCTTTCCTATCTCAAACCAAAGATAGTAACCATGATCTCTGAAGAAGAGCTTATTTCACGTCTTGGAACAAAGAAAACGTTGCGGGTGAAGTTCGGTATTGATCCAACGGGATTTGATGTGCATTTGGGACACCTAGTTCCCATTATGGTTCTTCGCCAGTTTATGAAAGCGGGACACACTATTGATTTTGTAATCGGAGATTTCACCGCTTTGATTGGAGATCCATCTGGACGAGAAACCGCGAGAGTTCCGCTCACCAAAGAGCAGATTGATGAAAATAAAAAAACGTATATTGATCAAGTTTCTCGTTTTATTGACACAAGTAAACTTCAGGTAAGTTATAACTCTGCATGGTTAAACACCATGACACTTGACTCGCTTTTGCCTGTTCTTCAATCGGTTTCGCTTTCTGATGCATTTCAGCGTGAAGATTTTCGAGCACGGTTTAAAAATGCTCAAGCGGTATCACTTGCTGAAGCGGTATACGGTGCACTCATGGGCCTTGATTCAGTGCACCTTGAAACTGATGTCGAGCTGGGTGGGGTAGATCAGTTATTAAATTTTCAACAATGCCGTCTTGTACAAGAATATAAAGGAATGGAAAAAGAGATTGTGTGTACGACTCCTATTCTCGAAGGCACTAGTGGAGACGGAAAGAAAATGAGTAAGAGTTATGGAAACTATATTTCTGTAACAGCATCACCTGCTGAGAAACTTGGGAAAATTATGTCTATACCAGATGCACTCATCGCTCCGTACATGAAAAGTTTTGCTGACATTCGCGATGATGAAGTGAAAGAGTTTGAAGAAGCTATTCTTCAAAATCCATTTGAACTAAAGAAGCAGTTAGGGGTGTTTTTGGTTGCTCTAGAGACAGGATCACTTGAAGCGGGAGAAAAAGAAAGGGAAGAATTTGAGAGAAAGTTTTCTCAATCAAGTATTGAGGAGGGTGATGCGATTTCTGTAGAATGTGAAAAAGACGCATCTCTTTTTGAAGCTCTATTTTCTTCAGGATTGTTTGAGAGTAAAACGGAATTGCGTCGTCTTTTTGAACAAAAAGCAGTTCGTCTTGTTGTCGATGATCACATTCTTTCTGCCGAAACAAAGATAGAAGAAATACACGGAGTTGTGCGAGTAGGGAAAATGAAATTTTTCACTTTTTCACTTAAATAAAAACCCGCAAAGTGCGGGTTTTATTCAATGCTTTCATATCGTGTCCTCCGTTTCCATTTTGGATCGTTCATCTCAAACAGTGCAGGAATCCACGATGAGCACAATACAAACACCAGTGCTCCGAGATCGTGAGCGAGATGATAGCGAATATGTTCAATTCTTGTGTCCCCATATGGAATAACGGGCACGAGCTCTTCTATGTATCCGCCTGGCCGAGCCCTGTCTATTCCAAGAAATAGCGACGAGAGAATGGATACCATCACGAAAAGTCCCAATCCCCAGTAAGAGGCTCTGGTTTTCGGAATGGTAAAAGCGGTAAATCCAAGAATCGTGAGTCGTACCACGTATGTTACGAGCACGAGCCACTTGTACATCACGGTGTATGAGGGGGCGTTGAGACAAAAATGTATCGCGGTAAGCACACACACCAGAGAAAATGCCAGGGTGGCTGTAGTGCTCTGGATTCTCGGAAGAGTCAAATGATCTCCTTGTTGAGGGTCTAAAATAACAAAATCATTTTATTGATTTTGTGTCAAGATTATACATTTAGTCGGGTTGTATCGTAAACGAAGTAATCTGTATTTCATTGTTTACTTTTTCGTATGTAAATGTTGCTTTCAGTGCGATATGTCCATCTTCGTATTCCACAAAACCTTTACCATCTTTTGCTGATATTTGAGTAACGTAAAAGACTCCTCCTAACACTTCTTTTTCAGGTGAAAGTGTTGAAATATTACTTTTTACGTATTCGATTGCAGAAATAGAAACGTCTTCTGTAATTGTGTGTGTTGTATTGTAAAAACGCTGTACAAAAAAGAGGCCTATACACACAAGTGCAATGAGCGTTATGGTTATAGAAAAAGACTTCATAGAAATAAGTATACCGTTTTTGGAGAGAAAAAATAAAAAACCACCCATTTAGTTTGGGTGGTTTTCTGATCTCGGTTTTTTACAGGGATTCGATAACGCGTCGTCACCACTTATTCCGTCTCTGGTTTCCATACATTGTATGCAGAGAATACTTCCATATTGTAACGAAGCTCTTTCGATGTTGTGACTTGGATGAATGAACAAGGAGCTTCTGGGGAGGTGTTCTTCTTGGTTTTCTGATGTGAAAATCATAGATCCCCCACAAAAAGGTAAAAACGAACAGTATTTTTATACTGTATTTTCTTTGTTAGTTCTTTGCAAGTAGTACGTTATATACTGATCGATTAAATAACAAAAAGAATGTTCGCCACTTCCGGAGATATGCGTATGTAACTGCCATGATTAGGTGGGTTTTGTTCGTTATACTGTAAACATGAATAAAAACATCTCAAGTGGAGTTGTGCATTTGATACCTACTGATTTTAAAACGTATCTTTTAAAAAAGAGTGATGCGCGAGATGCTTGGGAGAATATTACTCCGCTTGCTCGAAATGAGTGGATTTGTTGGATTGAATCAGCGAAAAAACAAGAAACAAGAAATCGTCGCATACAAAGAGCTTTAGAAGATCTTTCTGGCGGAAAAAGAAGACCGTGCTGTTGGGCAGGGTGTATCCATCGATAATGTAACACTAGTTAAGAATGGAGTGTACGAGCTGGGACACAGCATCAACGGCAAGTTCAGTCCAAAGAGCGATGAGTAGAATCACGATCCATACAATAGTAATAATTCGATATGTTCGATTGTGAATACGGTGCGCGGCAACATTGATAGCAAGGCCAGTAACAAAAAGAAGCGTTCCCATTGCAATAAAATCAAGGACAGTCCAGTTCCATCCATCAATAAACATATTCCCAAACAGGGGAATAAGTAAAATAATTCCGACTATTTTTGCAATGCGCATTATGTTGTTCATATCGCCAATGATACCACCTATTCTTTTGAAGAATGTTTTCTTATTTTTATAATCACAACGATTCCAGTAATGATGAGTAACAGTCCGAGAAACTGAGCTCCCGGACTGTCATCCATACCTCCGTATCCAATGAGAAGCATTCCTGATATCGTGGCGAGTAACAGGTGAATAATTTGAATGGTTTTCATATTGTTTATTTTTTATTGTATGTGGAAATCAACCTAATGATAAGCATATGGTAATATGGGCGCCATGAATACAAAAACATTGATCATTATTCTTGCTGCTTTTATTATTGGTGCAACAGGAGGGTATTATGGAGGAAAGTATGATCCTGCTTCTAATAATCACTCAATGCCTCATAACAGCGCGATGCATAGCGAGATGAATGCTATGGTCGCCGGGTTAAGTAATAGAGTCGGAGATGATTTTGATAAAGCGTTCCTCGCTGAAATGATTGTGCATCATGAGGGAGCTCTTGAAATGGCGTATATGGCACGTAATCAAAGCACACGACCTGAGCTCATCCGTTTAGCAGATGAAATTATTGAGGCTCAAAAAAAAGAAATAACATTGATGCAACAATGGCAAAAGGAATGGTTTGGTAAGTAATAAATAGTATATGCAATGAGTAATTACGCAGTATTTGCTGGTGGATGTTTTTGGGGTCTTCAAGATTTAATTAGAAACGTACCAGGAGTTATACGAACGGAAGCAGGGTACTCCGGTGGAATAAATACGAATCCAACGTATGAACATCATCCAGGGCACGCAGAAGCTGTTTTGATTGAATATGATCCGGCCATTATTTCTTACAGAAAGCTATTAGATTTTTTCTTTCGAATACATAACCCAACGACAATAAATCAGCAAGGAAATGATATAGGTACGTCGTATCGATCAGCAATTTTCTACCGAAACGAAGAAGAAAAAAGGGAAGCCGAAGAAATGATTGCGGTGGTGAATGCGTCAAAACGTTGGAGCGCTCCTGTGGTTACGAGTCTTGAGCCATTTACCACTTTTTTTAAAGCGGAAGAATATCACCAAGATTATTTACAAAAGAATCCTGGCGGTTATACCTGCCACGCAATTTGGTTTGATAGCTATCTTGCAGACTGATGTATAAGGTCTAGATGCAAACAAAAAGCCCCGATACGTTGTATCAGGGCTTTTTGTTTGTTGCTCCGCACTTGGGACAATGTTCGGAAAGCAATAATTGAAGAAAATATGGATTTACGGTCTAGCTATTCCAGCAGTTCCTAGAACATTCTTTGCATTATTAGAGACCCAAGATGATATCTTTATCAGTTCGGTGATGCTCCATATGAAGTTGGCTTTATGGAATTGTTGACCGATACCAAGCTTTTGTAAGTCCTGTTTATGTTGTTTTTCGTGTATATAGTGACCGTACAGCCATTTATCCAAAACGGATTTTCCGCTCTCTGTATCACTTTCAATAATCATTTTTACGGCTGGCTCTTTCATAAGTTGATTATAAAGGTCCTTACATTTCTCTATGTTTTTAATCGTTGTCTGGTCACTACTATGATTTATCAATAAATCGCATATCTGAGGCAAGTAAACATCGTCACGTTTTATTGTAAATTTCCTCAAGTCCATTAGCATTGAGCGTAAATCGTCTTCATCAAATCCGCTCAAATTTTGTTCGAGCGGTTTACCTACACCAACCCTTAAATTAAAACTAATACTCTTTGTTTCTCTAACAAACCTTGAGTTTTTAATTTTCTCGTTAATCGAGATGAATTGTTCAATTCTTTCTTTATCTTGTAATTGCATAGTAATTAAAACAGTTGTGGAGGATTTTCCAGTGTTATAGGTCTTGCATCGCCACCTCCTAATCCCTCAAATATAAAAAAGTTACCCTCCTTGCCAGCTCGCCAATTATCACATACACCAATTGGGTCGATTGTTGTTACGGAATAGATAGGCTTCACCTGTACCAGAGATACTTTCATAATTGCCCGTGCAAACTCCTCATTGCTTACATTTAAGGGAATTTCACTGATTAATTGTCCAGTGAACACTAAGAATATGTGGTCCAGGCTGGTGATTTCTTTTGATATATCTTTTGCAAGTTTCTCTAGGTCATATTCGCCACCACTGGAAAGGTAACAAACCAATACGGTATTAGGTTCGTATTTTTTATTTGCGAGTTTATTTTTTATTGTATCGAGAACTTCGCCTGAGATATGCTCCACAATCTCTATTTCTCGAATATGCATTTTTTTAATACCATTTTTCTCAACTATAGTTCCTATAACTCCATCAGGAGGGTCATTTCTTGGTTTCAAAATCCACCAAGGACCAACTTTTTCTTGTTGCTCCATTACTTTAGCGATAATTGATGTGGCGTAAATTTCTTTCGCTCTCTTTAGGTCCCTATGCCTCCACACATACTCGTGTGGCTTGTTTAAGTTCTCCTTAAGTTTCCTATACTCATTCCAAAAACCCATTAATCCGTTGCAGGGATTAAACCAAGTGGTGCCTTTTTCTTTAAGATAAGAATTTAAATGACGTTCTTTTTTTGTTTTTTAAATATCTGCGATGCTAACTAAAATACCTGTTTCCTCAACGCCT
>CAYVKU010000007.1:24874-25402 GCA_964452305.1 uncultured Candidatus Saccharibacteria bacterium | reverse complement strand
CTGCTAATTCTATGCACGAAATAATTCTCTATTACAAATATGTGCCTATTGAAAACCCAGAAGAGCTGGTAGAACGAGAGCGTTCTCTGTGCGAGTCTTTGGGGCTAAAAGGACGTCTGTTAATTGCGTCTGAAGGTATTAACGGCACACTGGAAGGCACGAAAGAACACATTCAAACATATGTTGACCACCTTCTCTCTGATCCGCGTTTTTCTGATACCAATATTAAGCGAAGCAAGGGTGATGGAAATGCGTTTCCGAAATTAAAAGTGAAATTAAGAAAAGAAATTGTTTCGGCACATTTAGGAGATGAAGATGTGAAGCCTTGGGAGACTACAGGTAAACATTTAAAGGCAGAAGAACTTCACTCATGGATTGAGGAGGGTAAAGAGTTTGCCATTGTAGACATGCGAAATGATTATGAATATAAGATTGGAAGATTCGAGGGTTCTATCGATCCTGGAATGAAAAATTTTAGAGATTTGCCACAGGTTCTTCCAAAACTCGAGGCTTTGAAAGATAAAACTG
>CAYVKU010000007.1:24229-24799 GCA_964452305.1 uncultured Candidatus Saccharibacteria bacterium | reverse complement strand
AAAAAGCATCAGGATACCTCGTGAAAAAGGGTTTTAAAGATGTATACCAGCTTGAAAATGGTATCGTCACATATATGGAGAAGTATCCGAACCAAGCTTTTAAAGGAAAGCTCTATGTATTTGATAATCGAATTGCAATGGATTTTGATACACCAGAAAATCATACTGTAGTGGGAGAGTGTGATATTTGTAAAGCAAAAACAGAGCGATATGTGAATTGTAAAAACAAATCATGTAACGCTCACTATCTTGTGTGTGATACGTGCAGTGAAGAAGGGCTTTTTTGCAGTAATTCTTGCAAAGAGAAAGTTTTAAGCGTGAACGTGTAAGAAGTGTTTGGTTTTGGAAATAACCCCCGTGTCGCTCTTCGGCTGACACAGGGGTTCTTGTGTGTGGCTTAAAAATGTTCTATAAAATAAGTGTGTACTTTGAAATACGAACATCTCCTCTTAGATAGGTGCTAGCGTGTGGCTTCTAGGTATTAGTCTACAAGCTTGTCCCTAGAACCTAGTCCCTACCCAAGAGGAGGGTAGCTCAATTAGAGACAGCTATGAGATTTGTCATCTCATA
>CAYVKU010000007.1:23519-24196 GCA_964452305.1 uncultured Candidatus Saccharibacteria bacterium | reverse complement strand
ATACCCGTATGTATATCACACGAGCATTGGGGATAGGGATCTTTCTCATTGTGCTTAAGTTCGTTGTTCCTCGTGTTTTTTCAGGACTCGAAAATACCCTCCTCGCGTTCTTTTCTGTTTTTGAGGCGATATTTGCCGTTGGCAAAGACTCACTTCAGGGTCAAACCGCTACGCCTTTCCTCTCAATTCCACATCCTATGATTGAGTAGGAACCAAACCCTTCTCC
Source organism: uncultured Candidatus Saccharibacteria bacterium (assembly GCA_964452305.1). Classification (GTDB taxonomy): domain Bacteria; phylum Patescibacteriota; class Minisyncoccia; order Phycocordibacterales; family Zambryskibacteraceae; genus CAYVKU01. Next base: position 23,970 of record CAYVKU010000007.1, on the reverse strand, counting down.
AATTTGGAGGAGGGTTTATTGTTTGGTGAAGGGGAGGGGAGAATTCGACAAAAAGCAGAAAAAATGGTCTATTCAATATTGCCGATATGTGGCTAAAAATAAGGATATTATAGGTATTTTGAAGTCAAAAATGCTTGACTTCGGCTTCTAAAAATGCTATTGTATTTAGGACTCAGACAAGTGCTGAGTTTTATTTTTTTCGGAAACGACAGAATTAGTTATAGCCATAAAACGTATTATCCAGCTTACGACGTTCGCATTATCGACTGTTATCTTGGGTTTTAGCTCTATTCCAAATCAAATAGAAATTCCTGCATCAGCCGTTGTCTCACCAGAGCCAATGGTTCAAGAAATGAAAGAAAAGACTGTGCAGGAAGTGGTAGAGGAGTACTTTGCAGATAAGCCGATTATGGTGGACATCGCACGTTGTGAATCGACGTTCCGACAGTTC
>CAYVKU010000007.1:22180-23501 GCA_964452305.1 uncultured Candidatus Saccharibacteria bacterium | reverse complement strand
TGAAGAATCCGAAAAGTAGTGCTATTGGAGTATTCCAGATCATGTCATCACTCCATAAGGACACAGCACTTAAGCTCGGACATGACATCACTACTCTTGAAGGTCAGTTGGGATATGCCGACTATCTTTATGAGAAGGAAGGTGCTCGTCCATGGTTTGCTTCATCACATTGTTGGGCAAACTACTCTCAAGTAGCAAGTAGATAATCTAAATCAAAGTGTATGAAAAACCCCAGCTTCGGCTGGGGTTTTTCTATGGTGTCGACGTATCTAATGGCAGTTCTTTTGTCTTTTGATACAGAAGAATCGCTGTGATACATAATGTGGTTGAGGTTAATGCAGAGATGAGACAGTAAAAGCACAATGCTTTAATCACGAATAATTGAAGTGATACGAACCACAAAGACATAACAAACCCAACTATACCGAGCAGAACCATGATCTTTATTGCAACTTTCTTTCGTGAGTCAATAAAGTAGATTCCTGCCATGACCGCACTTAAATAAAAGAAAGCACCAAGAAGAGCTACTGGAATACCAAGAATTTTAGAATATTCACTGGTTGTTACGGTGTCACACCCACTTGTTGCAATACATGGCGGAGTGATATTCAGGAAGTGGTTTGTTGCTAAATATGTAGCGTCAAAGAAACCGATAATACCTGCCAAGAGAAATATTCCGAGAAGTGTTGATTGTACTCGCGTCATGTTTCTATTGTCCTTTTACAGTATTGATTTCTGTTTCAATGAAGAGTTTGAATTCCTCAAAGCTTCGTGGATTGGTGACTCTTTTTCCGTTTACGTAGAACGTTGGAGTTCCTGTGATCATGAGAGACTGACCTAGTGCCACGTCATTATTTACTTTATTTTTTGCTGCGTCTGATTCAAGATCTGAGAGAAACTGAGCTTGATTTAAGCCAAGTGTTGAAGCGTATTCTTCAAATGCTTGTGTGCCTGCTTGTCGTGACCATAGTTCTTGATTCGCGAAAAGAAGATCAGTCATTTCCCAGAATTTTCCTTGCGCTCCTGCTGCTTCCGCTGCTCTTGCTGCGATATCTGCTCGAGGGTGGATACTTCGAAGTGGATAGTGTTTGTATACAAGTCGAACATCATTAGGGAATGCGTTTATAATTTCATCGAGAACAGGTGCGTAGCTTTTACAAGCAGGACATTGATAATCGCTAAATTCTACGATAGTAACGACCGCATTTTGTGCACCCTTTACGTTATCATCTGCGTTTATTTCAAACTGTGTTGTTTCAACAGCGGTGCCACCTTGAGGGAATTGATTTCCTCGTCCAGCAAGATACATTGCAAATAACGC
>CAYVKU010000007.1:4504-22170 GCA_964452305.1 uncultured Candidatus Saccharibacteria bacterium | reverse complement strand
GAATAAAACAACAAACCCAATAATCCAAATATTTTTTCGTATAAATGACATATGTTTTTATAGTGAGACTCTATTGTATCAAAATGAGAAAAGAAGAGCACAGGTTCGTATGGAGAGTGAGTTTTCCCCAGAAAATAGTTGTAGGTGAACGAAAGTTCACTTATACTATATGCATATCAATAGTTGCATAAAAATCATGAGCGAAAACAAACTCACGAAGACGATCAGTCGAGAGATCCGAAACGTAAATGCCCAAATCGACATGAAAATTATTTTGGGTGTTCCGTACAAAAGAGAAGCGAAACGACACAAAATGCTTGTTTCAATGCTTCATGACCTCGAAGCGAGAAGTAGAACGTTGCGACCGTCTATGTGGTTCTCATCATTTCTTTTCTAAATACTATTATGTCGAGCGAAGAATATAAAAAGAAAATACTGAATTTTTATAAAAAAAATAAAAGGATGCCTGGCTATCAAGAAATTATGGAAATAGCGGGTTTCAAATCTAAGAATTCAGTTCATAAACTTATCAATAAACTCGTTGGGGAGGGAATAGTTTCAAAAGATTCGAAAGGGAAAATTATTCCAAACAAAATGTATGGAGAAATTCCTCTTTTAGGTCTTGTTGAAGCTGGTATGCCAACGACGGCAGAAGAGCAAGATCTCGATTCTGTAAGTTTGGAAGATTTTCTTATTGATAATAAAGACAAATCATATCTTCTTGAAGTAAAAGGTGACTCCATGATCGAAGCTCACATTGAAGAGGGTGACTATGTGCTTGTAGAAAGAAAAGGAGAGCCTCGAGAAGGAGACATTGTAATTGCTGAAGTTGATGGAGGTTGGACAATGAAATATTTTCGAAGAGATAAAAAAGGTCGTCCATACCTCGAACCTGCAAATAGAAATTATGACAACATCTATCCTGAAGAAAGTTTCCGCATCGCTGCAATCGTAAAAGCGGTAATACGAAAGCTCTAATATGAAAAAAGACCCTATTCAATACTGGCTTTTAAAAAGCGAAGCCGATTGTTATTCAATTCTCGATTTAAAGAAAGATAAAAAAGTGGCATGGACTGATGTCAGAAATTTTCAAGCTAGAAATTTTCTTCGTAGCATGAAAAAGAATGATGTATGTATTTTTTATCATTCAAATAAAACTCCCCCAGGCGCTGCGGGAATTGCTAGGGTAGTGAAGGTTGCATATCCAGACCCTACTCAATTTGATAAGAAAAGCGAATTCTTTGATCCAAAAGCAACAAAAGAAAAAAGTATTTGGGATTGTGTTGATATTTCTTTTGTTAAAAAATTTAATAAAGAGATTTCAATTAACGAAATGAGAATTGATCCCGCATTACAATCAATGATTATTCTCCAAAAAGGATCCAGGCTCAGTGTGACTCCATTAAGCGAAAGAGAAGCGAGTCGACTTATAAGTCTGGGTTCATAAAGGCTTTATATCTATGTGTCGCACAATATATCTTTTGCGACATTATACTAGAGGGAAAGTTGGCTCTATTTTAGATAAGTACTCCCCTCGCATCATTTTTTAAAAAATCGGGTGAGTGGTTTATTTTTCTTTTTTTATGTTATTTCACAAACTTACTCTTCCCTTCGACCAGATTAGATTTTTTTAGAAATTATTTTTTATTTTTAAATTAAATAAAAAACGCCTTTTGAGCGTTTTTTAAATTTTTCTTATTTTCGACTTATTTTGTATTTTTGTGTCATTTTCTTTTGATATAAAAACCTCCACTTATATTTTGGATAAGTGGAGGTTAAGGATCTACTGTTTTACGGATACAGATATACGGGGTCTCGATCAATATTTACCACTGCATCTAGTGGATACAGATGAAATACTGTCGTGACTTTCCCTTGTATTTCTTCGCTTACTAATCCAGGAACGCATCTTTCTCCGTTCTGTGTAAATAAAGCAGATTTCCAAAAATACAGTATCCTGTCTCCAAAAATCATTCTGAATAGCTCGGGATCTTTTTCGACTATAGCACTTGCATCTTGTAAGCTAAGGCAATGATAAAGGAAGTAGTTTGTTGTTCCTTCCAAATATTGCAAAATAGCGTATCCAGTCGCCTCATGTGCTCCTTGCGTGATGTGTGGGGTGATATTCTGTAATGCTGTGAGATCATAGCGAGATGGACCACTTCTTGATAATTTGGAGTTTACTAAGGTTGATCTGGGGGGTTGATGTTGAGATGGTTTATTTCGATCAACTTTCACTAGCCTTGATGACGCAGAAATGGATTCTGGGTGATAGCTCCCTGGAGCTATGGTAAGCCCCTTCAAAAACTCTTGAAGTGCTATGGGATTTTCAATCCACTCTTGCATCGTCGTTTTATCGAGAGGTGGAAGATTCTCAACTATCCTGCTTAAGAATTTGCACGTCTGTTTTTCTAAGGTACTCATGGCGGTTTCTCCTTGTGGGTTTTCGCCGTGTTGTGCCATAGGTCTACCAAAGTGGTAGTCATAGCAAGAAAATACCGATATATCAGTACCTTTTTGCTATGACTACAATACAAGGTGTGCGATAAAAAGAACTAAGGGTATTTAATACATAAAAAACGTGAGCGTCAATAATAAAATAAAACAGAATGAAATTGCTGAAAAGTCAAATTTATATAGATTAATCAAACAAAAAACCACTCATATGAGTGGTTTTTTGTTAAGAGTGACTCTTATGAAAGATGAGCCGAAACGAGTTTTGTCATTTCAAACATGCTCACAGTAGCCTTTCCGCCAAATACTTTCTTCAATGCTTCGTCAGCGTTGATGTTTCTTTTATTTTTTGGATCTTGGAGATTATTTTTTTTGATGTAATCCCAGAGCTTCTTCACAACCTCTGATCGAGGCATTGGACCGTTACCTACAACAACTGCAAGCTCAGAGCTTATAGTCATAGGCTTCATAAATGCTGAATTGCTTTTTGCCATTTGTATATGAATTATCGTAATACCCAATTAGTATATCAGCACTTTTCCCTCTTGTAACCTATTGACGTGGATAGCTTTTTATTTTCTTTTATTCAAGTAATCCTTCCCACCATTTGTAGGTGTAGTGCAAAAGAAGATACGCTGGTACGTAAATTGGAGAAAGTGCGAAGAATAAAATAACTTTCAGTTTCATGTTCTTTCGTTATTGCGTATCAATCCACGCAGTTAGGACATCCCATCCTAATACAATGTATTTCCAGACACCATCTACGATAAGGTCTGACCAAATCCACATGAATGGCATTTCAATGTATCTCCAAATAATGAAGATGAGCTTTTTGAGATAGCTTAACACATGTACTACTGACGGAGATTTAAGCCATCCAAATACATTTACATCAAAAGCGAATTGAAGAATTAATAGTCCGAGGACAATAAGAATTCCTGCTCCAATGAATCCCCTGTGATGCGTATGCATAGTTAAAAATTAGTTTATAGGAGGTAAATATGCAAGAGGATCGAGGTATGCATCGGTACTTGCAATAGGGATAGATACCTGTTGGCAAAATCGGCTAGATCCGTATTTTTGAACAACAACTCCTTCTGAGGCAAAGACCCCAAGATGGAGGTGGGGACCAGTTGAGTAGCCGGCTCCAGGTGACCCTGGTTGCCCTCCTGAAAGCCCTATAACCTGCCCAGTTTCAACGGTATCACCCGCTTTGACGCGAGACGAAGAAAGGTGCGCATAGAGGCTTGTAAGGCCGTTTGGGTGTTTTATAAGGATCCAGCGGCCATATGAAAAACATCCTTTCTGATCATCCGTGTTTCCTGTTGCTTGGACTACTCCACTTAAAATAGTTTTTACTTGGGTTCCTACAGAAGCACGAAAATCGACTCCATTGTGGGTACCAGAAGTGTATAGTCTTCTTGAGTCTACTGTTCGGCCAAATCGCTGGGTTATGGTCACGTTATCGAGTGGCCATTGAAGAACACCGGATCGTTCCGATGGGAGTTTTGATCGATCAATCGCAATTTTTAATTGAGCTTCGTAATTAAAGAGTTCTTGTTCGAATTTTTTTCCTCGTTCAATGTTTTCTGCAAGTAATTTTTTATATTCAGATTCTTTATTTTGTGTTTGAGTAAGAAGAGTCGCTTTTGTTTGCTTGTTCTGCTCTACAACCGTTTTTCTATCAGCGAGATCGACTTTAAGACCCAGAAGTTCATTCTTCTTTTCCTCACTATCTTTTTTCTGAACTACAAGTTTTTCTTTTACACGAACTAACTCCTCAGTTTTCGCACGGATAGAAACTTGAAATTGTTCAAGTGAATCAAGTTCATCCCATGTAGCACTTAAACTTTTGTTTTTAAGGAAAAGTTCAATTGCACTCATGCTATCTGCTTGTGCAATGGTTCGAATACTTTCTGCGAGAGCTTTTTTGTTTTGTTCGATAATTTGTTCGCTGGTCAGAATTTCCATGCCAGCTTTTTCGATTGAAAGTTCTGTTCTGCTGATATTTGTTTCAGTGATTCTTAAGTCATTCTGAAGTTTTTTTTGCGTAGTATCGAGTGTTTTTACTTCATTTTGTAGTGATTTTGCTTGAGTGTTTACTTGCTGAATCTGTGCCTCGAGTTTTCTATTCTCTGCATCAATTTTTTCTTTTTCAATTCTTTTTAATTCGATTTCTCTTTGTAATTCTTCTACAGACATTGCTGATACAGAAGTATCAAAGATACCTGTTATTGAGGAAAAAACATGTATAAAAATGAGTGTGACAATCAATATGCGCATTTATTTTTTCAAGAACTCAATTGCTTTTTCAAGACGACGTATTGTTTCATCCTTGCCAAGAATGTGTGAGAGTGTGAACGGATCAGGAGATTTTTCTTTGCCTGAAAGCCCCACTCTCATTGGCCAAAGCACTGCCCCCCTTCCTTCTTTTTCTGCATAAGGAAAGATTTGATCTTTGATCACTTGAGGAGAAGACCAATCTTCGTTTTCTTTGAGAATACTTAGTATGTGTTCAAGACGGTTGCTTGTTTTTTCCGGATCAGTTTCGTCTTTCCAATAAATAAGAGGTGCTACTTGAGAAGGTGCTTCTACTACCCAATCAAATTCTCCTTGTTCTGCTAGTTCCTCTGCTTCCTTCCAATATGCGATTCGCTGAACGCAGAGTTCTGCGACACTTTCTTTCATGTGAGAAGGAATTGTCCATTGTGCATGTTTGAATCTTTGAGATGTTTCAATTGCTTCAATTGCTTCAATTGCATGTCTAATCCGCTCTTCTTTTGGAAGCAACTTCATGTGCTCTCGATTAAACCATTGTAATTTTTCTTCATTAAAAATCGCTCCACCTTTTTGAATGCGAGTGATATCAAATGTGCGAATGAGTTCTTCTAACGTAAAGATTTCTTGTTCAGTTCCTGGATTCCATCCAAGGAGCGCCATATAGTTTACAAGCGCTTGAGGAAGGTATCCTTTGTTGCGATAGTAATCAAGCGAAACCGCTTCCCCATGTTTTCGCTTTGAGAGTTTTGATCGATCATTTGCAAGAATAAGAGGAAGGTGTGCGTATATTGGACGAGGTGCGCCAATTGCTTCTTGAATTAAAATTTGACGCGGGGTGTTTGAAACATGATCTTCTCCTCGAATAATATGAGTCACTCCCGTTTCAAAGTCGTCAATGACAACTGCAAGGTGGTATACCGGTTCTTTGATATTTCTCGCAATGATAAAATCACCGAGCTCGGTAGTGTCGAATGTCACTTCACCTCGAATGAGGTCATGAAATGTGATTGTGGTGTTTGGATTTTTAAAACGTACTACTTCTTTGTTCTCCCCCTCTGTTTCAATGGAAATATATGCTTTTCCAGAGTCGATAAGTTTTCTAAGGTACGAGGTGTATACATCCGTCCGTTCTGATTGATGCCACAATTCACCATCACGAGATATGCCAAGCCATGTTAGAGCAGAGAGCATATTTTCCTCATACTCTTTTTTTGATCGAGCACGATCAGTGTCTTCTACTCGTACCACGAATTGTCCTTCGTGCTGGCGAGCAAAAAAGTAATTAAATAACGCAGTTCGAACATTCCCGATATGAAGCGGACCTGTTGGTGATGGCGGAAAGCGTGTAATGATCTCGTTAGACTTCATGGCGTAATGCTATGCGAATAAGTTCTTCAGCAATCAATCGTGCCGCATCTTTGTTGACGAATGTTTTAGATGATTCTTTCATTGACTCAAGAAGAGTTTCATCGTTTAAGATTCGAGTAATTTCTGCAAGAAGAATATTTCCGGTTAGATTGTTTTCTTCAATTACGACAGCCGCTCCTGTTCGCGCATACGCATATGCATTTTTCATTTGGTGATTAGCGTTTGAGTGTGTGATTGGAATAAGAATTGCAGGAATACCCCATGCAGCGATTTCAAAAATAGTCGATCCTGCTCGTGAAATAACAAGATTTGCAGCTCCTGCTGCAGAGCGAAGAGTAAGATTATCCATGTAATCGTATGTGTGATAGCGGTCTTTGTGTTGCGATTGAGAAAGTACTGCATCGGCGATTTTTCGAACTTCTTCGATATTAGCTTTCCCTGTTTGATGAATTACTTGGTACTCTTCTAGTAATTTTGGAAGAGTTTCCATGATTGCTTCATTGATTGTTCTTGAACCAAGTGATCCTCCGAGAATAAGAATTGTTTTTAATTTTTGATCAAGCTTCAGGTATTCATGAGCGTTTGCGGTAAGGGGAAGAAATAAATCTTTACGAATCGGATTTCCTGTATGCGCAACCTTCTTTTCATTGAAAAATGTTCCTGTTTCTGGGTATGAAACAGCGATTTTTTCTGCAAATTTACCTGCCCACGCATTTACTTTTCCTGGTGCAGCATCTGATTCATGAATGACAACGGGAATACGAAGAATTCTTCCTGCAAACAACGCTGGAAAGCTTGCATACCCTCCTTTGCCAAAAATAACATCGGGATAGATAAGGAAAATATCCCACGTTGATTTAATGACACCCCATATTGTTTTGAAAATATCAAAAAAGTTTAGTATAGAAAAATAGCGTCGGTATTTTCCTGCGTAATTTTTTTTATAGATAAGCTTGTTATTAAAGAGTTCCCCCTCGTCATAAGGCTCTGGAGACATGTAGTAGAGTTCGACTCCGACCAGTTTGTTTTCGGATACGATGCGGTTTATTTCTTGTGCTACCGCAATAATTGGATATACATGCCCCCCTGTTCCTCCTCCTGTAAGTAAAATTTTCATCGTATATGTGTGTGTTTTTGATGGCGCGAAATATTAAGAATGATACCCGCAAGCCCCATGGTAATAAGAAGCGCTGTACCCCCGTGGCTCATAAATGGAAGCGGAATTCCTGTAAGTGGAAGTAACCCTACCATGGACCCAATATTATTAAACGCCTGAGATATGATAAGTATAACAATTCCCACAACAAGCAGTCTACCAAAGGAATCTTCTGTTTTTGCTGCAATTTTTAGACCACGAATTGCAAAAAAGACAAACAAACAGACAATAACTACGGCTCCAATGAATCCGAATTCTTCTGCTGCTACTGCAAAAATAGAGTCTCCAATTGGTTCAGGAAGAAAATTAAATTTCTGAATACTTTGTCCAAATCCTCTGCCACTTAACCCCCCTGACCCAATGGCAATAAGTGATTGTTGAATTTGATAACTTGATGTTTGCGCGTTTGAAGATGGATCAAAAAAAGTCGTGATACGTTGCCTTACATAAGGACGAAATATCGCCATAAGACCAACGGTTATGCATGCAATAAGAAATAACACAAGAATGTGTTTCCATTTTCCTCCCGCGGTAAGAAACATTGCGATTCCAGAAGCAAGCATAACAAGGAATGTATCGGTGTCAGGCTGAAGCAAAAGAAGGACGCCCGCAATACCAGAGATGCACATAAGTGGAAATAGTCCGTATTTTACGGTTTGAACTTTGTCTTTCACACTAGAGAGCCAAGCTGCAAGATAAATCACAAATGCAGCTTTTAAAAATTCAGAAGGTTGGATTGACTGCCCTGCAATAAGAAGCCATCGTTTCGCTCCCCCATGCTCGAATCCTATTCCCGGCACAAATACTAATGCAGTAAATATGCACGCTCCCACCAGAAGATAGAAAGAATATTTTTTATAATTTTTGTAAGGAATTCTTGAGGTTGCAATGAGAGCTATCGTTCCAAACAAAAGTCCAAATACTGTTTGAGAGAATGCAACGCTTGAATATTGTTCGCCGTCTCGAGCAAGAAGTCCTAATGATGCAGAACTAAAAATAAAAAAACCTACAACAATGAGGGTTATGAGTCCAAATAAAAAAGGCTTATCAACGGCTTTTTTCATTAGTCGGTATTATAACACCCAACTGGTTATACAAGCGCGAGGATAACTCCAAGAATGGCGAAAATAACTCCAATGATCCAATATCGCATTGTTACTTTATATGCTGGCCAGCCAAGGGCTTCAAAATGGTGATGAACAGGAGCGACTAAAAAAACTTTTTTACCTCGAATTTTTTTAGAAAGAACTTGGATAATTACAGAGAGAGTAGTGATGACAAGCGGAAGTGCAATGATTGGAAGAACAATCACTCCGTACCCCCCTCCGAGTGTGTCGGTCATGAATGCAACAACTGCGAGCGCGATGGTAAGTCCCATAGTTCCCGTTTCTGACATGTAAAATCGTGCGGGTGGAATGTTGAACCACAAAAATGCAAGAATTGCTCCTACAATCGAAAGACAAAGTGCGGCAAGGTCGATTTGTTGTTGATAAAACGCGATCACTCCATAGGCAGAAAACATTGTTGCAAATATTCCACCAGCAAGTCCGTCAATTCCATCAATTACTCCACCGGAGTAAATGGCAATACATACGATTGCAAAGAAAGGGATGAAAAGTATTCCGAGTGGAAGTTCTAATCCACCGAATAATCCAATCGACATTATTCCAAGCTTTGCGTAAAACCAATAACCTGATGCTAGTCCAATGGAAAACACAATAAAAAGCCTTTTTTTGAGTGAAAGCCCTCCTGCTTTGTGGTCTCCTGTTCCTCGAATTTCAAGTATGTCATCGATAAACCCAAATACTCCACCTAAAAAGAGTGCGAGAAGTGGAAGCCATGTTTGATTCCTGCTTACGAAATCTAACTTCACTGAAAGTTCGTTTCCAAAGATGTACGCAATAACCCATACGAGAAGTGCTGTAAGTACGGTAGAAAACCAAATGATTGTGCCACCAAGTCGAGGGGTGTTTACTTCCTTCTCTTTGTGAAGCTCATTAAATATTGGTGTGTTGTTTCCTGATAGATCTACTTTTCCTGCCTTCTTCTTCCACATTTCATGTTTGTACAAGTAGTGAGTCAGAAGAGGAGTAATGCAAATACCGATTACGAAAGATACAACTGCGGGGAGCGATACTTTAATGATGTCTGCAATAATCATAGTACGTTTATTTTACCTCCCTTCTGAAATATATTCGAGTGCCGCATAAGAGAGGTTCTTCACGTCAATAAAACGGCCTTCCCTTGTTGAGCCAAGTACGATTACGGCAATTGGCTTATTGATACCTGCGTCAAATACAACCGCAAGGTTTCCTCCCGCAAGATCAGTGTAGCCAGTTTTTGAAACAATCACATTAGGAATTTCATATACCACGGTATTTGTGTTTCGGGTGGTGTGAGAGATGTTGTTTAAGGATTGAAGCGAAACACTTTCCTGTCTTGTTCCATCAAAAATATCTCGATGATTCGTAATTGCATACTGCATAAGTGTTACAAGGTCACGAGCGCTCGCCTCGCCTCCAGTAGTATTTTCTGAAGGGATATCAAGTCCTGTTTCGTTTCTAAATACCGCACTTGTCATACCAAGAAGCTGAGCTTTCTTATTCATTTTTGCAATAAATTCAGTTCTTCCCATGCTGAGATCAGATTCAGGGATTTGGCTTACCCCCACAACTGCAGCGATTGCCGCAGCGGCGTCATTAGAAGATCCTACAAGGCTTAAATCGAGAAGTTCTCGAAGTTGCCAACGTTCTCCAGGGTATAAACCACTGTCTCCTTCTTCGTCGAGGAATGTTCGATCGATCGTTACCACAGACGATTCCGTGACAAGATCAAGAGCCGTAACAGCGGTCATTACTTTTGTGATTGATGCAATAGGTCGCGCGACGTCTGCGTCTTTTTCAAAGAGTATTTTGTTTTTTTGTAAATCAACCACAATCGCCGATTTCGCTTCGAGAGAAAATGTATCAAAAGGATTTACGGATTGTTCGGTAAGAGTTCCCGCTGGGTGAGGTGCTCGTATGCTTCTTCCGACATATAAAGAAACAAGCGCAAAAAGACTGAGCACAAGGATAAGAAGCAAGGCAAGATGGAGAAGGCTTTTGTTGTCGATGCCTTCTTGTTGTGTGTATTTAAATTGAATCATTGTCTCCGTCGTTTTGTTTTAATCGTTCAGTCGTTTCCTCGATATCTTTTTTTACAGAATCATATTCAGGAAGGTCTTCCAATCGAGAGATTCCAAGATGAGCAATGAGTTCAGTTGTTGGTTTGTAGTAGTATCCTCGCTCTCCCTTTTCGTTCTCTGCTCTTTCAACGAGACCTCGGATAGAGAGGTTGCGAAGAATAAACGAAGAATTTACTCCGCGAATTGAATCAATTTCTTTCCTCGAGGCACTTCCTTTGTACAGAATGATTGCAAGCGTCTCAAGTCCCGCTTTACCAAGGTCACGAACAAGTTCATCTTTAGTTATTTTTTCGATAAGAGGTGCAGTGTGAGGCGCTGTGCTCAATGCGACTTCGTCCCCGTTTGTAATCAGTGTAAGGCCACGATTTTCTAGTTCTTTTTGAAGAAGCAGAATTGCATTTTGTACATCGTCAATTGCAACATCAAGCATTTCACTTAATGTTTTTACGTGCATAGGCTCTCCTTTGAAAAAGAGAATTGATTCAATATGTGATTGGAGTGAAAATTCTTGCATGGACATGTATCATACCTCACCATAGTTAGGAACGGAAAGGCTTGTTGTTTCTATTTCTATATCATCGTGGATTCCAGATTGTACTACATCAATCGCTCCTTGTTTTACAAGCTCAAGCATTGCAAGGAAGCTCACAATAATTGCAACCTTCTCCTCTCTTCTTACGATATGCTTGGATCCTTGAGAAGATGTGTCTTTTGCTTGGGTTTTTGCAAACTCACTAAAAGAGAGTTTCAAGTTACTTGTGATTCTGTCAGAAAGCCGATCTATCATTTCTTCAAGGCTAATAATTTTCTGTACTACTACTTTAGGAAGTATTTCTTTAAGAGGAACACTTTGAAGCGCTTGTTTAATATGCGTGAGAAGAGATGCTGTGGTGATGGTTTCGTCAGGTGTGAATACAACAGGAAGCTGTTTTGAAGGGAGTTTGAAATATGATGAGTTTCCTTTCAACAAATGCGCAACGTGTTTTGATAATTCTTTATATTTTTTGTACTCATGTAATCGATGTTCAAGATCCTCGATGCTACCCACCTCTTCTTCGGTAAGTGGCATTGATGGGAGAAGTGATTTTGATTTGATGAGTAAGAGCGTTGATGCGACTAAAATAAAATGAGCTGTCGCATCCATAGGAAGTGATCCAAGAGCTTTTACGTGATTAATGTAATCGTCTGCAACTTGAGCAAGAGAAATATCGTTAATAAACAATTTTCTTTTTTCGATGAGCGAAAGAAGAAGGTCGAGAGGGCCTTCAAACACGTCGGTTTTAACGGTGAAGGATTGTTCGTTCATTATGGATTGAGTCTTTTAACGTCTCGCGGAAGGTATGTTGCCTCTCTCACGTTTGGAAGGTCGAGCATTTTCATGATGAATCGCCCTGGACCAATTCCAGCTCCGCCATGAGGGGGGCATCCATATCGGAAGAAATTGATGTAGTCAGTAAGAGGCTCGAGATTCATTCCCTTTTCTTTTGCTTGAGCTTCGAGAATTTCTGGTCGGTGTTCTCGTTGTGCAAGTGTGGTTACTTCGATACCCCGATACAGAAGATCAGCACGTCGAGATCGATCAGAGCCCTCTTCAAGGCGCATGTGATAAAAAGCACTTTTTGATTTGTGGTAATCAGTGATAAATACGAAATCGTGATTATGTTCTTTCTTTACGTATTCAGATATTGCTCGTTCTTCTTCCGGTGACAAATCATGCTCCTCCGCGCTTTCAATTCCCATTCCTTTGAGAATCGTTTTCACTTCGGCGATTGGGATGCGTGGAAACGGCGTTGTTGGAACTTCGATAGCGGTATCTGGGAATTGGGGGGGTACGGTTTCAAAGCCCGATATAATCATCTGCTCTTCAAAATCCATAATGTCGTGGTGAGATTCAACGAATCCGACTTCAAAATCCCATCCTGTAAATTCAGTGAGGTGTCTTGTGGTAAATGAATGCTCTGCCCGAAATACTGGTCCTGCGATAAACACGCGTTCAAATCCCGATGCGATACCCATTTGTTTATAGAATTGTGGCGATTGTGCAAGATATGCTTTTCTATCAAAATATTCCACTTCAAATACTTCTGCTCCTGTTTCACTTGGAGTAGACATGAATGATGGCGAATAGAGTTGGATGAAATTATTTTTCTCCCAGTATGTTCGGAATCCACGTTCAAACGCAGTCCATACTTTAAAAATATGAGCCTTCTCTGGCTTTCTGAGGTCAAGCCATCGATAGTCGAATCGCACAGGCGCTTCAGTCTCCTCACCGCCTTTTTTTGTGACGATTGGGATCGGAAGCTCCGGAAGAGCGCGAGATAGAACTTCTAGCTCTGTAGGCTGAATTTCGGCTCCTTGTGGGGCGTTAGGGGCATCCACTACAGTTCCTTTTACTTGTACAACAGATTCAATAGTAAGGTTTTTCGCTATGTCAAAAAGTGGTGAATCGCTCATGATGACACACTGAGCTGTGCCACTGATATCTCGAACAATAAGGAAAATAATTTTACTTTGCACCCGTAATGCATGCACAAAACCTTGGATAGTTACTTCACTACCTACTGAACTTTTTAATGTTTCAATTCGTGTTTTTTGTATCATGGTATTAGCGTAGTCCTAATTTTTCTCTCACCTCAATCATTTTTTTCTCTGCTCGCTCTCGTGCTATATCTCCTCCTTTTTTTAATATCTCATCAACTCGATTCATATCATTACTTAATTCTGCACGTTTTTCTCGTAGTGGTGCAATAAACGATTCGATATTTTTTACTAAAATATCTTTTGACTCTTTGTATCCAATACCTCCAGATTCATATCGATCGCGAATAGAATCAAGCTCGTCTCCTGTTGTAAATAGCGTATGGAGAGCAAATACTTTGCAGGTATCAGGATCTTTCGGTTCCTCAACTCCTTTCGAGTCGGTAGGAATAGCCATAACTGATTTTTGAATTTCTTCAAATGAGTCAAATAGTCCAATGGTATTTTTGTAGCTTTTGCTCATTTTCTGTCCATCGGTACCAGGTACGGTTTGTACTGATTCGAGAATGCGAGCATTCGGAAGCTTGAAGGTTTCTCCGAATATTCTGTTGAATTTTTCTGCTGTGTCGCGTGCAATTTCAATATGCTGTTTTTGATCGAGTCCTACAGGAACAACGTCTGCATCGTGAATTAAGATATCCGCGGCCATAAGAAGTGGATAGTTAAATACTCCGACGTTAATTTCTTTATTTTTTGCTTCAGCATCTTTAAAAGCATGTGCCCTCATGAGATACGGCATGGTAGTGAGGCAGTTGAATGTCCACGCAAGTTCAGTTACTTGAGGTACATCCGATTGTTTGAAAAGAATTGTTTTCTCTGGATCTATTCCAATCGCAAGATAATCTAAGACGATATCTTGTGTTTGATTGTGAAGCTCTTTTGCGTTTTGCAAAGTAGTTAAAGCATGAAGGTCTGCAATAAACACAAAACTTAAGTAGTCGTTTTGAAGTTCAACAAACTGCTTCATTGCCCCAAAGTAGTTTCCGATGTGTGGTCTGCCTGTAGGTTTTACTCCCGAAACGAGAATTTTTCCGTCTTCATTCATGAGTCTTATACTAGCAAAAAGGAGCCTATTTATAAAGGTTTTCTAAAAAGAGCGTAGTAGTAGTTTCTTTTGAAGGTTCTTCCATCAAATGTTGGGTAATGAGCTTTCTTTAGAAGTGAGATAAGCTCCAAACCCTCTCCATACAAAGCGAGGAAATCATTCTTTGAAAATACTCGTTCCACAAGCTCGAATCCCGGCATGATGTAAGTGTCCGTTTCTTTTCCAGGATGATCTTTGAGTAGTCTTTGTGCATTTTTGTCCCCTTCTTTTGCAAGAGTTCGCACAAAGAAAAAACCTCCTGGCGCGAGATTGGTATGGATGTGATGTAGATATGATGCTCTTTCAGATTCATGTAAAGAATTTGAAGCAAGAATATCGATAATGAAATCAAATGATTGATTCGGAATATCGGTACTGATGTCGCCGACAATGTAGTTTATGTGGGTATCAGTTTTCTGCGCATTGGTAATAGCAATTTGTATTGCCTTGTGCGATATATCAATTCCAGTAACGTGTGCTCCAAGCTCGGCGAAATAATATGCATTTCGTCCGGTTCCACATCCAACATCCAAAACAGCTTTTCCGAAAAGAGTGAACGAAAATTCTTTTTTCAATGTTCGCACAAGACGAACAATGTCCGCATGAGGTTCATTGGTGAGGCTCACTAACTTCCTATCAGAGTATTCTCTCTCCCACGTTTCTTTCTGGGCCATATTACTCGATTCCTTCTAATTCGATGATGAATTGCGAACCCTTCCCTTTCCCTTCGGATTCAACTCGTATTGAGCCATTTTGAGCTTCAAGCATGTTTTTTGCCACATAGAGTCCTAGGCCGGTTCCTGATACGTTCGTCTTGTGAGCATCTTTTGCACGACTAAATTTTGAGAAGAGTTTAGGGATGGTTTCTTCATCAATTCCCACTCCAGTATCGGAAATAGTAACCACAATAGTCTTTCCTTTTTTTGCAGTAGAAACCGTAATTGATCCGTTTGGGGTATATTTCATTGCGTTATCAATGATATTTCCAAACACCTGTTTTATTTTTCCCTGGTCGGCATTTACGATATAATTCCCTTCTTTCTTTTCGAATGTAAGAGTAAGACCTTTTCCTTCTACGTTTGGTCGCAATTCTTCAACAACGGTATGCGCCAATTGAGCAGCATCAAAGCGAGTGAATTCATACTTCATTCGTCCTTGTTCAATACGAGAGATATCAAGGAATTCATTTACGATGACAATAAGGCTTTGCGCTGAAGTATCAATTGTTTTGATTGCAGTTTCTACTTTCTCATCGAGTTTTCCGAAGTCTCCTTCAACCAACATAGATGTGTACCCTTTGATTGCGGTTAGTGGAGAGCGAATTTGGTGAGATGCAAAAGAAAGGAACTCTGATTTCAAATGATCAAGCTCTTTTAATCGAGAGTTTGCTTTTTCAAGGTCATCAGCAAGTTTTTCAATCTTTTCCCGTTGTTCAATTTCTCTTTTAACACTGCGTACTAATTGATATCCAAGAAGGAGTGTGATGATAAGTGTTATTGACGTGATGATTCGCACATTCTCAATCGTTCGAATAAAAAGAATTCCCGCAAGAAGGAGCCACAAAGATGCAACAAGTGCTTGCGTGCCGAATATGCGAGCTTTAAATGTTTTGTATGTAACCATTACGTATACAAGAAAAGCAATGAAAACTGGCATTCCTAGTAGTCCGTACTGACCGATAGACCAATCTTCTGTCAAACTGCCGGAAATATTTCCCCAAGAAAATGCCAACAGGAAGAGAAGTATTCCAATGGTCATAAGTAAGATCTGGCTTTTTCGAGCCCCATTGGTGCTTTTTCGATACGCTCTCAATCCGCTAATAGCTGCCCACATTACTATTCCAACCTCAATGATGTAACCATAGTAGACTAACCAACCTTCTGTAACCTCTCGCTCGCAGTTAGTTAGATTAAAACTGTGAATGGCGTATTCAGTAGGAAGAAAAATGATTGTTGGCGCAATTAATCCAAAAAGAACACTTTTTTCTTTCAGGCTGATATCGTGCTCATAGAGAAATACCAAAAGAAAATACAGAGCCGCAACAAAAATGACAGGTTCGAGCAAAATAAGAGCAGACCAAAAAAACATGATGATATCAGGGTGCTCATTCGCCCATGTAATAAGGTCAAAAAAAGACCAAGTAGTAAACAAGAGACAGAGGAATATAAGAATTTTCCCAGCTAGCAAGTTTCTTACTCGAACAATAAGAAACAGAGAAAGCACTAAACAAATAAGCGCTGGTAGCAAATGCGAATAGTAAATAAGTGAAGAAAAGACGTTTTCTGAAAGAAAAAGAAAACGAGACGGAGCCCATTCGCAGTAATTGGAAATTTGTTCAAGATAAGACATTCCCGCTTATCATATCAAAACATTCAATTTAACGATTGTTGATGAGATTATTTTTTCGATGAGTACGAATCCGTACACTATAAAAATCCATCCAATATCAACAAAAAAACTTACCAAGAACACTACCCAGTCTTTGATATTCATACTTCTCCTTTTTTCTCCTGCAGGCCTCATGTAAATAGTGGTAAGACAAGGGTTAGAATAAAAAGCCAGTATGAACATAGCGATAATATTCCCCTTTTTTAGAGTGCGTGAGATAAATAATCTCCAAGGATTTACTCCATCGTAGTCTCTTAATTTTTTGATTTCTTCAAAACCAAACATATCACGATCAGATTTGTCATAGAGATGCAGTACGTACAAATCAATCGCAATACCAAGGAATAAGACAGCGCCTCCTCCAACAATTGGTCCGAACTGACGTATCGCTATAAAATAGAGGAAGAAATCAAAAAAATAATCAACAAAAAGATAACTGCCGGTACTTAAACTCCATAATCCGATTTTGCTATTTTTAACCCCATGCACAGCTTTTTGGATTGTTTGCTCCATTACAGTGAGAGTAACTTTTTAACGTAGTTTGATACATATGGCATGTATCGCTTGATAGTAATTCTGTCTGTTGCGAGTGCTCCGCGTATTTTTTTTCTGCATTTTTTTTCTCCACAAAAACATCTCATCCACCATAGTTTTTCAGGCTCGTTTGACGAGTAGTCGAGCGTGATTTCTTCGTCTTTTTTAATGTCCTTCATTGCTCTTAATGTCACTCTGCCTTTTACGCCAACATTAGGATTGCATGAATGATTGATGAAATACCAAGGGTTGGTAGGAAAAGGATCAATCCACGTATTTTTATCAACGGCTATCCATCGATCACCATACAAAGCGTTTTTTTCATTGGTAACGACTAGTTTTTTTTCTTTACCTTTTACGATAAAAACAATTTCTCCTTTTTTAATTAAACGCTTTGCAAAAACACCTTTTCCGGCAAATTGTGAATCGCCAATATATATTTTCTTCATGATTAATTATTCAACTATTTCTGGCATCTCACCGTTTTGCGGGTATTCGTAGGCGAAGTCATCTAGTATCACGTATTTGTAAAATGAAAAACAAAGAGTTAGTGCAATGAAAAGAAAAAAAAGAAAAACAGTATAAGAAGAGAAAAAAACATTGATTTTTTTCTTTATGTTCATAGTGTTTATCTTCTAAACATCCAAACGAGAACTAACGGAATAATGAGCCACCAGAAA
>CAYVKU010000007.1:2721-4494 GCA_964452305.1 uncultured Candidatus Saccharibacteria bacterium | reverse complement strand
GCTTCTAAACAACGAATCTATACCTCCTGAAAAGTTATAGATTTTCTGCACATTAATCACTTGGTATGACATGTATACAATCAGTGAAGCGAAAATAGAGCCAAACAAAACAGCTTCAAAGGTTTTCTTTATTCGAGAAAAAGGAAATTCAGCCGATACAATTTTTTTGAGTGCCACAAAGCAAACGCTGTATCCTACTGCAAAAACAGCTATCGAGGTTACCGCGTCAGGAATATTTGTAGGATTTGGTTCGGTGATTGAGGGAAGCGGCATTGCGTCATAGAGAATGATAGCTGGATAAAAAGAAATAATCGCGGCAATAATGCGCGATTTTCCGTAAAAGAATCCGATAGCAGTTCCTAGAGAAATGAGAACGAGAATAACAACAGCGTCAGATGATACCGAAAGAATGTTCTGAGCAATATCTTGGAACGTTTGCATACAATTACTTTTTCATTATATACCCTTCTCTCTCAGTTCTTCCACTATCTTCTTCACATCCTTCGATAGTTTTTTCGGTATTTCTATTTTTGCAACGATGAGAAAATCTCCTCTTTTTCCGTTTCCATACGGAACACCTAAATGTTTTATGGTGAGAATGTCGTTTGGTTGTGTGCCTTCAGGGATTTTTACATCACGGCTACCATCTAGTGTTTCAATTTTTGTTGATCCTCCCAAGATTGCTTCTGAAAGTGTTATGGGATGCTCGAGTACAAGCGAATGTCCGTTCTTTTTTATCTTCGTATTGTTTTTAACATGAACTTTTAAATATAAATCTCCCGTTGTTCCCCCTTTGACTGCCTCACCCATGTGCGAGAGACGAATCACCTCTCCGTCTTCGATACCACTTGGAATCTGGGCTTTGATTGTGGATGCGGTATGGGTAATTCCACTTCCTCTGCATGTTGTACATTTATCTTTTGGAATTTTTCCTGTACCCTCACACGCTTCGCAAGTTCGAACTGTTGAAAATGAGCCGATAATGGAACGTCTCATTTCACGTACGCTTCCTTTTCCATTGCATGTGCTGCATGTTTCTATAGAAGATCCGGCTTTGGCACCATTTCCTTTACATGTACCACATTGATTCGCTTTGGTGATTGTTAAATCTTTTTCTACGCCAAAAATAGATTCTTTGAATGTAAGTTCTATGTCTACTGCAATATCATTGCCTCTCTTGGCCCTTCCTCTTCCGCCGCCAAACATGTCTCCAAATATATCTCCCAAATCAAATTCAAATCCTTGTGCCCCTTGGGTAAACCCTGAGAAATCAAACCCACCAAAATCATTTGGATTAAATCCTCCTGCACCAGCACTTCCAAACGAATCATATTGTGATCGTTTTTTTTGATCAGAAAGTACTGAGTACGCTTCGTTTATTTCTTTAAATTTCTCAGGATGATGTTCGTGTGCGAGTTTTCTGAACGCTTTTTTTATCTCGTCTTGAGACGCGTTTTTTTGAACACCAAGAATCGAATAGTAATCTTTCGCCATATGCGGAATTATCCGTTGTTTTCTGGATTAGGAGCCTCATCTCCAGATGCAGATGGAGCTTCTTCAGTCGGAGGAGTTTGTTGTTCTGGAGCTCCTTGATTCATGGCACCGCCAATTTTTTGCATTTCTTGTGATAGCTCATCTGATGCCTTCTTAATCAAATCGAGGTCAGTTCCATCTTTTGCTGATTTCAGTGCTTCAATTTTTGCTTTAACACCCGCATTCAGATCCTCAGGGATTTTCCCCTCAGCGTCTTTTAGGGCTTTTTCTCCTGCATAT
>CAYVKU010000007.1:2456-2696 GCA_964452305.1 uncultured Candidatus Saccharibacteria bacterium | reverse complement strand
CATATACGAGTTGTTCAGCCATGTTTTTTGCTTCAACAAGCTCTCGTTTCTTGCGATCTTCCTCTTTGTGAAGCTCCGCATCTTTTTGCATTTTTTCGATATCAGCTGGAGTAAGACCAGAACTTGCTTCGATGCGAATTGATTGCTCTTTTCCGCTCGTTTTATCTTTTGCTTTCACATTCAAAATTCCGTTCGCATCAATATCGAAGGTTACTTCTACCTGTGGCATACCACGTGGTG
>CAYVKU010000007.1:0-2388 GCA_964452305.1 uncultured Candidatus Saccharibacteria bacterium | reverse complement strand
GCCATAGGACGCTCTCCTTGCACAATGTGAATTTCAACCGATGTCTGATTATCAGCCGCTGTAGAGAAGACTTGTGATTTTGAAGCAGGAATCGTCATATTCTTTTCGATAAGTTTCGTTGCAACTCCACCGAGTGTTTCAATTCCAAGCGAAAGAGGGATAACGTCAAGAAGAAGAATATCTTTCACATCTCCAGCGATGATTCCTCCTTGCACTGCAGCGCCGAGGGCTACCACTTCGTCAGGATTAATAGATTTATTTGGTTCTTTTCCGAAATATTGCTTTACAGCTTCTACAATTGCAGGCATGCGTGTTTGACCTCCAACAAGAATGACTTCATCAATTTCCGGAAGTTTAAATGGCGATGCATCCATTGCTCGTTTTGTGATTTCAATTGCACGATCAACGAATTCACGAGAAATTTCTTCAAGCTTTGCTCGAGATAATTTGAGAAGAAGGTGCTTAGGGCCCGATGCGTCTGATGTGATGAATGGAATATTCACTTCTGTTTCCATGGCAGTAGAAAGCTCAATTTTCGCCTTCTCAGCAGCCTCATCAAGACGTTGAAGCGCAAGGGGGTCATTTCGCACATCGATACCGGAGTCTCTTTTAAATTCTTCTGCAATCCAATGGATGATTTTTTGATCGATGTCCTTTCCTCCAAGATGACTATCTCCGTCTGTCGATTTTACTTCTACGATATCTTCACCTACTTCAAGGATAGAAATATCAAATGTACCTCCACCAAAGTCGAATACTGCAATTTTTTCGTTTTTCTTTTTATTAAATCCGTATGCAAGAGCCGCTGCAGTTGGTTCGTTGATGATTCTTTTGACATCGAGTCCAGCAATTTTACCAGCATCTTTTGTTGCTTGTCGTTGTGCATCATTAAAATATGCAGGCACAGTAATGATCGCTTCTGTAATAGGCTCTCCAATTTTTGCTTCAGCATCTGCTTTAAGTTTTTGGAGTATCATCGCAGAAATTTCTTCTGGTCGATACGCTTTTTCTCCCATTTTCACTTCTACTCCGTTATTTGCAGATTTCTGTATTTCAAAAGGAACCGCAGTTTTATCTTTTTGAACTGCAGGATCATCGAATGTGTGTCCGATAAAACGTTTAATTCCGAAGACGGTATTTTTTGGATTCGTTACACCTTGTCGTTTCGCGAGAAGCCCCACGAGTCTTTCGTTTGTTTTTGAAATAGCGACAACAGACGGTGTTGTTCGTGCACCTTCTGCGTTTTCAATGATGTTCGGTGAACCAGCTTCCATGATCGCAACCGCTGAATTCGTTGTACCAAGATCGATTCCGATGATTTTAGACATTGTGATCGTTTTTACGTTTTATAATAAGAATACTATACTTGTTAAGTGACAAATATGCAAGTCTATGCACTGCCCCAAACTGCTACTTTTGCTGGACGAATTACCTTGTCGTGCATGGTATATCCTTTTTGATATACAGAATGAATTGTGTGATCCTGTTCTGGTAATTCGGTAGGAATCATCTGAATAGCTTCATGGATTTTTGGATCAAAATGCTCCCCCACTGCTCCATACTGCTTACATCCATGACTTGTGAGTACGGAAAGAAGTTGATTCATAATAGAGTCAACTCCTTTTCTCCATTCTTCACTCACCTCACTCCAAGCTTTTTCTTGCTTAGCCATTTCAAAAGAATCGATAACAGGAATAATGTCTTCAAGCACCCTCTGTCCAGCAAATTGTTCTCTTAGTTTTCTCTCTTCCTCATCTCTTTTTCTGAGATTAAGAAAATCAGCTTGTGATTTTTGCCAGCCAAGTAAATACTCCTGTTTTTCTTTCACTGCTGTCTTTAATTTTTCACGCAAAGCAGAAATTGTTGCACGAGGATTTGTTTCTTCCTCATGCTCTTCGATGATTACGTCATCAATTTCTTGTTCTGTTTTCTGTACTTCATCCATAAGTGTTCATTATAGTACAACGCGCTCCATTGTGTAGGAAGCGCGTTGTTTTAAGGTTTGTATTATTATCGCTTTGACCACTGAGGGGCTTTTCGCGCTTTTTTGAGACCGAATTTCCGTCTTTCTTTTGCACGTGGATCTCGTTTGAGAAAACCAGCTTCCTTTAGTTTTTTATGGAATATATCGTCGTATTTAGTAATCGCTCGGGCAATTCCGTGTCTAACTGCTCCTGCCTGTGAGCTGATTCCACCTCCCACCGCTTTTATAGTGACTTTAAACTTTTGCTCAATACCTGATTGAGTAAAAGCGTCTCTCACTGTGTTTTGAAGTTCTTTTGTTGGGAAGTATATCTCGAGCTCTTTATCGTTTACTACAAATGACCATTTTGATGACGGAGTAATACGAACACGCGCAACAGAAGTTTTTCTTCGTCCTACTGTTTC
>CAYVKU010000006.1:24204-27664 GCA_964452305.1 uncultured Candidatus Saccharibacteria bacterium | reverse complement strand
CTTTTGAAACTCCCACACTAACAGCGTAAGAACCACTATTACAATAAATTTTTCAACCATAGTTTGTTTTATTATTCTTCAAACGAACTAGGCCTGTTATCTTCTTCTTTCTCAAGCTCTGACTGAATTTCAATCAGGGTATTTTCGATAGAGCTCACGCTGGAGTCCAATGCAAAAAGCTTCAGCAAAATGAGAACTGAAATTATTAATATAGCTATGACCATAATCGTTCGTCGCGATTTTTCTAATAATGCCTAGGAGTGAAGACACAAAAATCCCACCACTAGGAAGACCCGAAGGCCTCTGCACCAGTTTCCCGATGCAACGCGACGAACGCCCTAATGATGGGGTTTTTATGTTCGTCGCGTTTTTGACCATACCTTAAAGGAAATCTCCAAGGGTTAGGTCTGACATATTCAGTTGTCCATACCATCTTAACAAAAAATCTTCATAATATAAAGAATTCCTGGTATAATGCTGAGTACTATGAAGCTACACCAAAAGCTTGTAAAAGCATTACAAAAAGATGAAAGATTAGTAATTGACGGTAAACTCGCAAAGAATAAAGTTATTGAATTAGCACTTCAGCTCGATGCTGATTTGCTAAAACTTCTTCGCTCATCAAAGGACCTCTCCAAAACATTTTTCCAGGAGGTGGATGACGTTCTTATTTTCGATAAGGTAAAATTTCAAAGCTTCGTTTCTAATAAGGAATTTCTCCCTGATAGTTTTACTGAATACAAAAACAAAATAGGTCTCGCTTCAAATAAGCAGTATCTCACTGAAAGTAACGATGTCTCTCTCGCTTTTCCATATAAGGATTGCGTACTGGAGGGTGGTCAGACAAAGGAAGATGCAAAAAGAAATGAAATTTTTTGGAACGAAACACTTGCTCCTGATGAAATAGATAAGCTTCTTGAACCTAAGGTAATTACGAATTTTGAAAAATTCACCGCAAAAGGCCCAGTTAAAATAAATGAGATATCACTAGAAGATAATCTTATTATCAAAGGTAATAATCTTCTTGTACTAAAATCCCTAGAAAAATTTTACCAAGGGCAGGTTAAGTTAGTTTATATTGACCCTCCTTTTAATACTGACGGTCAAGCAAATACTTTTTCCTATAACAACTCTTTTAATCATTCATCCTGGCTGGTATTTATTAAAAACCGTGCTGAAGTAGCTAGAAAATTACTGTCAGAAAGTGGTTTCTTTGCTATTTCAATTGACCACGCAGAGGTCCTTTACGCTGGAACCTTATTGGATGGCGTTTTTGGAAGAGAAAATAGGGTTGGAATTATTGTGGTGGAAACAAACCCTCGAGGTAGAAGTGACTCGAAGTTTTTTGCGACGTCGCACGAAACATTAATAATATATGCCAAGAATGCTTCCCGGGCGTCTATAAATGATTTGCCTTTAACTGAGGAGCAAGCCCAGGTCTATAACTTGGAAGACTCAACTTCAAGATATCGACTGTTAGGGCTGAGAAGAAGTGGTTCTAATTCTACCCCCAAAGAGCGACCAAGGTTAAATTATCCTATATTTTATTCCGAAAAAACTGGTGAAATATCATTAACAGAAAGTAAGGGCCTCATTAGAATTGACCCAATTGACTCAAGCGGTCAACCAAGAGTTTGGCGACAGTCAAAAGATAGAATTGCTCAAGCTATTCTCAGTGGAGATGTTGTAATCTCCAAAAATACTAAGGGTAATTATACCGTTTACCTTAAAGACCGTCTGAAAGACGGTAGAAAACCCAAAACATTTTGGAGCAATCCAAAATATGATGCATCAAGTCACGGAACAATCTTGTTGCAAGAAATGTTTGGAGAAAAGCTATTCAGTTATCCTAAATCAATCTATCTGATGGAGGACGTAATAAATATCCTCACAGGTGATAACGACATTATAGTTGATTACCACGCTGGCTCAGGTACTACAGCACACGCTGTTCTGTCACTAAATAGAAAACAAGAAAGTAACAGGAAATTCGTAATTGCTGAGCAGATGGATTATATCGAAACCGTCACCAAAGAGAGGGTAAAAAAAGTAATTGAAAAGGATAAAGCTGGTTCATTCGTGTATTTCGAATTAGCTAAAGCCAATCAACTCTTTGTAGATAAAATTCAGGACGCTAAAAATACAAAAGAACTTCTTAAGGTTTGGGATGAGATGAAGAAGACGGCTTTCCTCAGCTACAAAGTGAAGCCTGAAGAAATTGATGCAACAAAGAAAGACTTCGAGGCCCTTTCATTTGAGGACCAGCAACGGTTCTTGATTTCACTTCTCGACAAGAACCTCCTCTATGTTCCATATTCAGAAATGGATGACAAAACCTATGGGATTTCAAAAGAAGATAAGGAACTCAACCGCAAGTTCTATGGTGACAAATAAAGCAATATGGAGAAGATTAAGACATTACAAGAAACATTGGAGCTGGAGTTTGGAAAGCGTGGCATAGAAGCTACTCCTCTTCCTGAAATAGTTAGCTCAAACCTCAATCCGAAGTTTGAGATTAGACCCTATCAAACGAGGGCTTTTCAGTATTTCATAAAGCATTGGACCGAAACGTTTGAGGGTAAACCATCAAAGAACCAATTCCTTTTCCATATGGCAACAGGAAGCGGTAAGACGCTGATGATGGCTGGTCTCATCCTCTACCTTTACGAGCAGGGCTACAGAAACTTTCTTTTTTTCGTAAACAGTACGAACATCATTGATAAAACACGGGATAACTTTTTTAACGACTCATCCATCAAATATCTTTTCAATAGCTCCCTTACACGAGGAGATAAAAAGATTTATCTCAAGGAGGTAGATAACTTCCAAACAACAGATAATGACAGCATCAATATCGCTTTTTCTACTATCCAAGGATTACATCTTCGACTCAATAACCCTCAGGAAAACGCACTAACGTATGATGATTTTCAGGATAAGAAAATTGTCCTTATTTCTGACGAAGCTCACCATATCAACGTCGAAACTAAAGCAGGTCTCAGAACAAATGTATTAGGGGCTGTAGATATTCTCAATACCAAGGGAATATCTGCTGATGAAGCCCTGGAGATTATCTCTTGGGAAAGTACAGTAAATAAAATCTTTAATGCTAATCCTCAGAACGTACTTTTGGAGTTCACTGCAACAGTAGATTTCAATAACGAAAATATCGCACGTAAATATGCGGAGCGATTGATATTTGATTATCCGCTCAAGCAATTCCGTATTGATGGATACTCAAAGGACGTACAGGTGTTACAAGCTGACTCAGAGTTATTTGAACGTGCTTTACAAGCTACATTGCTCAGCCAGTACCGAAGAAAGATTTTTGAGAAGAACAAACTAGTAATTAAACCCGTAGTCCTTTTCAAATCAAAGACTATTGCTGAAAGTAAGGCATTCCAGGAAGAGTTTATTAAAGGAATAGAGTCACTGACCACAAAGAAATTAGCTGATATAA
>CAYVKU010000006.1:18513-24091 GCA_964452305.1 uncultured Candidatus Saccharibacteria bacterium | reverse complement strand
CATCTCAGTTAACAGTAAGGAAGAGAGCGAGGAGAAGCAAATTGCAATCAATACGCTGGAAGCTCCTGATAATGAATATCGAGCCGTTTTCGCCGTAGATAAACTTAACGAGGGATGGGACGTGCTTAATCTTTTCGATATTGTACGCCTATATGATACTCGTGACGCAAAGAACAACAAACCTGGAGAGACTACTATTCGTGAGGCCCAACTTATTGGACGAGGAGCACGATATTGTCCATTCAAAATTAATGACGTCGATGATGCTTCTAAGCGAAAATTCGATAACGATGCTGATAATGAAATGCGTATTTGTGAGGAGCTTTATTACCACAGCACCTATAACCCTAAATACATTCAGGAGCTAAATACTGCTCTTGTTAACACTGGAATTATTCCCGATAGAACAGTTAAGCGGAACCTTAAAGTTAAAGAGGATTTCAAGGATACCAAGTTCTACAAGACAGGATTTTTGTTTTTGAATGAGAAGCAAAAATATACTAGAGAAGACGTTTTTGGTCTCCCATCTTCTGTGAGAGATACGTTATACAGGGTAGCCCTCAGGACCGGCTTCAATGTTTCAAGCGGGCTTTTTGAAGAACAGACAAAGAAAGGTGTAGAGAAAAAAGAAAAGGATTTCTTAATCAAAGATTTTAATAAAACCATCGTCAAAAAGGCCATTTACAAGCTGGAGTTCTATTCATTCTCAAACCTTAAGAGCTATTTCCCAAACCTAGAGAGTGTAGACGACTTTATCGAGGACAATAACTATCTTGGAAGCCTCAAAATGACCATTTCAGGCCTTTCTAGCCAGCTAGAGGCACTTTCCCCTGATGAGGTTCTGGATGCTGTAATTCAGGTCCTAGAGCACGTTTCTAAGGCGGTTTCGAGTGAGAAGCTTGAGTACAAGGGTTCAAAAGAATTCAAGCCGGTTATGGTCAAAGATAAGATTTCAGATAAGACCCTTACTTTTGCAGAAAACGAGAGTGAGGACAAAGAATTTGGTAGAGCTATGAGCAATGCCCAGGATACAAGTATCTACTTGGACCTAAGTGATAAGTCCTGGTATGTCTTCAACGACAGCTTTGGAACGTCAGAAGAAAAGTATTTTGTTAAATATATCGACAAGATTTATCACCAACTCAAGGATAAATACGATGAAGTATATCTTGTAAGAAACGAACGATTTTTCAAACTCTATAACTTTGATGATGGTAGACCACTTGAACCTGACTATGTACTTTTCCTATATCAAAAAGCAAAACCTAAGAGTTTGTACTACCAGGTCTTTATTGAGCCTAAAGGTGGTCACTTGAAAGAAACTGATGCGTGGAAAGAGGGCTTTCTTGTCTCACTTAAGAAAGAACATAAGGTTGAACAACTCTGGGAGGACCGAAAATACATTGTGTGGGGTATGCCTTTCTACAACAGCAATGATGAAAACAAATTAAACGATGAGTTTTCAAAAGAGCTACTCTAGGTAGCAAAACGCTTATGAAAAATGCTACACCAAGCGAAAAAAGAAAATCTCTCGCTCTCGAAAAAATAGATAGTCTTGAGACTCAAAGGATTGCTAATAGATACAGAAAAGATGCTGATATTGATGAGCAGGACTTTGAATTTCTTATTGAGGAGCTGAATTTGAAAACTAGGATTGAGGCTGTCCAAGACATAATTTTAGGAGACAACAAAATACTTTGTGCTTTCTTGAATTTTCGTAAGGCTTTAACTAAGAAGCATCCTGAGTATAAATACTTACTAATGAGAGATGACTGGGAGCCAATTATTGCCGAGTTATATATCTTCGGTGGTATTCAAGAAGATAGCTACAAAGTGATACCCTTTGGAAATATCTCTTGGACTACTGAAATTACCACTGAAAAAGCTTTGTATCTGAAAATTATTCCTGGTGCTGACAATCAACAAGTAATTGATTTTCTCCATACACCTGAAAACAGTATTACAAGAAAATTTAAGGAGATTGATGTTGTTGTATCAAAAGTAAAATCTCGCACAAAAAAGGAAGATACGCACAGCTTGGACTTGTGGGTCCGTGTTTTGGACACTTTCTCAACTGATGAAATAAGGGATGCGTTCGCACTAAGATTTCCAGGTGAGTATCGAGAACAGTTTACATTGAGTGGCAAACGAAAAACCCTTGCACGAGCAAAATACAAGCTAATCGCACACTATCTTTTCCACAGATTTAATCTATTTACTGGTAGCGGACGCCCTTATAGTGAAGAAACAATAAAGTCTATTGTTCAAAAAGCTAATAAAAATAAGCTCCAAATCAAACCTGGATTATTTAAGAAAATTCCTTAAAACCGGCTGAGGTAAATAGTAATACGTTCGAAGATAGAAGCAGTCCTCAAGACTGCTTTTTGCATCGAGAGGGCTGAAATATGACCCTCAGTAAGCAAGCACTATCAGAATTAAAAGACATACTTCGCAAGAACCGTGGCGAAGATTTTGTGCGTGCTTTAACTGATGAGGACCTTAATGAGATAGGACTTTTCTTTCTTGAAATAGCAGTGCAAGGGCTGAAATTGCGTACAAAGACTCATTCCTAGTTCAGAACACTACCTATGGCAGTAGGTGGTGTTCTGAGCCAGTAATGGCTCAAGCTGAGAGGATTGGTGGGCGGACCTGTGAGCCACCTCTTGGATGCCAGTTAAATCACGGGGTGAGGACTCGGCTTCATACGGAAATGAAGTGCCTCTCCAACTCATTCGTTGTTGTGAATGGTGGTCCTGACGAATGATGGATAACGGGAGCTAAGATAAAGCTCTTAGAGTGGGACCTAAGGAACTCCGAGAGAAAACGGAACAAAGTTTCTTCACAAAACCTTATGGGGGTAAGGGGGCTGTGAGCCTCAAACTTCACCAGAAATGAAGTAAAGATTATTAAAATAATAAATAAGAAAATGAGCTAAAAATAATTAATAGTTAATTGTTATAAGCACTTAATCTTGTTAAAATACAAGAGCTACACCAGGCGGTTCATCCATAAAAACACAATCCGCAGAAAATTATCAGAAAAGTGTTTTTGTGAATAAAAACGGGGTAATGACACGCTTGGTGTAGCAACTAAAGTAATGTCGTTGCCCCATTTTTGTTACATATGAACTATCAAAACATAGACACAAGCAAACTCAATTATGTGATTTATTGTCGTAAATCGAGCGAAGACGAAGACAAACAAGTTCAATCGCTAGAGACCCAAATCCGTGAACTTAGAGAACACGCTGAAAGGAACGGTCTCAAAATTGTTCAGGTATTCTCAGAAAGTAAGAGTGCATTTAAGCCTGGAAGAAAAGGTTTTGAGGAGATGATGGCACTTATCAGAAGTGGTAAGGCAAATGCAATTCTCGTTATTCGTGCCAACCGTATTTCTCGTAACCCGATTGATGCAGGGTATGTGATTTCTTGTATGGATGAAAAGAAATTGCTTTATATCCGAACACCTAATTCAACGTGCTACACTTGTTCATCAACTGACAAGCTAATGCTTGGTCTCGAACTCCTTATCTCAAAGAAAGACAGCGACGATAAAGGTGAAATGGTTAAGGAGGGTCAGAAGACTAAGGCTCTCAAGGGTGTACCTCACGGTGTAGCAACTCTTGGATTTCTCAACGATAAAACTGAAGAAAAAGGAAACCGTAAATGGTATGTGGACCAAGAGAGGTTTCCAAAAATCCAAACTCTCCTAAAAATGTTTCTTACTGGTGAATGGTCTGCTGGGAAACTCCATAGGTATGCTGTAGGTGAGCTTAAACTTACTACGGTAAAACGAAAAAAGATTGGTGGTCAGCCTATACAGCTTTCAAGGATTTATGAAATACTTACTGACCCGATTTATGCTGGTTTTTTCTTCTACGGTGACAGCAGATATGAACTGGACCCTAAATTGCCAAGAATAATTACTGAAGATGAGCACAATAAGATAAAGCAAATCCTTAGTGGCAGAAATATCCCTAAGCCTCAGAAGCACGAATGTGTATTTGCTGGGTTTATGTCTTCACCTGATGGCGAATATATAGGTCCAGATTATAAGTACCAGCTTATTTGTGATTGTGATAGGAAATTTGCCTTTCGAGATAAAGATAAATGCCCTCATTGTGGGACTCTCATCGAAGTACTTGAGAAGCCAAAATATCTGACCTATACCTACTACTACAATATCGCCAAAAAGAAGCGACGAGAACAATATAAATCAATCAATGAAGATAAGGTCCTGGAGCATCTTATTTCAGAGGTCGTGAACTATATGCCATTTTCAGAGGACTTGGCTAACTGGAGTAAGAGACATATAAAAGAAATGCGTGATGAGGAGATTAATCAAAATCTTTTCAGAGAGGACATTGCTAAAAGTGAGGCTGAAGACTTTATCGCCAAGAAGAAGCGTCGTCGTGAAATGCTTGCAGAGGGTCTTATAACAGAAGATGAGTACAAACAGGATATAGCTGACCTAGAAGCTCGTTATAAGCCTCAGGATAAGCGTGTGGACTTCGATTGGACCAAGAGAGCTAATGAGATGGTGGACCTTGCACAAGAGTTTGTAGCTGTGATGAAAGCAAAGGACCAAATTCAACCTAAGAGAAAGATACTCACGAGACTTGGTTCGAACATAGTGTGGGATGACGAAAAACTCAGTATTTACTTCCCAAAATCGTTCCAAATGCTATTTCAAGGTTTCGATGAGGCAAAGTCACTAGACGAAAAGTTCGAACCTAAAAATTATCAAGTACCACAAGGCTCAAATGAAAAAACTGAGCCAAAAGACCCAGTTTTTTCTACTATGCTCCGCGTGGTGGACGAAATAACTACCTATTTCCGCACCACAAGTGAATATCATTATATCCCGAATTTGAAAGATGGTTTATATCCACTTACCAAACCTGTGACCGTTTAAGGTCTCTGAAACCACGCTACTACTTTTCCAATCACAAAAAATAGAATTCCATATCCAGCCAAAGTTAATCCATAGACAGTGCTTGGTTGATTAAAATCAAATCCGCCTTGTGCGGGAGAATTGCTACCAGCCCAAGCGAGCCCTCCAAAAATCATAGCTACCGAAATGAGAATGATCCATTTGCCAGTTTTTTTAACCTTGCCGCCACCTTGAACAGTAACCTTGGTATTTCCACCAAGTCCGAACCAGCTGGCAATTACTACAACCAAAAGACCACCAATTACAGTAATAATTAAGTTCTGCATACTCAGTTTATTTCCTGAACTTTAGTTTTAGCAAAGTTCCAAAACTTTTTTGCGAATTCTGTCTCCTTAAGAATATACATGTATGGGGCTTGGATGAGTGCCGCAACTACTTGAAGGTATGCCCTAACCTTTGGATCAAGCTGGGTATTGCGCACCTCTTCAAATTTCTTAAACATTACGTCTGCATATTCCTTGCCAGCTAATACTTCCAAGTCTGTTGCAGGGCGACTTACTGAGTACGCATCACTCTGGATTCTCCATATTCTCATTGGCGGCATCGAGTCTATAAAGTTTACTTTGTTGTCAGTAAAGAGAATGTTTCCACTGTGGTTATCAATAGAAGCGAGATACACCTTGTT
>CAYVKU010000006.1:7552-18496 GCA_964452305.1 uncultured Candidatus Saccharibacteria bacterium | reverse complement strand
CTTTGAAGTAAGGATATGAGCCTACAAATGCTTTTATTTTATCGATAATAGAGTCAGCTTCGCCCTTTGGAATAAAATCAGGGGTCATGTAGAGCCACTCACGAGTACTCTCAAGATTTTGAAGATCAAGATCAACGTATGACATATCAAAGAGATCTTGCATGTCGGTCCGCTTTATCTCTGTTAGCTTTTCAGTACGAGCAAACATTTCAGCGGTAATCGATTCAAGGTCTTCCTTCTTAAAGTTATTATTTCTAATCAAATTGAAAAGAGTTTGAGAATCATCTATCTTCTTCATCAAAATGAAATAGTCTTCGGATGTGTCGTGAGTAGCCTCTACAAAAGCGTCTCCATCTCGCTTCACATATCCAAGTTTGAGATAGATATCAGGAGCCATGGTGTTGTTCCATGTAAAATCATTGTGATAGAACTCGTGTCTAAAACGGTCATCTGAAAAGTCTCCAAAGAAGGCTTTATTGTATTTATAAACTTTGTATACGTCGTCACCGAAAAAATAGAGCTTTGAAATCAGTGTTTCAATTACTCGTTCTGGTTTACCGTTGATACCGGCAATTTTTCCTTGTTCGAAAGCCTCTTGTAGATTCATTATTTCATCATTTTGCCACGAAAATGACTATAAAGAAAGAACCCTGACGCCGGCCGTAGCCAATGTCAGGGTTCGAATTTTGATCCTTGTTGTGATCAGTTTGCGCGGTTCACCATTGCGACCAACTCGTCGTGGATGGGACCATTGCTCATGATGTGGCCAGGGATTTTGAGGTCCTTTCCGTACACCAGTTTGTTGCCGTAGAGGTCGGTAGCTTTGCCACCGGCTTCCTCGACAAGCAATTGCATCGCCGCAGTCTCCCAAGCCTTCTGGCCAGGGAAAATGCTTGCTGCCAGATCGCCTGAAGCGATCAGACCGCCAGTGATGGCAACCGAGCAGAGGTTGAGCCACTTGACGTTGCTCTCGACCAACTCGTCGCAAACCTTGTTCAGGTTTCCGATCGCGCCCTTCCACCACATGATGGAAACAGTCGATTGAGCGAGCGCGCCATGCTCCGAGACTCGGACCGGTTCGCCATTGAGCATCGTGCCGCGACCCTTTTCCGCAAACCAGGTTCGGTTGCAGTAGGGGTCATGGATGACCGCGACGATCGGCACACCGTTTTTGAGGATGGAGATGCAGAACGACGAAGCCGGAATGCCTTGGCAGAACGGAATGGTGCCATCGATCGGATCGACGAGTACCAGGTACTCGCTGTCTTCAACGATGCGCGACTCTTCCTCGCCGATCACAGTGATGTGCGGATAGTCACGCTCGAGTTGAGCAATGACCAACCGATTGATCGCTGTGTCCGACTCGGTGAGCGGCGTGTGATCTTCCTTCCACTCGCGCTTCATGCCTGGGGCGAAAGCCTTGCGCATGATCTCGCCCGCTTGGTAGGCAAGGCCAACCAGTTGGGTTTGATTCGGGAAATGTTCAGTTTTCAAAGGTGCCTCCTTGTGTGTTTGATTTCGAGAGACACCACTTTAGTGTCTGATAGTATTATAACATACAAATAGTGATTATGCAAGTATAAAGGCAACCTGATTTTTACCCCTGAAAAATCCTTTATTTTAGGGCGAAAATGTGGTATTTTAGGCTTAATTTAAAGCCATGAATCCTGTTGCAACAATTGAAGACTTTCAGAAATTAGATATTCGGGTCGGGAAAATACTCGAGGTAAATGACTTTCCTGAGGCTAAGAAACCTGCATATAAACTGAAGATTGATTTTGGTCCGGAAATTGGGATTAAGAATTCCTCTGTTCAAATTGTTGCTCTCTATAAAAAAGAGGATTTGATTGGAAAACTTATACTTGGTGTAGTGAACTTTCCTCCCCGAAAGATTGGTCCATTTGAATCGGAAGTACTTACTCTTGGAGTACCTGACTCAGAGGCAAGGGTAATTTTGATTACTCCTGATAAGGCTGATCCAGTCATCGGCGGCAAGCTATTCTAAAATTTACGACAGATGTATCACCATCACTTTCTACAACACACATCAGACTCATCAGGTTTTTGGGGAGCATTTCTAGGCGCATTTTTTGCTTTTGTTTTTGGATTGATAACATACTGGATTACTAAAAGACGAGAACGTTTTGTTCAACACAAAAATGCTGTTGTTAAGCTAGAAAGAGTACTAAATAAACATTTAGATGACTTTGGTTCAATGACAACAATTATTAAGGGTATGAATGAAAATTTGGGACTCGGAAAAGTAGATATATCAAGATTATTTAAAATCGAATTGCCAGATAATCTAGATGTTGATTTGGGGAGTATCGATTTAATTAATAAGTTTTTGGTATATCAAATTAGTATCGGACGTCTCAACTTTAATATCTCATCAGTTAATCATGCCCTTACTAGAATTGAGGACATGTTTATAAATAATCATCCAATTGAACCAGAAAATTTCAATTTTATAAGAAGGATGCTCGGTGGACTTCTTAAAGATTTACCAAGAATAGACAATCGAACCTTGGAGTTTCTAGCGGTTGTAAGAATACATAACAAGCGGCTAAAACATAGAAATACTTTTATTTATGGTACGCTCAATGATTTATGGGACCAAGATATTTCTGAGGATGAAATAAAAACTGAGATAGCAAAATTAGATCAAGAGCTTAAGGAAGCAATGAAAAAGGGTTCTTATCCATTTTAATGCTCAATTTATTCAGATGGATGAACCACTTTTTCCTGCACACTTAATATCCGAATCAGTAAAGAATCAACAAGAACTTGATGCAGCATTTGAGCAGAATCCTGAATTATCGAAGACGTATGTGCAGACAGCGGTTCATTGGAATGACTTGCGTCAGTGGTATGAAAAACATTGGCCACAAGTAAGGAAGTATTTGGATAAAGATTTTCTTGAAAAGTTTAAACTACAGACTGAACATTCAGCAAGGGCTTGGGAATTTCATGTTGCTGCAGTTTTGATTGATAAAGGCTTCAAATTACGCGAAAAGACTTGGGACTACGGTCCAGATTTTTGTATTGAAGTGGAAAATGGAAAAAGGATTTGGATTGAGGCAATAATTTGTGATTTAGGTATTGTTGACCCAGTAGAATCTCAGCCGGATATGAAGCCAGGAGTTATATATTCATTCGGAGGAAATATTGAAGATACTCATCGTCCTCGAGCTTTGAGAATCACAAGTGCTATTGGAACAAAGTTTGAAAAGTTTAAAAAATATCTCGAAGATGCAAAAAATAGCGGTGTTGAAGAACGGGATTGTTTGTTGATTGCAGTTAATGGAGGGGCAATTCAGCACCATGCTGAGCCTGGAATGTTGTTCAAACGATCGGTATTTGGGCAAGGTCCAGATGTGCTGGTTAAAGTTCCTGGTGAGGAAAAGTTAAAGGGTGGGTTTTATAAACCTGTTCCATTAATTCCCAAAAATACTGGAACAAAAGAATATTCTGTTCCTGCCACATTTATGGAGACGGATGAATTCTCAAGAATCAGCGGGGTTTTATATTGTGGCCATAGTGTCTCTTACAGCTGGTTAAATGGACTTCAAGTCGGAGATAACTTTTTGTTTGCTTATCATTCAAATCCTATAAATCCAATTCCTGACGGTACTTTTAAATTTGGAAGGGGTATTAGAAAGAATCCTCAGCTTGGAACCATTTCTGATCAGGAGCAAAAATAGGGATTCCTTTGGTCCTTTTTTCCCCTAATTTTCCCCAAATACTGCACCTATTTGTACTAATTTGCCCTAATGTGGCTCTTTTTGGCTTAATTCGGCTCTAATTACATTCTGTAGGGTAATTCCCCTAGATAGACAGATATTCGGACCTAGACTTAAGAGGCCCAAAAGTAATGCACACCGATTTGCATATTTTACGGACACATAATTTATCTGTAGTTCTAGGTCCAAAAGCAATACACCCTGTTTTACTCTTTTTTGGTTTTACGATGAGGATATCCTAAAAGATAAAAGTAATTCCTACTTTTTGAATCTTTTAATCTCTTAGGATAAACCCGTAATCGAGGACAAAAAGTAATGCACGCAATTTTGCTTTTTTAAGGACTTACGATTACATCATCCTGTTGCACGGAGAAGGCTGGGTCACTTGCAACAGGGACCTAGCCTTTTCTGTTTCCAGGGTCCCAAGGTCGAATTACTAACCAAATAAAAACTTCATGCTTAGCAAACAAGCCCTAGACGAATACCGAGAAATTTATCGAGCCGAACATGGTGATGTTCCGTCCGATGAAATTCTTGCAGAAGAAGCAATCAAACTCCTGACGGTCTTTGATTGTGTTTACCGACCGATCAAGAAAGAATGGCTTCATAGCTTTGAACAGAAGAATAATGAGCATGGAATCAAATTCGTACCACAGCAACTCGTGGAAGAAGAACAGGAAAGCCAGAGCTGATCGAGCTGCTGCGGGAGTTCCTCGTGATCGCTTGAGACCAAAGGATAAGCCGACACGATTCTTTACCGACAATGAGTATGTTTTAGGTGGCTATCAAGCAGTGTTGCCGCGACTCTGCACCATCGTCTATAACGTCCTCCTGACACATTGCAATACTGAAACTCAATCAGCTTTTCCAGGGATTAAAACTATCAAGGAATATGCTGGCGAAAGAAATCCGAACAGTATTGCGACAGCTATTCAGATTCTTGAGGATCACAACATCATTGCGGTCCTGCGAAATACTGGAGATGGAATGGGCCGGTCCAACATCTATGTTTTCCTTGATGTCAGATATTGGAAAGCTGTGGATAAAAATGGAGATCGTATCAAAATTAAAGATTGGCAGAAGGCAAGATATCAAAATAAGGCTGGGAGTGATATCAATTTTGTAAGCAAAGATGTTCCAGTTGATACACTAACTAACCTAAATAAAAACTATCCTAAAGAGTTAACTAACCAAATGAAGTCCTTGGTGGACCAGATGAGGATAAACAAGAAACCAGAAAGACTTGCTATTCCAAGAAGATCTACGGATAATTCCATTCAGAGTGCCTATGAAGATAGGATCCCGAATTGGGAACTTCCAAAAGAAGAACCAGTAATAGATATCAATATTGATATCATAGAGCCCGAAATAACGGCGGAAAAACGGTCAGGAGATGATATCAACATTGATACATTAGGCGAAATTAGTCGAAAAAGAGCGGAAATAAATGAGAATTCAATTGAGCTACCAGACATCCGATACGAGGATGATATGAGTGCAGGAACAGCAGGATAAACACCATGATTACAAATAACACTAAAACTAAATACTTCCTCTACGCTAGAAAGTCGAGCGAGGCAGAAGACCGTCAGGCGGCATCCATCGACGCTCAGAAAGATGAGCTTTTAAAGATTGCCAAGGATCAGGGATTGCAGATTGTTGATATCTTAGAGGAATCACAGTCAGCCAAGAAGCCAGGCAGGAAAGTCTTTAACTCAATGCTTGAGAGAATCTATAAAGGCGAAGCTAACGGTATTCTATGTTGGAAATTGGACCGTCTAGCCCGCAATCCTGTAGACGGTGGTCAGATCAGTTGGATGTTGCAGCAAAGTGCTGTGGCACAAATTGTGACCTTCGGCCGAACGTATTATCCAACCGACAATGTGCTTATGATGCAGGTTGAACTTGGAATGGCTAATCAGTTTATCAGGGATCTTTCTGTGAATGTGAAGCGTGGTCTTTTGAAAAAGGTACGTGATGGTTGGATGCCAAGCGGAGCACCAATCGGATACCTCAACACTCCAAATAAACAAAAAGGTTACAAGACTCTTGAAAAAGATCCTGAACGATTTCCATTGGTCCGAAGATTATTTGATCTTGTACTTACCGGCAACTATTCGATTGCTCAAATCTGGAATATTTCAAGAAAAGAATTGAACCTAAGAACAGTTCCACGAAAGAATATCGGTGGTCAGCATTTATCTCGATCGGCCGTTTACGCGATCCTTAGTAATCCGTTTTATTACGGCTGGTTCGAGTATCCGCTCCATAGCGGTAATTGGCACAAAGGAGCACATGAGCCAATGGTTACCAAAGAAGAATTTGATCGGGTCCAGAAGATCATGGGAAGGACCAGTCAGCCTCGTCCTCGCACTGAGGAGCGTACGTTTGCTTTTACGGGACTTATGAAGTGTGCGACATGTGGTTGCAGCATTACTGCACAAGCGAAGGTAAAGCGTTGTAAGAATGGCAATGTCCATCATTACGTTTATTACAACTGCACCAAGAAGAAATATGACGCTGGCTGTATGGAAAAGCATGTAGAGCTCAAAAATCTTGATCTACAGATCGGAGCCATTCTCAAAGATATAAGAATTTCAGAAGACGATCGTGATTGGGCGGTCCGACACGTTCACGAAATTCGAAAGAATGAAGCTGAGAGCGATTCGATTGCTATCAAAACAAAGCATAAGGAGTGCGAGGAGGTAACGCAGCAGCTGCAGTCACTCACGTTGAGTTTTACGGCACCGACAAATAAGAATCGGACCCTAATTAGTGACGAGGAATATCAGGATTTGAAGTCAGATTTACTTAAGCGCAAAGGAATCCTTGAAGACGAATTGAAAGTAAAGAATAAGGCAGTCGAACAATGGGCAGAGTTGTCAGAACAGACATTTGATTTCGCCTGTTATGCTCACATTTGGTACGCAAACGGTGACGACAAGACCAAAAGAGCCATTCTCGCTTGTCTTGGCTCGAACCTCACCATTTCTAACAAAATACTTAAGGTTTCTTACACTTCCTACTTCCTTAGCCTCATAAAGGCACGTGAAGCGATCGAGAAAGAAATCGAACGCGCTCGAACCTCTAAAAAGCCAATGTCTATAAAACAAAACAGGCTTTCTATGCCTGCTTTGTCAGTTGGGCTCCGGAGACAGGATTCGAACCTGTGACCAACCGCTTAACAGGCGGTCGCTCTACCGCTGAGCTACTCCGGAATGCTTTCGCCGGAGTAGCTCAGCGGGACCGCAGGCCACAAGTATTTTTCTGCTGAAAAATCTCGCGACCCCGGCTCGTCCCTCTTCGGGACTCCGCCTTTGAAATACTGGTGTATTTCAACTACTCCGGAATGTGTTCTTTTAATAAAGAACAGGGAAAATCATATACAAAATTATGCTGTACGGCAAGGTTGGGTATTAGGGGATTTTGCTTAATCGTACCTTTGGTACAATAAGTGTATGAACACAAATATCAAAGGAACGAATATCGAATTAACACCAGCGATTAAAGAGTATGTGTTGAAGAGAGTTCAGTCGTTTGAAAAGTTTATTCCAAGTGGTGACGAAAGTGCGAAATGCGAAGTAGATGTAGGAAAGACAACTCATCATCACAAGCAAGGAGATTTTTTCCGTGCAGAAATTAATTTGCATGTCGCAGGAAAAAATCTTTATGCAGTTTCAGAAAAAGATGATCTCTATGTTGCAATTGATAAAGTACGTGATGAAATTGCACAAGCTCTTACTAGTCACAAAGATAAGAAAATGACTCTTTTTCGAAAAGGAGCGCTTCGCGTAAAGAATATGTTGAAAGGTCTTCCTTGGAGAAGCGAGTAATATGAACTACACACAAAGAATGAGCGGGGAAGTGACCGCAGGGGTTCTTATTGGAGCATTATGTCTTACCGGAATTTTGTATGTGCTTTATAGAACAGAAGATAGGGCTGTTGCAATGATGTTTCCTGTTGTGCCTGCACAAATTGAATCACTTGATGATTACAGATAGCCTCGCTTGAAATCTTCGTAATCCATTTCTTTTTTTCCTTCAGGAATAATTCGTTCAATAACGAATACATGTTCTTTTGTGTGTGCACGAGTGATAACAGCACGGATTAATCCACGTTTGGTTTGCATCATTGTCCACGCTTGAGGCCATCCTGCATATGCACGTACTTTTCGAAGATTTATTTCTGGACTGTCGAGTAAGTTGATTTCTGCATCTTCTTTTTTAATAAAATGACAGTAAGTAGCTTTTTCGTGATCTTGAGGTATTTCTTGTATGTTGCCAAGAATCCATTCAGGAATTATTTCGGCAAGAAGAGCGCCTCCTTCATGTGCTAGGAGTGGCTCTAAGTCGGTGATATATGGTGGCCAATCTGTTATATCTACTTTTTTTTGCGCAACAATCGGTCCGTGATCCATTTCTTCATCGATACGCATGATTGTTACTCCCGTATGCGAAAGGGTAAGAATCGCAGTTTGAATAGGTGAAGGTCCGCGTAACTCAGGTAGAAGAGAAGGGTGAACATTTAACGTTTTCCATTTTGGTATATTAAGAATACTTTGAGGAATAATTTTTCCATATGAAGCAACCACAAATAGTTCACAGTTGAAACTAGTAAGTTGAGGAAGGAATGCGGGATCTTTGAGTGAAGATGGTTCTAATACAGGAATATTTCGAGACCCTGCCCACAGCTTTACGGGAGATGGGGTAAGGATGAGGTGGCGCCCTTTCGGTTTGTCTGGTTGTGTAACTACACATACAGGAAGAAACCCCTTTTTTTCAAGTTCATTAAGAATAATTGTTGAAAATTCTGGTGTGCCGAAGTAGGCGAATCGTGGAATCATTTTGTTTTTCGAGAACGAGATTCAAATACTTCTTTAGGAATATCTTCGAGATCTTTTGCTTTGTCGATAAAGAGTATCCCATTCAAATGATCTATTTCATGTTGAAAAATTTGTGCCATAAGTCCTGATGCTCCTCGAGAAATAGGGGTGCCGTGTTCGTTGAAAGCTTCAATCTGTACTTTTGTGGAGCGCTCCACTTTTCCGTACATGTATCGTACAGAAAGACATCCTTCTTCCATGAGTTCTTTTTTTCGAGAATATTTTGTAATGTTTGGATTGATAAAGACAAGATCATCATAGTTTCCTCCATCATCTTCTCCTCGCATATAACCAAGGACTTTTCCCGATACTACGAATATTCTTTTGGATACTCCAATTTGAGGAGCGGCAATAGCAACCCCGTCATCTTGAGAAGCAAGGGCTGTTTTCATGTCGTTAATAATGGATTGAATTTGATCGCTTTGGATAAGAGAAATAGCCACCTCAGTAGCGATTTCTCGAAGGACTGGTTCATTACGATCAAGTATCGGTTTCATACATACGACTTTAGCATAGACTTTTCGTTCTTTGTATTGCTCTATAGCAAACTTTCCGGATCAACACGAACAAGAAATTGAGGAGGAAGAATGCGGAGTTTTTCTATAATTTTTTCATTCGGCCATTCTTTCGGATTTCGTTTTAGGAGAATGTGCATAATGGTATTTCCTTTTTTACTTGGTGAAAATGCTTTATAGGAGCGTGGGTCAAATTCTTGAAATAATTGCATGACACTCTCTACTGCGTCTTGAAGTGCTACGCCTTTTCCTTCCACTGATATTTTAATAAAAAGCGAAAACGGCGGGTATGAAAATGCTTTTCGGTCGGCAATTTCTTGTCGATAAAAATCAGCAAGATTTCCTTTTGATGCGTAATCAAGAATTTGTTCACTCGCATTTCTTGTTTGTATGAGAAACTCTTTTTCTGCGCGAGCTCTCATGGTAAGGAGGTTGTAAAAAATTTTTTCATGGATACGAAAGTCGGGGAGTGAAAAAAGATTATCAATAGATGCAACCGCAACGTGCTCAATGGGATGTTTTAAGTAAAACAATCCGAGTTCGGTACCAACAAGGACACTCCCGGGTGTGTTTTCAAATGTTTGAATAATCTCTTGAGCTTTCTTCTCGGTTTTGGCACTTTCTTTATCAATCCGAAGTACGGTCATGTCTCGAAATCGATTTTTGATTTCTTCTTCCACTTTTTCTACTCCAATGCCGAGTGTTCGAAGTTTCCAACTTTGACAATGTTTGCATCGCTCCATGGAAGTTCTTTCTTGCCCGCATTTATTACACATAAACAAAGGCTCGCTCTTTTCTTTTCCGTAAAGAGCAATAGGGGATGAGCAGTGGTTACATGTGACTACGTTTCCACAGTCTCCGCAAATAATAGAGGGGGCGAGCCCTTTTCTTCCTGCAAATATAAATAACCGAGAGTGTTCTTCTTTGGTCCTTGTAATAAGATCAATGAGTTCGTCTGAGAGAATAGAGAATTCTTTTTCGTGTTCTCCTTCTTTTTTCTTCATATCAATAACTTTGGTTTGAGCAGGGGAGAGAAGTCTCATTTTAAGTGCACTAAATTCCGCATACTCTTCATTTTTGTAATGCCAAATGCTTTCAATAGAAAGCATGAGATCTCCCATAAGAAAGAGGAGGTTCTTGGCTTCAGCAAGCATTCCAACAAAATAGCGAAGGTCAGCAAACGGTCGGGTTTGTAATCGATATCCTCGAGAATTTTCTCGATCAAGAACTATGCTTCCTAAGTCTTTTCTCTCAAGAGCAAGAAAAGGAACAGTCCCGATCATGAGTATCGGGTGAGATTCATCGGTGATAGTTGAGAGTGCTTTATCAAACTCTTTTTTCGAGAGACCGCTATGGAGTGTGATGGTGTATTGTTCGATACCTTTTTCAAGAAGGGTTTTTGCTTCACGGATATCTTCTATTGTAGGGAGACAAAAATATACGGATCGTTTTTTTGCGAACTCTCCTCGAATAAAACTTTTGTAGTGAGCAAATCGTTCTTCATCATCTGCTTGGATAACAAGTCTTTCTCGTTTTGATTCTGCGCGTTTGTATTCCAACGGCTCTTCAAGTTTTTTTGCTGATGCAAGAATTGCTTCAGGTACTACTGATTGGAGAATGGTGCCGGTTGTGGTGCCGAAATATTGAGCGGTTTCAAATGCGGCTTCAAGAAATGCTTTTGAAATACATTGCTTTGATTCGACTCTGAGGATTTTTTTGAGCTGGAATCGCGATGTTTTAATGTCGGTTTTGATGTTTTGAATATCTTCTTTTTCAATCACAATTCCTCGAGCTACTTTTGAG
>CAYVKU010000006.1:0-7528 GCA_964452305.1 uncultured Candidatus Saccharibacteria bacterium | reverse complement strand
GAGCGAATAGGAATGGAGACCAGAGAGCCAGTTTCTATTGAATCTGGGCCAAAATAGTGGAGAATTTCTTTTCCTACTCCTTTTGCAATAGGGATTACAGTATAGCGCTTCATGGTAGTCTAACACTAGCACAGAGGCTAAATTCTTGTCTTTTCTTATTTCTGCCCGTATGCTTGAGGTCACATATGGGTATTTTCTCAAAAAAACTAGGTATCGATTTAGGAACAACGAGCGTGCTCGTATATGTTCCAGGTAAAGGTGTCGTATTAAATGAACCATCAGTTGTTGCTATTTCTGAGGAGGATAAAAAAATTCTTGCGATTGGGATTGAGGCAAAAAGAATGATTGGAAAAACTCCTGAATCAATCGTTGCATATCGACCAATGAAAGATGGGGTTATTGCAGACTATCGCGTAACAGAAGCAATGCTTCGATACTACATTCAGAAGTCGTTAGGAAAATGGAATATTTCAAAGCCTGATGTGTTAGTGTCGGTGCCAGCAGGTGTTACTTCAACAGAACGGCGAGCGGTGATTGAGGCGGGGGTAAAAGCGGGCGCACGCAATGCATATGTGGTTAAAGAACCAATTCTTGCAGCAATTGGGGCTGGTATTCCTATCCACGAACCCATCGGACATATGATTGTTGATATTGGGGGAGGTACTACTGATGTGGCGGTGATTTCTCTTGGGGGAATCGTCGCTTCTACATCTGTGAAATGTGCCGGAAATCGAATTGATGCGGCAATCGCTGATTATATTAAAAAGACGTTTAATCTTGCGATTGGAGATAAAACGGCGGAGGAAATCAAAATTAAAGTTGGATCTGCAAT
Organism: uncultured Candidatus Saccharibacteria bacterium; assembly: GCA_964452305.1. GTDB lineage: Bacteria > Patescibacteriota > Minisyncoccia > Phycocordibacterales > Zambryskibacteraceae > CAYVKU01. The sequence goes on along the minus strand of CAYVKU010000006.1, from coordinate 6,696 downwards.
TCCGCTTGAAGAAGAGCTTTCAATGACCATAAAAGGAAGAGACTATGTTCTCGGTCTCCCGCGTTCTGTTGAAATAAAGACAAATGAAATTGTAAAAGCAATTGGAAAAGAATTAAGAGAAATTGTAAAAGCAATTAAAGATGTGCTCCAAGAAACACCGCCAGAGCTCTCATCAGATATTATTGATCGAGGTATTATTATGACAGGTGGATCGTCTCAACTTCGAAATCTTTCTGAACTTGTGTACAGAAGAACAGGAGTAAAAGCACAAATTGCAAAAGACCCACTCTTTTGTGTTGCTCGCGGGACAGGTATCGCTCTCGAACACCTCGATACGTATAAAAAGAGTATAATTTCAAAGAGATAAATGAAATCATTATTCTCAATTACTCCCGATCGCATGCATCATGCGTACTGTTTCGTTGGAAATACTACCGAAGCAGTTTCTTCTATTGAAGCGTTTCTTTTGGAAACATTGGCATTTCCTATTGAAGGGAATCCTGATTATTGGAAAGAGTCGTATGAATCATTTGGTATTGAAGAAAGCAGAGCGCTTTCTGACATACATCGCGGTCATCCGATTGTGTGGAGTAAAAGAATTATTGTGATCGAGTGCAATGCAATAACTCATGAAGCTCAGAATGCATTGCTTAAAGTTCTTGAGGAACCAGTGGCTCATACTCATTTTTTTATTGTCATTCCTAAAGCGAGCGATCTTTTGCCAACAGTACGTTCTCGCCTTGAATTTGTTCACATTACCCAAAGCTCAATTGCTTCAGAAGATGGAGAGTCTTTTTTAGATGCACCGCTTAAAAAACGTTTGGATATCGTTAGCGCATTGGCGGAAGGAAAGAATAAAAAACACATTGAATTATTTTTTCAATCCCTCACTTTCGCTCTTCGAAAAAAAATCTATACACAAAAAGAATATATCCATGTAGCTGAGCGTGTTATGAAAGCTCATGCGTATGTAAAAATGCGTGGAGCTTCGATAAAATCTATTCTTGAACATATTGCAATATCGGTATCAATCAAACAAAAACCATGACCCTTACTTCACATGCAATCGTAGGAGCGGTACTCGCCGCATCGCTTCCGGCTCATCCTGTGCTCGTCTCTTCGGTGGCATTTTTGAGCCATTTTGTACTCGATGCTATACCTCATTGGGATTATCCGATACAATCCGGCTCTTCATCGGGAAGGGGATTTGAAAAAGGGAAAGCGCTTATTTTCGATTTTGGTAAAGTAGCAGGGGATGCAGCTCTCGGGTTTTTTCTTACCTACGGATTATTTATGAGTGGTATATTTTATACAGAATACTCTTTTTTGATTTTTCTTGGAGCTTTTTTCTCTATGGTTCCTGATGGATTACAGTTTCTCTATCATGTCTATAAGAGCAAAGTTCTTGCTTGGATACAGAATATTCATATGACTATTCATTCAGATACCAAGATTACCCATCCTGTTATCGGTCCACTTCTCCAAGTTATTTTTATTGTGGTAGTCTGTTTCGGTGCTCGTATGTTATCTCTATAATTGATACACTATATTTCTATGGCATATAGCTTCGAACCATTAAAGAAAAAAATTACAGATATTGAAGAATGGCTTAAAAAAGAATTTGGGCAGATTCGTACTGGGCGAGCAACTCCGCTTATTCTCGATTCAGTTCGCGTTGATTCTTATGGGAGTAGCATGGCGATTCGTGATCTCGCAAGCGTTACGGTAGAAGACCCTCGTACTATTCGTATTGTTCCTTGGGATATGTCTCAGGTGAAAAATATTGAAAAAGGAATTCAAGACGCAGATCTTGGATTATCTGTTTCATCTGACGATAGAGGACTTCGAGTTGTTTTTCCTGAGCTTACCGCTGAAAGAAGAGTATCTCTTAATAAACTGGTAAAACAAAAACTTGAAGAAGCGCGCATTAGTCTTCGGCAAGAGCGTGAGCGAGTAAAATCTGATATTGATGCACAAGAAAAAAGTGGCGCAATGGGAGAAGATGAAAAGTTCCGTCATCAAACTGAATTGCAAAAATATGTAGACGAAGCAAACAAAAAACTCGATCAATTAATGGAGAAAAAAGAAGAAGAGCTTTCAAACTAATATGTCTGTGTTTATTTTTATTGTTATACTCGCGATTCTCATTTTTGTGCATGAACTTGGGCATTTTATTGCAGCAAAACGATCAGGTATTAAGGTGACTGAGTTTGGTTTCGGTTTTCCTCCAAAAGTTTGGGGGAGAATGAAAGGGGAGACACTGTATTCTCTAAACGCAATTCCCTTCGGTGGTTTTGTAAGAATATTTGGTGAAGACCCAAACGATGAATCGTTAAACGGTCCAGAAAAAAATAGAAGTATTACGGCAAAGTCTAAATGGATTCAAGCATGGGTTCTTGTTGCTGGGGTCTTTTTCAATATTGTTTTCGCGTGGATGTTGATAGCAGGAGGCTACATGATTGGACTTCCTACATCTGTTTCTCACGGAGGATCAGGAATAGTAGAAAATGCTTCTCTTACTATCATTGCGGTTTCTCCCAATACTCCTGCGGAAAAAGCTGGACTCCGTGTTGGCGACACCGTCGTTGGGGTTACATCAGAAGGAAAATTTTCACTAGATGAAATACATCCAGATACCGTTTCTAATTTTATTGAAGCGCACGGAAGAAAAGGAGTTCAATTTGCCATTAATCGCAAAGGTGGGAGTGAAGAAATTACTGTGGTTGCCGAAGAGGGGGTAATTCCAAATAAGGTTGCAATTGGTATTCAAATGGATGAAATAGGAACCCTTACTCTTCCTCCGCATTTGGCATTGCTCGAAGCTTCTCGAGATACCGTACGTCTTTTTGTTGGAACTGCAGTTGGTCTCGTTTCATTTTTGGGATCTGCGCTTATTGGCGCTGGAGACTTTTCTCAAGTGACTGGTCCTGTAGGTATTGCGGGTATGGTTGGAGAGGTTTCAAAATTAGGATTCGTCTATCTTATGTCGTTTACCGCTCTTATTTCTGTGAATCTTGCGGTGATTAACTTATTTCCTTTCCCTGCACTTGATGGAGGGCGTTTACTTCTTCTTTTTATCGAATCAATTATTCGAAAACCAATTCCTGCTCGCGTATCAAATACCATAAATGGCGTCGGTTTTCTTCTTCTACTTATATTAATGGCAGTTGTTACCTTCAACGATATTCTAAAATTATTTTCATGAAAGAGTACATAGACTCGTTTCCGATTCATCATTCAGAAGATTCAGAACAGTTTTTGAAAATGAAAATGAGTGTTCAACGTGGAGTCATTGAAATGCTTGTTCCTATTGATACACCAAATCGAAAGCAAGAGATAATTAAATGGATTGAGGCTAATGATTCAAAATTCCGTTCTATTTTTGAAAAGCGAGTAGAGACTGAAGAAGATTTTCTTTCTCGATGTGATAGTGAAAAAGATCTGGTGGTTGAGGAAATTATTGAGGAATTGCACACAATATAAAAAGCTCATGCACAGTGTGCATGAGCTCGGTATTTATCCTGGATAGGTAATGGTACCTTCCATGACATCTTTGGTTTTTGTAATTCGTATGCGAATTTGGTTCGTTGAGATGTGGATTCCTGCAAGGATCCCAACAATACCATGTGATTTACCTTCATTTCTGAGATATACAGCATCAACAATAAGTTTGAAGTTACTTCTCGGGTGTCCATTTACGTCAATCGGAGGACTGATACTGATATTCGTATAAATACGATGTCTCGGGGTGCCGTGGCAGAGTGACGCCATGACGTTTGACATGTCTTCGCCGTTTTGGAACGTTACGGAAACTTTTTTCTTCATCTGCTTATGTTTCTCCGTTTGAGTTGTTTCGGCCATGAACCCTCGCTTGTTGGTGAAAAGAACGAACCAGATTTATACATTGTTTTTATTATTAAGTCAATCCTCGTTTGCCGTCATTCTATTGTCTTGATAGACTGTCCCTATGATTTTGACAAAACAATCACAACTCTTTACGAAAACACGAAAAGAAGCTCCAAAAGACGAAGTTGCAAAAAATGCTGAGCTACTTATTCGCGCGGGATATATTCATAAAGAAATGGCGGGTGTGTATGCATATTTGCCATTGGGTCTTCGTGTACTTCAGAAAATTACCGATGTTGTGAGAGAGGAAATGAACGCACTCGGCGCTCAAGAATTATTGATGACCGCTTTGCAAAATAAAGAAGTGTGGGAAGCGACTGATCGATGGGACGATGAGAAGGTTGATAATTGGTTTAAGACAACAGTAAACGGAGGTGGAGAAACGGGGCTTGCAATTACTCACGAAGAGCCTCTTACCAAGATTATGAGTGAGTATGTAAGTTCCTATAAAGATCTTCCTTTTTCTGTGTATCAATTCCAAACAAAATTTAGAAATGAAGCGCGTGCTAAATCGGGTATTATGCGAGGAAGAGAGTTTTTGATGAAAGATTTATATTCATTTTCAAAAACTGAAGAAGAGCACAATCTATTTTATGAAAAAACAAAAGTCGCATACATGAATGTGTACCGCAGACTTGGTTTAGGAGATACAACATATCTTACGTTTGCATCGGGCGGCATCTTTTCAAAATACTCTCATGAGTTTCAAACTTTGTCAGATGCAGGAGAAGATACCATTTATGTTTCAAAAGAAAAAAATATTGCAGTAAATAAAGAAGTGTTGGAAGATACTGTTCTTAAAGATTTAGGATTAAATAAAGATGAGCTGGTTGAAGAGAAAGCAATTGAAGTGGGAAATATTTTCACCCTCGGCACTCGATTCTCTGATCCTCTTTCGCTTAGTTTTCAGGATGAAGAAGGAAAAACCCACATGGTATATATGGGCTCGTATGGAATCGGCGTGAGTCGACTTATCGGAACTATTGTTGAAGTACTTGGAGACTCCGCAGGAATTGTGTGGCCAGAAGAAGTAGCTCCGTATCTTGCCCATGTTGTTTCTATTGGGGAGAGTGAGGAGGTTCTTAACCGTGCAGAGATGATTGCAAAAGATCTTTCTTCTCGCGTCGATGTATTATTTGACGATCGAAATCTTCGTCCAGGGGAAAAGTTTGCTGATTCAGATCTTCTCGGTATTCCATATCGGATTATTGTTTCTGAAAGAGGGATTGCTGAAGATACTGTGGAAATAAAACGAAGAAAAGATGGTGCAACTGTTGTGATTCCTCGTGCTCTACTTACCGAAAAGAACTTGTCTCAAATTTTCTAGAACCATGGCTATTAATCCGTTTCAAAAAATCGAAAAGCTTCGCAGAATGCTTTCTCATGAAATTGGTATCGATCTCGGTACTGCAAATACACTCGTCTATGTACGCGGTCTTGGTGTTGTGATTAATGAACCGTCTGTTGTTGCGGTGAATCAAAAAACAGGAAGGGTAGTTGCAGTGGGCACTGAGGCAAAGCAAATGCTCGGTCGAACTCCAACTCACATTGTTGCGGTAAAACCCCTTGTTGATGGGGTGATCTCTGATTTTGAGGTGACCGAAGAGATGATTACCTATCTGCTCAACAAGGCGCAAAAGAATGGAAAGAAGCTTCTAGGGCCTCGGGTGGTCGTGGGAGTGCCGTCAGGTATTACCAATGTTGAAATCCGCGCTGTGCGAGATGCCACAAGAAACGCTGGAGCAAGTGAGGTTCATATTGTAGAAGAGCCGATGGCAGCAGCAATCGGCATTAGGCTTCCTGTTAAAGATCCGGTAGGGAGTATGATTATTGATATTGGAGGTGGAACTACCGACATTGCAGTTATTTCTCTTGGAGGAGTTGTTCGCTCAAAAAATGTACGCATAGCGGGTGATAAATTAAATGCGGATATTATTTCCTATATTAGAAGTGAATTTAAAATTCTTGTTGGTGAAAAAACAGCAGAAGGGATAAAGGTGGCAATTGGTGCCGTGATTCCAGGAGCGCAATCATTGGAGGCTTCGGTTAAAGGTCGTGACCTTGTAACAGGATTACCTCGTGAGGTGATTATTACCGATGCCGATATCAGAGAGGCCATCTCTCAATCAATCGCAAGTCTTGTTGAAGCAACAAGGGAAGTTCTGGAAACGACCCCTCCAGAAGTGCTTTCAGACATTATGCATCGAGGAATGTATCTTGCAGGCGGAGGAGCTTTGATTCAAGGTCTTGCGGAACTTATTCAAGAAGAAATAAAAATACCAGTACATGTCGCTCCAGATCCTCTTACGGCTGTTGCTCGAGGAACTGGTGTTATTCTAGAAGACATGGAAGGATTCCAAGAAGTCCTTATCGCAAACGACGATGACTTATCTTCTTCAACCTAAGCCTCCGCGCCAATCTGCTTCAAAAAAAGCACTTCGTGCCGTGCTGTTAATTGTGTGTATTGCGTTTCTCTTCTCATTTATTGCACCAACCGCTTTACCTCGAGTGGTGGGATCATTGGTGACTCCACTTTGGTCATTTCGTCTCCATGTAATGTCTTCTATTTCTCACTTGCAAATATTTTCTTCAAGACAATCGATACTGGAAGAAAATGCGCGATTAAAAGAAGAAAACGAATTGTTAAAAATTGATTTATTGTTCAAAGAATCTGTTTCTATTGAAAATAAAGAACTTCGATCTCTTTTAGGAAGAGATGAAATGAAAGCGGGTGTTGCAGCTGCGGTAATTCTTCATCCTTCTCAAACGTATTACGATATTTTTATTGTA
>CAYVKU010000005.1:19343-28268 GCA_964452305.1 uncultured Candidatus Saccharibacteria bacterium | reverse complement strand
TTCGAAAGCTGCTGATGATAAAACAAGAACCGACAGTAAGAGAGCGATAACATATGGTGTGATTGGAATGTTTGTCATGGTGTCCGCATTTGCAATCATTCGCCTTGTCCTCTCTGCGCTTGGACTCGACACGAATGTATATCCGCTCGTGCCACCCAATCCGTAATAATAAAAACACCCAGATCTCTGGGTGTTTTTATATGCAAGAAAAAACCCCGTCGCTTGCAAGCGACGGGGTTGGTTTTCGTTAGCCTTTGAAATGCCAACGTATCCATACTCGAATCGTATCCGAGGGATTTAACGCTCGGAACCGAAGGGATTTGACCATGAAGTTCCAGTCCTGAATCTTGTCGTAAGCGAGTACCGCATCGTGGATTCGGTCGCTTCCAACCTCTTCTGCGAGTGCGTATACGCTGTCTTGCGGATTCTCGACGTTAAATGTCATGGCATACCTGCCGGGGTAGAACTTGTTTGTGAATTCTCCGTTAGGAAAGATGACCACGGTACTTTCTGCAACAACACGGCGTGTGTCAATTGCAGGAAGCGGTGATTGCGAAGTTGGAGCCTGTGAAGATTGATTACTCACTCCTCCAGATGCTCCTGCCGGATATCCATCTCTCCAGCAGTGACTACTTGCTTCCCATGGGGTATATCCTTCGTTCTCGCGAAGGTAATTCGCATATGCGATGTTTCCTTCGGGAGTTTTGATATCGAACCCCATCGCGAGCGCCTTCTTTTCATGGGTGCTTGCCATGATTTGGAAGGTACCTGTTGCTGTGGAGTTTGGATTTACCACGAGTTCGCCGCTATCTCGAAACTGACGGAACTGGCTCTCGCATGCCGCGATGTTCCACATGGTGGTATCGTTCGGAAATGCTTTGAGCACCGCCTGTTTCTCTGGCCCATCCCACAAGAGGAAAGGTAGGGAAGGAAGCTTGGTTTTGATTTCGTTTCGGTTCAAAGTGAGAACGCGCGTTGGTACGGCGCTCGTCTTTGATTTCCAGAACGAAGGGAAGCTTTGAGCCTTAAGCGTATCTTTCACAGAAAGAAAGATAGATACTGCGATGAGGCCCCTTGCTATCTTCAAGAGTCCGCCCTTCGCCTTCTTTTCCTCAAGCCATGCAGCGATGAAGACTGCAATGTGCATAGGGAAAAAGAGTCCGCTCGTGAGCCACTTAACCCAAAAAATAGGAAAGATGCTCCACGTGAGCCAGTGAATTGCTGGGATGCCAAAGAGAAGAGTAAAAAATTCCTTTTCAGGAAATTTCTTCTTCCATAGGCGCCATGCAATAACAAGGACAGTACTTATTGTGAGTATTCCCACGAAGTACCAGTGTGTTTCCGGAATCCACCAAGGGATTTCCTTGATGACTTCCAGAATCTCAGTGTTCGTCGTGGACACCGTCTCATCTGATTTACTTGAAGCGTGTAGCGATAGCAAGAATTTTCTTCCGAGGAAGAATATCCCTGAAGCGATACTTGCCCCGATCAAGGTGATTGCGAAAGGAAAGAAGTAGAACTTCTTTCGGTTCGAACGCTTCTTGATCGGAATACTCGAGAGCGACGTTTTGATCCTCTCGGGAGTATCGGTAAGCCATGATCGAATCTTTGTATTCGATAAGTAATCCCATCGAAACAAGGAATGCGATCGCGAGCGCAAATCTGAGATACAACTCCATGGTTCCTCCGAGTATGAGATGAACAGTTCTATACAAATTATACCACTTTTATATCTATTTTGTCAATATAAAAGGAGGGCCTTGTGTGGCCCTCCTTTGGAAAATTCCTCCTAGGGGTTTGGTGTGGGTGAAATCGCAACGGGAGCACTCCCGAGCACAAGCGTGCTCGCTTTGGTGTTGTTTACCACAGCATCCCGCTGAGCTTCAGCGACTGCAACGGCGACACCTCCCGGAATTGATGCGATTGCGTCGTTTCGAATACGAATCGCTGCCGCCTGACCTTGGGCTTCGATAACGACAGTTTTTGCCGCTACCTCAGCAGCTTCTTGTTCAGCGAGACGTACGGCTTTGAGTCGAGTAGCATTGGCAAACACCTGCTCATCTCTCGAGAGGTCGATCTCGACGAGATACGGAGCAAAAATTACAATCCCGTGACGGTCCTCGATATCAGGATTTGCTTCCTCGAGATACTTAATGAATGCTCCATTTTTCAGATCTCCACTTTCTTTGAGCATTTGATCGTACGTCTTTGTTGCAACGTACGCTCGCGCTCTTGCGAGTACGATGTCGCTGATCACTTTCTCTGGTTTCCCAGTAAGAAATTCAGCCTTATTAGGATCGAGTGTTCTCATCACAAATGGGATGATACCATCGATCTTTACTTTATCAGCCGTTTCTGCTCCAGTGACAGCAACAGCAAGGTTGGTTTGAAAAAAGAAGATTTTGGCTTTTTCGCCTTTCATCTCCTTTTCTTCCAACTTCCGTGTCATGGTGTTGTATACATAGTAAGTACGTTCTCGGGAGTAAATCCGCTTGTACGTACCCACAGGCGCAATACCCAGAACATCAGAAAGCCATGAACCATCTCTGCTCGTCGCTCCTTTAAGAGGAACGAAGATATTATCTTCACAGAGCCAGTCCTTGACTGATTCTACGATTCCGGCAAATGGACCGCCGAGATCTTTTCCTCGAGTAAGGAAGAAGTATTGTCCATCGTCCAATTTCTTTCGGTAGATAGACCACCATCTGTCTTTGGTTGCAAGCCACAGGATGGTATTTGCGACTCCGAAGTATGCAACGAGCCCACCGGCTACGATACTTAGAATGAGAAGAATGCTGAACAGCATGGTTACCTCCGTAGGGGAATGGGAATGATCTCTAATCCAATAATATCACAAATAATACCAAAAGTCAATCAAAGGAAAAGTAATGTATCTACAACTTCAAAGTAATAATAAGGATGCGGTCGCATCCTTATTATTACTTTGAAATCCATACTCTACGCACTAAAGTCACTATCTAAAAACTGTTTTCTGCTATGGTAGTCGAAATCCGCTAGTCTAGTATCTTTGTTGTGCTGGGGAGAGGACTCGATTCTTACAGAATCGGTTCGGGTTTTCTATTCCATCACGACGGAATAGAGAAGAACCCTTTCGAGTCTCTCCTCATGTGCAAAACTATTTGCATATTCTAGCCACTCACTTCGTTCGTGTGCTGGGGAGAGGACTCGAACCTCCACGTCTTACGACATTAGTTCCTAAGACTAACGCGGCTACCATTACGCCACCCCAGCATCGAAATAGCTTCTAGGTTTCAAGTGTTAGGTTATAGGAATTAAATGTTCCTAGTACCTAGCACCTGTATTTCCTGATACCTATCTCTGTGCGTCCAGTAGGATTTGAACCTACGACCCTTCGCTTAAGAGGCGAGTGCTCTACCAACTGAGCTATGGACGCATATATTATCTATATCATTAATTTCTACACTTTACTCGCCGAGCTACCAAAACAGCTATGGACGCATATTATATTTCACTTTCACACATATTATTACCACATAGTTTCTCGCTAATCAGCCAAGACAGCTATGGACGCATGCGTTGTAATCACTGAATAAAGAACAAAGAATGGCGAATTAGAATACTTAACGTTCTTTATTCTACATTCTTTTATTCTATATTCACTCACAAAAATTATTAATAATTTTTGTGAGTTTGGTGCCCGAGGTGGGAATCGAACCCACACGCCGTGAGGCCGCCGATTTTAAGTCGACTGCGTATACCAATTCCGCCACTCGGGCATTTCAAGAACGGGAGGCGTAGACCGGGATCGAACCGGTGCATAGCGGTTTTGCAGACCGCCGCGTTGACCAACTTCGCCACTACGCCAGAGACTTTATTCTACTATACGTAGAAGTGAGGTCGAGGTGTCTACGCGAACGAAATCTTACTCATTTTTGAGCAATAAATCAATTCGCTGTCGATTCTTTTCACCTCTGTCGAGTTCAAAACGCACCTCAGGCATTCTTCCTATTCGAGCTTTGGTGTCAACAAATGCAAAGAAATCTCTTTTTCTTCGAGAAAGAAAATCAGCTACAGCATTTTCTTTTTCTTCAGGTAATACTGTGTAGTAGAGATTGAGTTGCCTTCCGTTTTCAGATAGTCGAGCACTTGTTGCAGTGATAAGCGATGTTCGATTTGATTCAATCGAAATCCATTCTGCAAAAAGATGCATCATGAGCTCTGGAAGTTTTTCGTTTCGATGAGACATAGTTATGATCGAACAATGGTAACACAGTGAATATAATCACCGGGAACAATGTCGAATTTTGCTTCAATCATTGCTCCAAATTCTCCTTCGCTTACGGTTGTTACTTTTTGTTTTGTTTGCTGAAGTTCTTTGATTTTTCCTCGAGTAATTTCTGATTCTCGACGAATTACACGCACCACATCTCCAAGAGAAAGAGTGCCACTTTCAAGGCGTGCGCCGAGCACCTGCTTGTCTTTTGTTCTGCTAAATGTTTTTAAGATTTTTGCAACGCCGGTAATTTGTTCAATTTCAACGGACGGAGTGAGATTCTTCATTGCTTCTTCAAGCCACTCTGTCATTTTGTAAATAATTTCGAATGTATGTATTGAAATTCCGAGTCGAAGCGCAAGGCTATCTGCTTTCGGATCTGGCTTTGTGTGGAATCCAATAATAAGAGTGTTTGGATCAGTGCTTGCGGTTCGTATATCGTTTTCAGTAATTGGGCCGATTCCTGCAATTACAATTTTAGGTACAATTCGATCGTTTCCAATTTTTCCTATTTCGTAAACGAGCGCATCGAGACTTCCTGCTGCATCTGCTTTTACAATAAGAGGAATTATTTTTATTCGTTCATCAATTACTTCTCGTGTTGCGCTTTTTTTCTCATCAAGAGTGAATTGTTTTGCAATGAGAGCAGCATCTTTTTTATCGGCGATGCATACAAATGTACTTCCTACAGGAGGAAGGGTATCCCATCCAATAATACGAACAGGAGTACCAATAGAGGCTTCTTGAATAGGTTTTCCAAGAAAGTTCTCAATCATGCGAAGTGGAGCAACGCTCCCACCACAAACAGCAAATTCTCCTTTATGAAGAGTTCCTTCAGTCATAATTGCTGTAGCTGCGATTCCTTTTTTTGTATCAAGATTACTCTCAATAATAATTCCTTTGCCGTGAGTATTCTGGTTTCCTTTCAGATCTTCAAGTTCAGCAACCAAGAGTAAGAGATCAAGAAGTTCAGGAATTCCTTCTCCCGTTTTTGCAGAAATAGCAACCCATGGAATATTTCCTCCGTATCCTTCAACAAAAATATCGTGTTCCGCAAGATTTTGTTTTATACGATCAACGTTTGCTCCTGATTTATCAATTTTGTTGATTGCAACGACAAAAGGAATATTGTCTTCTTGGATTACCCGAAGAGCTTCGAGTGTTTGAGGTTTTACTCCGTCATCAGCTGCCACAACAAGAATGGCAATGTCAGCAACGCTTGCGCCCCGTGTTCTAATTGCTTGAAATGCTTCGTGACCAGGGGTGTCTAGAAACGTAATCATTTTTTTATCACCCGTTTTTGTTTCGTGTGCGACTTCGTATGCAGAAAGATGCTGGGTAATACCACCAGATTCTTTCTCAGTGATATTTGTACTACGTATATAGTCTAAAAGAGTCGATTTTCCATGATCGATATGTCCCATCACTACAATGACAGGTGGTCGTGTTGTGTTATTTTCTCCGTTATTCATGTGATTCGTACGAAAGTGATTCTTTCGCTTTTTTGACTGCTTCTTTTTCTTCTCCGGTCAGTTCAAATTCTGATTGGAATTTTTTGAGGGGCTTTGCGTAGATGCTTACATGCTCCCGCGAATACAAGCTAGAGAATACTACTCCGTCTCCTTTTTCATTCAAAAGTGCACTTGAAAAGCTTTGATTTCCTCCCGAACCAGTTCCTTTAAAAGGATTAAACCTAATTGTTTCTGCTGATTGGATACTTCGCTTGAGCCTCGCTTCAATGTTTTTCATGTATCCAATTGATTGAAGACGGAAATCTTTCATCTCATTAATATCTTTTTCAAGAGAGACGATTGTGTCCTCGATATCTTTACCTGTTTTTCCTCGAAGCATGCGGGTAAGGCGCATTTCCATTTTGATAATCCACAAGACAAGGAGAATTGTGATTCCAATTAACGCATAAAGAAGGATGTCGAGAGAGACGATAGGCATACGCAAGACTTTAAAGCAAAGCAGAAACGATTATACATATAAATGAAGGGTTTGGCAAAAGCTCTAGTCGAGTTCGTTATTTTATGGTAAAAAATGTTGATGAAAAAAAGTGCTTATAAGAAAAAAAGAATTTTTCTTGATCACGCTTCTGCAACTCCAATTCGTGCAGAGGTGGCACGTTCAATGAAGCCGTTTCTTTTTAATCATTTTGAAAATCCCTCAGCGTTGTATGCAGAGGGTGTTGCTATAAGAAAAGTGATTGAAACAGCGCGAAAAGAAATTGCTACAACTGTGCAAGCTCTTCCTCATGAGGTAATTTTTACATCAAGTGGCACAGAGGCAGACAACCTTGCTCTTTTTGGAATTGTACGAGAAGCGAAAAAGCATATTAAAAAACCTCATCTTATTGTTTCTTCGTTTGAGCATCCTGCAATACTGGAAGCTGCTCGAGTGCTTGAGCGTGAAGGAGTCGATGTGACATATCTTCCTATTTCAGAAGATGGATTTGTCGATCCAATATCAGTAAGAAATGCGCTTACATCAAAAACAGTTTTGGTATCAGTGATGTATGCCAATAATGAAATCGGCACGATTCAGGATATTCGTGGTATCACTCGCGAGGTTCGTCACTACAAAAAACAAAAAAAGACTCTCAATCAATATCCTTATGTTCATAGTGATATTGGACAAGCGTTTTTGTATGAAGATATTCGTTTGCCTTTTCTTGGTCTTGATTTGATGACTCTTGATGGCGCTAAAGTCTACGGGCCAAAAGGTATCGGGGCTCTTATTATGAAAGGGGATGTGCTCATGCAGGCTCATATTGTAGGTGGTGGTCAGGAATTTGGAAAACGATCAGGAACAGAACACGTTGCAGTGATTGTAGGTTTTGCAACAGCACTTCGTGTTGCTAAAGAAGAGCGGGAAGAGAGAAAGAATATTGAATCGGCACTTCGTAATCGACTATGGAAAGGAATACAAAAAAGACATCCCCATGTTCACATGAATGGGCATGAAGAACGTCGGTTGGCAAATAATGTAAATATTTGTATTCCAGATGTTGATTCTGAATATCTTGTACTTAAACTTGATGCGCGGGGAATTCTCGTTTCTCCATCAAGTTCATGTCGTTCGCTTTCAGAAAATAATTCTTCGTATGTAATCGGATTACTTTCAAAAGCGCATCCATGTGACACGTCGTCGTTGCGGATTACTCTTGGAAGATCAACAACAAAAGAAGATATTGATTACGCAATTCTTTGTATTCATGATGCAATTGTGAATCCGTAGCTTTCATTTCGTGGTCGAGATTGTTATCATACAAGTATGGAAGATTTAAATAAAAATCAACTCGTACTACTTACTCTTTTTGTAAGTTTTGTCACTTCTATTGCAACAGGAATTATTACCGTTTCTCTTCTTCAAGAGGCGCCTCCGTCTGTCACCCAAGTGATCAATCGTGTTGTTGAAAAAACCATTGAGCAAGCTGGAACGATTACTAATAACGACGGAACGCAATCTGTACGTGAAGTCACTGTAGTTGTTAAAGAAGAAGATCAGGTTATTGGTGCAATTTCAAAAAATACAAAAAGTGTTTTGCGTATTACCGATAACGCACTTTCAGATGGTGTAAATCGATTTTATGGAATTGGTTTTCTTTTGAATAAAGATGGATTGGTAGTTTCGGCAAAACGTGATTTTGCAAACGGAGCTACTTCTTATACAGGAAAAACTTCTGAGGGGGATTCATACCAGATGAAATATTTAGGTTCAGATGCTGAAAACAAAATTGCATTTTTCCGCATTATTAAAGAAGAAAACAAACCAATTACGATCGAGCCTGTTTCTGTGGGGATCAATCAACCTCAGCTTGGACAAACAATCATTACATTTGATGGAGAAGAGAAAAATGTTGTTTCGATGGGTCGCGTAGCAAGTATTGATTCTGCTCCTGATTCTAAAGATGCACTTCTTATTCGCACTGATATAAAAGACGTTGCTAGGGTAGTAGGAGCTCCTTTGTTTAATTTAAATGGAGAAGTGGTAGGAATTCGTTCGAGTGCAGGAGACGAAGCGCAGTCATTTGTGCCGATTATGTATGTGAGAAAAGAGATTTCAAAGTATCCTCTTCAATAAATAACAGGTTTCTTGCTTTTACTTAATTAGTCAAGTAATATAGCGGACATGCCACCATCATTTAATAAGTTTACTACTCGTGCAAAAGAAGCGATTCGAAAAGCCCATGAACTAGCAATTGAACGTGGTCAAAATCATGTAGGTCCAATGCACCTTCTTGCGGCTCTTATTTTGCAAGAAGAAAGCATCGTTTCTTCAATCTTAGACAGACTTGAGATTGATACGATTCTTC
The DNA here is from genome assembly GCA_964452305.1 of uncultured Candidatus Saccharibacteria bacterium. Taxonomy (GTDB): domain Bacteria; phylum Patescibacteriota; class Minisyncoccia; order Phycocordibacterales; family Zambryskibacteraceae; genus CAYVKU01. The sequence goes on along the minus strand of CAYVKU010000005.1, from coordinate 19,695 downwards.
TTACGGATTCACTTCTTGAATCGATTGATTCTCCTGAGCAATCTGGAACCATTGCTCCCTCATACCAAATTTTTCTTACCCCGGAACTTGCGCAAGTGATTGATTCTTCTTTGAAGGTTGCTCAAGGAATGAATGATGAGTTTGTTTCAACGGAACATCTTTTCTTATCTGCACTTGATACTCCAAGTCCTGCACGTGATTTACTTGTGCGTTTTAAATTAGAACACTCAGCGGTCGTTCGCGTGATTGAAGAATTAAGGGAGGCAAAAAGTAATGCAGAAAAAGAACCTAAGAAACTCAAATCAATTCTTAAGTACACAAGAAGCCTTACAAAGCTCGCGAGCCAAAACAA
>CAYVKU010000005.1:9381-19329 GCA_964452305.1 uncultured Candidatus Saccharibacteria bacterium | reverse complement strand
TGTAGAGATTAGTCGACTTATTCAGATCTTGTCTCGTCGTACAAAAAATAATCCAATCTTGATTGGTGAGGCTGGAGTTGGAAAAACAGCTATTGTCGAAGGTCTTGCGATTCGAATGGCAAGTGGTAACGTTCCTGATTCGCTTAAAGATAAAGAGCTTGTTTCTCTTGATCTCGGACTTCTTATTGCAGGAACAAAATATCGAGGAGAGTTTGAAGAAAGACTTAAAAATATTTTGAAAGAAATAGAGCGAGCTGAAGGGAAAATCATTCTCTTTATTGATGAAATTCATACTATTGTTGGTGCCGGAGCTGCTGAAGGATCGCTCGATGCTTCAAATATGTTAAAGCCCGCTCTTGCTCGAGGAGAAGTGCGTGCTATTGGAGCTACTACGCTCAAGGAATATCAAAAACACATCGAGAAAGACCCCGCTCTTACTCGACGATTTCAGCCTGTGTATGTAAACGAACCATCTCAAGAAGATGCAATTACTATTTTGCGAGGTTTGAAAGAAAAATATGAGCTGTATCACGGAGTAAGAATTACTGATGACGCTATCGTGGCTGCGGTGAATCTTTCATCTCGATATATTACCGATCGTTTCCTTCCTGATAAGGCAGTAGATTTAATTGATGAAGCATCTTCGCACTTAAAAATTTCTCTTGAAAATATGCCTCCTATTCTTGAGGAGACAAATGCTCGTGTGATGAAGCTTGAGATAGAACGAGAAGCGCTTAAAAAAGAAGTTTCTTCTGATGCAAAAAATACAAAAGCAAAAGCGCGCGTAAAAGAAATAGAAGCAGAAATTGCTGATTTGAAAGAAAAGACTCAAGAAATTGAATTGAAGTGGAAAAATGAAAAGGAAACAGTAGGCGATATAAAAAATATCAAAAAAGAACTTGAAACATTAAGACTTGATGCTGAAGCGGCGGAAGCAAAGGTGGATTTAGCGCTTGCTGCTGAGATTCGATATGGAAAAATTCCTTCGTTGGAAGCAGAACTTGATCAAAAAATGAAAAGACTGAAGCGTTTGCAGAGTTCAAGAAGAATTTTGAAAGAAGAAATTGTTGAGCAAGATATCGCCTCAATCGTTTCTCGATGGACAGGAATTCCTGTCTCACGAATGCTTGAACAAGAAGCGGAAAAACTTTCTCGTATGGAAGAGTTTTTGAAGCGAAGAATTGTAGGGCAAGACGAAGCGGTGCAAAAGATTTCTGATACGGTAAAACGGTCTCGAGCGGGAATTTCAGATCCAAATCGACCAATCGGTTCATTTATTTTCCTTGGACCAACAGGTGTTGGAAAAACGGAACTTACGAAAGCGCTTGCTGAATTCATGTTTGATGATGAGAAAGCGCTCATTCGTGTTGATATGTCTGAGTTTATGGAAAAGCATGCGGTCTCGAAATTGATCGGTGCTCCTCCTGGATATGTTGGTCACGAAGAAGGAGGAAATCTGACAGAGATGGTACGTCATCGACCATACGCAGTGATTCTTTTTGATGAAATTGAAAAGGCGCATCCAGAAGTATTTAACATTCTTCTTCAGTTCTTGATAATGGAAGACTTACTGACGCTAAAGGACGAACTGTGAATTTTAAAAACACAGTAATTATTCTTACTTCAAATATCGGAGCCCAATACATTGATAAAATGGAGCGAATTGGGTTTGCTGAAAAGAAAGCAGACAAAGAACAATATGAAGAGACGAAAGATAAGGTTATGGAAGCAGTGAAGGCACATTTCCGTCCAGAATTTTTGAATCGTCTTGATGATATTATTCTTTTCAACATTCTTTCACCGGAAGCGATTAAAGAAATAGTGGAAATCCAAGTAAAGCAAGTTGTGCATCGATTGTATGAAAAAGAAATTGCGCTTGAAATAAACAAAGATGCGCTCGAGATTCTTACTAAAGAAGGATATAACCCTCAGTACGGTGCACGACCGCTCAAGCGTTTGATTCAAAATAAAATCCTTACTCCAATTGCATCTCTTATGATTTCGAAAGGAGTTTTGAAGGGAGGTACTATTGCAGTTGGTGTGAAGAATGGTCAGTTCACGTTTGATGTGAAAAAAGGTAGAAAGGGAAGTCTTTGGGTAGAAAACCTTATCGAAGAGACTTCAAAAGAAGCTAGAAAGTCTTAGAGATTATAACAGCGTATGAGTCTGTTATAATATATTACGTGAATACAAAAACAAAAGGAGATATAGCTGTTGGTCGCGCTATTTCATATTTTCTAGCTTCGGGATTTGAAGTTTGCCTTCCTATCGGTGATAAAAGTGATTACGATTTGGTTGTGGAAAAGGATGGACTTTTGCAAAAGGTTCAAGTAAAATTTGCTGGCTTATATAAAACTGGTGAGTGTAAGGTTGGTTTAAGAATTACGGGCGGAAATCAATCTTTCAACTATACAAAGAAATATAAGAAAGATTCGTTTGATGTACTGTTCGTTTTTACACAAAAAGGTGATCAATATCTTATTCCGTGGAATAAGATGGAGTGTAGAAATGAGATAAGTATTGAGCATAAAAAGTATCTAAAATACTTAGTTGCGTAGGTGGCGGAGTGGTCAATCGCAGTAGACTGTAAATCTACCGGCTTTATGCCTACGGGGGTTCGAATCCCTCTCTACGCACCAATATCAAAAACAGCCCTTACAGGGGCTGTTTTTGTATAGTTGCCTTTTTTGGGGTCTATGGTATCCTATTTCGCATGTCACAAGACCATCTTATACTTATTCGAAACAAGGAGACCGGAGAGGTTTATCATACGCGCAAAAACAAAAAGAAAGTTGAGCGCAAAATTGAGCTAAAAAAATACAGCAAAAAGCTTCGAAAGCGAGTTGTGTTTAAAGAAGCAAAGAAATAAAAAACTGCCAGATGGCAGTTTTTTATTATATATGCGGGAGCTGAAGGAATCGAACCCTCGACAGCGGTTTTGGAGACCGCAGTTATGCCACTTAACTAAGCTCCCGAATGCACTGTATCCTAGCAGATTAGGCACGTTTGGAAAAGAAAACTCCGCACATGAGTGCGGAGTCAGTCTTTACTGATTATCCTTGGAGGAAAACCAAAGAGCGAGATAATGAAAAATACTACTCCAATCCAGATTGCCGGTGTGAATCCTGTTGCAACGAGAAAGATACCCAAAAGAAGAGTTGGGAATCCAAATCGCTTCTCATGATTCCGAGGAAGTGCTCGTTTCTGAAGCATCGGTATCTCCGTGGTCAAAGTAGTGTTTTGAAAGTATGCTTTCCGCTGTATAGCGGATAGCCCCGCATCCTAAAAGGATGATCAGGAGTCCAAGAAACGAATGTTTTGGAAATTGATATGTCACAATCATCGCACTGAGTAATACACATCCAATAAGCACGACGACAAACGCAGTGACTGTGACGAGGGCGCCTTCAAACGAAAGCTTTTGAAAGATCACGGGTCCTCCTTAGAGGTGGGTTCTCTGTTCACTTTTTCATGCGCGAGAATCTTTGTCAATTGAAAGAAATATCGATATCAGTGTGTTTGCATCTTTTGAGTTTGGTTTTATCCAAACAATGTGTTTGTTTCTTTTAAACCACGTCATCTGTCTTTTTGCATAGCGAATGATTTCTTTCGCGAGAGATTCTACACATTCTTCTCTAGTGATCTTTTTTTGTACAAACAAAGATATGTATCGATATTCAAGACCTAGTTCATACATACGTTTGAAAGAAACACCTTCGTTGTGGAGTTTTTTAATTTCTCCTACCATACCTTTCTTCATTCGAGCGATGAGTCGTGTTTTTATTTTCGATTCTAGTTCCTGAGAAGAGATATCGATACCAATCCATAATACGTCGTAAGGATAAGAAAATGATCGAGTCGGCACTCTTCCAAGTGACTGAGCAATTTCTATTGCTCGAACCAGCCGAACACGATTGTGAGGATCAATCGATTCTGCTCTACGAGGATCAAGTTTTTTTAATTGCGCAAAAAGGGAAGCGGTATCTTTTCTTTGGAGTGAAGCTCGAAGTGTTTTATTTGGTGGAACATTTGGGAACGATTCTCCTAATAAGAGTGAATCGATATATAAACCAGTCCCGCCACAAATAATAGGAAGCTTTTTTCTTTTTACTATATCTTTCACTACACTGTGTGCTTTTTTTGTATATTGACTCACACTTATTTGAGATTTTGGATTCCATACATCAAGCATGTAATGAGGAATCCCGTCCATTTCTTTTTTAGTGACTTTTCCAGAACCAATATCAAGCCCTTTGTATATTTGTCTTGAGTCTGCAGAAACAATTTCCCCGTTCCATTTTTTTGCAAGAGAAATTGCAAGTGAACTTTTGCCACTTGCAGTAGGTCCAACGATTGCAATTACTTTGGGCTTATTGTTTTTCATGCCGAACACTATACACGTATCTATAAATAAGAAAACCGTGTACACAATTAGTGCACACGGTTTGAATCTTTTTTGTATAGAAACTCAACGAATCCCTCTACGCCATTGTACTGAACCATCTGAATTGCTTCTTCTGCCAGCGTGTAGTGCCTGTGAAGAAATTCACGGCCACAGAGTGTGGTAATGTCTGAAAACCGGACCTCCTCACCGTCTAGTCCTGGTACAAGGTTGATTTCAGGCGATTCACGCTTATCGTAGTACCCAAATAGAGAGTAAGTATAACCCTCTCCAGAATAGGTACTGATGAGTGTGAGCGGGAATTTGTCCGGATCCCTGATATCGATTGCGAAACCAGTTTCTTCGTACAGTTCTCGACGCGCGCATGCCTCGTTCGATTCACCGTGTTCAATGGTCCCACCTGGGAATTTCCAAAGATGGGGAACCGGTTTTTCTTTGTCGAGCACCGTAGGTACTTTTCCATCTTTGGTCAGAAGGAAAATTCCTGCGGCGCCTTTACTTCGGCACATGGCTACCTCGGCAATAGAAGGTTTGTGGTTCTTAAGTTCTAATGTCAATAATATCACATATAAATAAAAAAGTCAAATAATGAGTTACGCGGGTCTATATATCCATATATACAAAAGTCATAATAACTTCACGACCGTGAACTTATTATGACTTTCAATTTCTTGCTGTATCAGATTCTGTCGCTAGCTCTTTTACTGTGCCGGGGAGAAGACTCGACCCTTACAGGGTCAGTACAGGTTTTCTATTCTATCAAGATAGAATACAGAAGAACCTTTTCGAGTCTCTCCTCACGTGCAAAACTATTTGCACGTTCCAACCACTCACTTCGTTCGTGTGCCGGGGAGAAGACTCGAACTTCCACCCCTTGCGGGACTCGATTTTGAGTCGAGCGCGGCTACCATTACGCCACCCCGGCATTGCGCTATAAATTACTACAAAATGAACCGTATCTCAATACCGAGTTTTGTTTCTCTGTGATAAAATACGCGCATGTCACAGTTTTATAATGATTCAATTTTTTGGGTTGATGTCGACAAGATCGAACCAAATCCATTTCAACCTCGCCGGGAATTTAGTCAGCCAGAACTCCAAAGTCTCTCTGATTCCATTCGCCAGTATGGTGTACTGCAAGCACTTGTTGTTACTCGAAAAGAATTTGAAAAACCCGAAGGAGGTTTGGGTGTTAAATATGAATTAATTGCAGGAGAACGACGTCTTCGCGCTTCTCGTCTTGCAGGATTGCAACAAGTTCCGGTACTCATCAAAACAGGTGATGACACAGACTTAATGAAGCTTGAACTTGCGATTATCGAAAACATTCAACGTGAAGACTTGAATCCTGTTGATCGAGCACGAGCATTCGAGCGTCTCGCTAATGAATTTGGTTTTAAGCACGCAACGATTGCGCAAAAAGTGGGTAAGAGTCGAGAATATGTTTCAAACACACTTCGTCTGCTCGCTCTACCTCCGGACCTTCTTGAGGCACTTTCTCAAGGAAAAATTAGTGAAGGACACACACGCCCTCTTCTCATGCTCTCTGATCGTCCTGATGAGCAATCAGTCCTTTTCAAAGAAATTGTTTTCAAAAAACTTACGGTTCGTGAAGCAGAACAAATTGCGCGACGTATAGCGGTTGATCGAGTAAGAAAGAAAGAATATGGATTTGATCCAGAACTTGTTGAGCTTGAGATTCTTTGGGCACTCGTGTTCAAATTGAACGAAGGGAAGTTGGAGGAAAGATTATGATTGACTTTTTCTCAAATGAAGATCTGAAAGCTCTTCTTGATATGATCGGATCTGATACTGTTCGTGATCCCAACGAATCATTAAAGCGTCATGAAGCAAGTCTTGGTGAATCTTCTCCTCTTGTGCAAGAAAACGCTCCTGAAGATACAAAACTTGTTGATGATCGTGCGCCTGAAGAAGTAAAGAAAGACGAGGACGAAGAAATATATTCTGTAAAGAATTTCTCTATTTAGTTTTTTTCATTTTTTGTAATGCTGATCGAATGTGACGCTTTGCCATTGTGGTTTTTGCGTTATCGATCCATTTACTGTTAGGTTTCGCACTTGCTTTGGTGATAATTTCAACAATATCTCCGTGCTGTAGTTTTGTGTCGAGTGAGATCATTTTTCCATTTACTTTTGCTCCAGCCATATGATCTCCAATGTTTGAGTGAATGGTGTACGCAAAATCAATGGGAGTTGAATCGGTCGGTAGATCAACTACATCACCATGTGGAGTAAAGACGAATATACGTCTTTCAAAAAAATCACTGCGAAGTCCTTCTCGAAATTTTTCGTTATCTCCTTCTGATGCGTGGTGTTGAACAAGATCTTTAATCCATCCAGGTACATCTTTTTTGTTTCCTGTATGAACGTTGGTGCGAGCGTGATTACTTTTAGGAAGTAGGTGGTTAACCCAATCAAGACTTTGAGAAACAGTGCCTGATTGTTTGTATCCAATATGTGATGCGATACCGTACTCACTTTCTTTATGCATTTCTTCTGTTCTTATCTGCACTTCTGCCACATTTCCGTCTCCGGTAAATACTGTCGTGTGAAGTCCACGGTATCCATTTGGTTTAGGGAATGCAATGTAATCTTTAATTTTTCCTGGAAGTGGTCTCCATTGTGCGTGGATAATACCAAGTACGCGATAACACTCATCAGATTGGGGAACAATAACTCGGATGGCGAGTACATCAAGCACTTCATCGATATGCATTTTTTTTGATTGCATTTTTTTGAACAAACTCCACAATCCTTTTACTCGATATTCTGTTTTTACGTTTGTGATCCCTTCTTTCGCAAGAGCTTTTTTAATTGATTTTAAGAATTTTTCAAGACTCTCCACATTATCTTCGTAGCGTCGTTTCATATCCGACTGAATTTTTTTGTATTCTTCTGGATAGACATATGGAAAGGCAAGGTCTTCAAGTTCACGTGAAAGTTTTCGTATACCAAGTCGGTAAGCAATAGGTGCATATATTTCAAGCGTTTCGTTTGCGATACGCTTTTGTTTTTCTTCGGGAATGTAGGCAAGTGTCCTCATATTATGAAGACGATCGGCAAGTTTAATCATAAGTACACGAATGTCTTGCGACATTGCAACAAAGAGTTTTCGAAGACTTTCGTTGTGTCTGTCTGTTCCTCGATAGCGAAGTTTTCCGAGTTTCGTCACTCCTTCTACAAGAAATAGTATTTCTGATCCAAATTCTTTTTCGAGATCTTCTGGTTTTATGTCGACGTCTTCAAGGGTGTCGTGAAGCAAACCCGCTGCGATTGTTTGAGATCCCATACCATATTCAGCGAGGATTTTTGCAGTCTCTGAGAGGTGGACGAAATAGGGTTCTCCTGAGAATCGTGTGTGACCCGCGTGAGCTTTTTTTGCATATGCATAGGCTTTTTGAAGAAGCTCAGAATCTTCCTTTGTACCTGCGAGAATCTGTTGGATTTCTTGAAGGGGTACCATAATGTCATTCTATAGCGAAGCAAAAGAAAGGCAATGACTCGGTATGTAATTCATAAATATATGCAAAAATAAAGTAATAATAAAAATGCGACCGCATTTTTATTATTACTTGTGCAGTTTGATTCTATTTAGTGAGTTTGTGAGGGTTGTGGTTTGGACACGTTTTGTCGGAGCATCGTACCGGAATCGTTTTCGTGCCTTCCATCATAAGTTTTCCGCATGGACCCCAGTCGCGTGGGTAAGAACATAATTCTCCAGTAGGTCGTGTTTTAATTGCATTTTTACAATCAGGGTAGTTGCTACACGAGAAGAATATTCCGAATCGTCCGCGTCGCTCTACCATTTCTCCCGTTTTACAATCAGGACATGCAACTCCTGTTTTTCCTTTCGCTTCTTCTTCGGGACTTTTTTTAATAAATTTACATTTAGGATATCGAGAACACGCGATGAATCGTCCGAATCGTCCATCTCGTTCAACAAGATTAGCTTTCTCACATTTCGGACACAATTCTCCGGTGTCTTTCGGTCCTTCCAGCGCGGTTCCGTCTAGTGTACGAGCTCCGTTGCAATCAGGAAAACGTTCGCAAGAAAGAAACTTCCCATTTTTCCCAAGTTTGATAATCATTCCATTCCCGCAAATAGGACAGACGTGATTAGGATCTGCAACTCCAAGATTGGTGATCTTCTCACTTTTTTCTTTCGTTTTCACTTCCTTATGAAATGGTGCATAAAATTCTTTGAGAGTATGTTCGTACTTTCGTTTTCCGAGCGCGATATCATCAAGTTTGTCTTCCATTTCCGCGGTGAAGCTATCGCTGATGTAATCAGTGAAGTTTTGCTCAAGGAAAGAACTTACTACATCTCCGGTATCTGTTGGTGTGAGTGCTCGACTTTCTTTTGTGACGTATCCGCGATCAATAAGTGTTTTGATAATGGATGCATATGTTGACGGTCGTCCAATTCCTCGTTTTTCGAGTTCTTTCACAAGTCCAGCTTCCGAGTATCGATTTGGAGGTGTTGTTTCTTTTTCTTCAGTTGTAAGGGATACAAGAGTAATCGCATCGTTTTTCTTTACATTCGGTACTTCAATGTCTTCTTGTCGAGCGCGAGGATCAGCTTTCAACCATCCATCAAACAAGACTCGTGATCCATTAATGGAAAATGTTGGAATTGATTTACTTTCTACTATTCCCGATACTTTTGTACGCATGAGTTTTGCATCAGTCATTTGTGAAGCAACGGTTCTTTGCCAGATAAGTGAGTATAATTTCTTCTGCTCTTCAGTTGTGCCTGCTGATTTCACCGCCACATTAGATGGTCGGATAGCCTCGTGAGCTTCTTGTGCATTTTTACTTTTTGTACTCCATGTGCGCACTGCTACATATTCATTTCCAAAACTCGTCTTTACGATATCGGCAATTTGAGCAACTGCTTGTTTGCTCAGGTTCACGCTATCTGTACGCATGTAGGTAATGAGTCCTGCTTCATATAGCTTTTGAGCTACACCCATGGTTTTTGATGGCGAAAATCCAAGACGAGAGCTCGCAGCTTGTTGTAGTGTAGAGGTAATAAACGGTGGGCGAGGAGCGCGTTTTACTTCAGATTCTTTAATATCGTGAATATGCCACGCTTCTTTTTCTGCGATGTTTTTAATACGAAGTGCAACTTGTTCTGTATTAGGTTCTTCGTCGCACGTAAGAGGAAATTCATTTCCTTTTCCATCAGAAAATGTTCCACCAAGAACCCAGAATTTTTCTGGAATAAATGCACGTATCTCACGTTCGCGTTCCATAAGAATGCGAAGTGCGGGTGATTGCACGCGACCTGCTGATAGTCCGTAGCGAACTTTTTTCCAAATAAGACCTGAGAGATCATATCCCACAAGGCGATCGAGCACCCGACGCGCTTCTTGTGCGGTTTTAAGATTAAGATCAATGGAACGCGGGTGTTTCATTGCTTCAGTCACTGCGTCTTTGGTGATTTCGTGAAAAACAACACGTTTTGGTTTTTTGAGCTTTACCGCTTCAGCAATGTGCCAAGCAATAGCTTCTCCTTCTCGATCC
>CAYVKU010000005.1:0-9371 GCA_964452305.1 uncultured Candidatus Saccharibacteria bacterium | reverse complement strand
TGGTGCACGAGCAGCTTCGTGAGCTGCGCTTGCAAGATCGCGGATTTCGCGGATTACTTTCTCTTTCCCTTTTGATATTTCGTAGTGAGGAATGAATCCTCCTTCAATATCGATTGCTTTTTTATTTGATTTTGGCAAATCACGCACATGTCCAATAGACGCGCGAACTTCGTATTCGTCGTTTAAATATTTTGATATGGTCTTTGCTTTTGCAGGTGACTCTACAATAAGCAATTTGATGCCAGATTTTCGTGCCATTGCGATACATTAGTACACTAGATATTTTTTGAATGCAAACAATCAGTGGATAACATACAAAATAAAGAATGACCCACAAAGAACGAATGTCACCATTTAAGATTCATTATTTCCTATTCTTTTTTGCGAATTTCTCCCATGTGTTCTTCAATGATTGAATCAAGTTCAAGTTGCATGAGCGCGATGTTGCATCTCTGAAAGTTAAGATTCGTTTCCCGTAAAAGATCACTGCGAGATTTCGGATTTGTAAGAAGCGAGAGAATGAGTTTTTCATCATCAGTTCTTGATTCGATATCTATTAGTGTTTCTCTGTGTTCTCTAAGAGGAATCCCGAGTGCTCGTAGAATGTCTTCTCCTGATCTGCAGACACTCGCACCAAGTGAAATGAGCATATTGGATCCTTTTGATTGAGGAGAAAAAATATCGCCAGGAACAGCGAGTACTTCCTTATTGTATTCAGTGCCTAATCGCGAGGTGATGAGTGTGCCTGAAGGAATTTCTGCTTCAATTACAACAATTGCTTGTGAAATACCTGCCATGATTCTGTTTCGTGCGGGAAATGTCCACGCAGCTGCACTTTGTGTTGGATCAAGTTCAGAAATGAGTGTGCCACCTTTGTTTACAATTTCTTGCGCAAGGTTTGCATGTGCTCGAGGGTAGATTACTCGTGGGTCCAATCCTGATCCAGGAATTGCAATGGTAGGGAGACCTACATCAAGTGCTGTTCTGTGAGCTATAGAATCAATTCCGTAGGCAAGACCAGAAACAATGGTGACAGGGTAGTTTTTCAACCCTTCAATAATATGTACACATGAAGTTCTTCCGTAAGGGGTATATTTTCTCGATCCAACAAAAGCAATAAGAGTGCGGTTTTCGTCTGGTTTTTCGCCGGCATACCATAGGGCTTTCGGAGGCTCTGGAATTTCAAGGAGTCCCTGTGGGTAAGCACGTTTCTCCAGTTTTTTTATGGAGTAGGCCATTTTTCCTTATATCACTTATGATACACTAGGATTTATGCTAGATATTAAATTTATTCGGGAGAATCCCGATCTCATAAAAGAGGCCGCTCGAAAAAAGAATATACCATTTGACGTTACTCCACTCATCGCTCTCGATGACTCGCGCCGAACCCTCCTTGCTTCTGTGGAAGAAAAACGAAAAGTACAAAATGAATTTAGCGAAAGAATTGTTCGCGAAGAAAATTCAACAATAAAACTTGATCTGATTGAGAAGATGAAAGCGCTCAAAGAAGATCTTCAACAAGAAGAAGAAAAACTTAAAGAAATTATGAGAGAGTGGCAGCTTCTCATGGTGCAGGTACCAAACGTTCCAGATATTTCAGTTCCAGAAGGAGCGTCTGATAAAGATAATCGTGAAGTAAAAGTGTGGGGTGAAAAACCGACATTTTCTTTTGCGCCAAAGAGCCATATTGATCTCATGCAATCACTGGGAATATTGAGTCTTGATCGAGGAACAAAAGTTTCAGGATTTCGAGGATACTTTTTAATTGGGGATGGAGCGCGACTTAATTTTGCGTTGTGGAATTTTGTAATGGATCATTTTGCAAAAAAGGGAGGATTTACTCCGCTTCTTGCTCCGTCACTCGTGCGACGTGAACCATTCATGGGTACAGGGTACTTACCACAAAGCGAAGAAGATCTTTATAAAACTCAAGACGGTGATTATCTTGCTGGTACTGCTGAAGTTGCAACCATGGGGTATTTTATGGACGAAGTAATTGCGCAGTCAGAATTGCCAATAAAATTTTTGGCATTTTCACCATGTTTTCGAAGAGAGGCAGGAAGTCATGGAAAAGACACAAAAGGAATTATGCGTGTGCATGAATTCTTTAAGCTCGAACAGGTGATTCTTTGTGAAGCAAGTCATGAGGAGTCGGTGAAGCATCACGAAGAGCTTACACAAAACTCCGAAGAGCTTCTTCAGGCACTTAATATTCCATATCACGTTGTGGTTAATTGCGGTGGAGATCTTGGACTTGGTCAGGTCAAAAAATATGATATCGAAGCATGGGTGCCGTCAGAAAATACGTATAGAGAAACGCATTCTTCTTCGTATTTCCATGATTTTCAAACTCGACGATTGAATATCCGATACAAAGATAAAGAAGGAAAGATGCGATTTGTGCATTCATTAAACAACACCGCGCTCGCAACCCCTCGGTTCCTCATTCCTCTTATTGAAAACAATCAAGATTCAGATGGATCAATTATTATTCCAGAGGCACTTCGTCCGTACATGGGTGGTCAAGAAAAAATTGTAAAGAAATAACATGGCGACCATTCTGCGATCAGAGAAACTGATGCGGAAAAAGCGCAAACAAAGAGTGCGCGTTATTGTTCTTGCTTTCTGTGTTTTTCTGGTTTGTATTATTACTCCAGCTACTCTTTCTCGCGCTGAATTTTTGTCGATTAAGCACATTGTTGTTGAGGGGAATAAAGTTGTCGATTTGTTATTGGTAGAAGAAGTGGTACGAGATACACTTATTGGTAATACATTTCTTTTTCTCAAAAAAGGATCTGCGTTTACGTATTCAAAAAAAGAAATAATTGATTCTGTTTCAAGTGTCGATCCAAGAATTAGCGATGTTGCTGTCTCTCTCGAAGGACTAGATACTCTTCGGGTGTCGATTCGTGAGCGCATTGTTTTCGCACTTTGGTGTGATGAAAGTGATGCATGTTTTGCGATGGATAGTACGGGTTATATTTTTGGCGATGTTCCTGAGTTCAGCTCAGGAGATATGTATCCTGTTTATTTTGGGCTTTTCGGTGAAATACCAATTGGTAAGCAGTTTCTTCCGGTACCACAATTTCAAATATTAGAAGAGTATCGAAAGGGGCTGGAAAAAATTTCTCTGTCACCACTTTCTATTCGTGTTTTTGAAGATGGGACAGGGGAGGCGGTATACGCAAACGGGTCAAAAATTATTTTTTCTGTAACAGAAAATCCCGATGCTTCATTATTAAATCTTGTTTCAGCTATCGAAGATCCAACCACTTCTCTGATAGAAAATGGGATGCTTACGGTCTATTCAATTGATTTGCGTTTTGGGAATAGGATAGTGGTTAAAAAAGAACCAATTTAATATATACTTGGTACATGAATAGTTTTCTCTTTCTTCCTCACTACTTTGCTTGGCACTATGGAAGAGGTCTTCGGGACTTCAAGAAAAATTGGTTTTCTCTTGTTTCTTTCACGTACCGTTTCTTTTCGATCCCAACATTGTTTCGCACGCTGTTTGTTCCGTGGAGGAGACTTACTGAAGAAGTGCGTCATACAGATGGAGAAACTTTTTTGATGTCAGTTGTTACCAATCTACTTATGCGGATAGTTGGTTTTGTTATACGAACGTTCGTGATCTTTCTTGGTCTTTTGGCATTTCTGTTCGTAGCACTTGGAGGGGGAATAGTATTCTTGGGATGGATTTTGTTTCCTGTCGTGTTTGTTTTCTTGGTTGCAATTATCGTTCGACTATTTTTATCATGAACACACACGAAGATTTTTTAAATCGATGCAAAGAATATTTTTTTCCACTTTGGATTGAGAGTGTAATTCCGCATTCAGTATTACGCTTTGGAGCAAGAATTGTGTTTTTGTTTATGATGCTCCTTCTCATTCCCGCTTTCGGTTTGATTGCTGGGTTTCAAAAAGAAGCAACCTTAGGATTTTTTATTTTGAGTATTGTGTATTTTTGCTTCCTCTTTCTTGATGCGGTGGTGTATTCGTATATGTGGAAAGAAGACTCTTTGCCTTATGAATATGAGTGTGCGGAGTTGGTATGGCATGCAAAAAAAGGAGATCCTCTCGAAACCCTCCTCCGTTCGTCTATTGGAAAAGAAATAACGATTCGAGCCGGAATTGATCTTCAAGATGTAACAATGTTTTTGAAACATCGCCACCTCATTTCTCATACATTAGAAATCACCGCAAAAGAAAAAGAGCTACCTATTCAAAGTTTTTTATATTCTTTAATTGAATCTTATCCTGATTTCAAAGCATTTCTTGCTACTCATGGAATTTCAAAAGAGCTTTTTTGGAAATCAGCTCTAATGGCGATAGAAATTCGAAGATCACGTATGCAAAAAGAACGTTGGTGGAGTCTCGAATCGTTAAGTAATATACATCCGATTGGAAAAGAGTGGGCGTATGGTATTGCGTATTACGTTCTTCGTTTTTGTGAAGAACTTCGATATGACCTTTCGATTAATATCGAATTACATCCAGAAGAGACACGTGATATGAGTCTCGCACTTTCATCCCAACGAGGATCTAACGTGCTCATTGTGGGTGATACCGGTGGAGGAAAAATGGAAATTGTTGAGGCATATGCACGAGAGTGCAGAAGAAATAATGACCCTCAATCATTTTTGGTTCTTCGCACAGAATTATTTCTTTCTCGTGTTGAAGATGCGATAACGTTTGAGAAAACTCTATCTTTGATTTTTCTACAAATAGAAAAAGCTGGAAATATTACCTTTGTGATTCCTGATATGTCCGCGCTTATTCGTAGAGGAAATGATTACGGAGTTTCTTTTGTATCAATCATTAATCCATTTATGCGCTCTTCGCATCTTCGCATCATTGCTATTGCAGACACAGAAGATTTCCATACTTCAATCGAGCCACACGAGGAACTCGTAAGATTATTCTCTGTTATTCGTGTAAAAGAACCAAGTATGGATTCAGTTTTCTCATATGTGTATGGTGAGTTTCAGGGTATTGAAAAAGAAGAGTCGGTCACTCTTACCTTCGGGGCGCTCTATCAATCAGTGGAGCTCGCGTCGATACATATGCCAACAATCCCACTGTATTTTGCGTCTGTAGATCTTTTGTACGAAGCAATTGCATCTGCGAAAAAACAAAAAAGAACAGTTGTGTATGTATCAGATGTACTCTCTGCGCTTTCTCAAAAAACAGGCGTCTCTCACGGTACCCTTCCAGATAAAGAAAAAAAGATTTTAGAAGAGCTTGAAGATTTGCTTCGTACGAGAATCGTTGGACAAGAAGAAGCAATTGTTTCTATTGCAAATGCAATACGACGATCTCGAGCAGAACTTTCAAATCCCAATAAACCAATAGGGTCTTTTCTGTTTTTAGGTCCAACGGGAGTAGGTAAAACTGAGACCGCAAAAGCACTTGCCGAGGTGTTTTTTGGAGCGGAAAAAAACATGTTAAGGCTTGATATGTCTGAGTACAGTGGAGTTGATGGAGTAGAAAAACTTCTCGGCTCAAAAAATGTTCCGGGTTCTGGCGTGCTTGCTCACATGATTCGTGATAATCCATACGGAGTATTGCTACTTGATGAATTTGAAAAAACCCACGAGTCAGTGCACGATATTTTCCTGCAAATTCTTGATGAGGGTATTTTCCGTGACGCTTTCGGAAGAAAAATAAACGCTCGAAATATTATATTTATTGCAACTTCAAATGCAGGAACAGATTTTATTCGAGATGCGATAAAAAAACAGATCCCATTTGATCGCATTCAAGGTGAAGCAGTTGAGACAATAATAAAAGAAGGAATATTTAAAGCAGAGCTCCTCAATCGATTTGATGGAATTGTATTATTCCATCCACTTTCAGAAACAGAATTAAAAGAAATTGCTAAACTTCTTTTGGGACGATTGCAATTTCGATTAAAAGAAAAAAATATTACTCTTCATATTAATGATGCGATTATTCATTTTCTTGTAGAAAAAGGAAGCAATCCTCATTTCGGGGCAAGAGCGCTTTCTCGTGCTATTCAAGACACTATTCAAAACAGTATCGCTAAGGGAATTATTGAAGGGGTATATACACCCGGATCCCAGATTTCTTTTACAGAAAAAGAACTAGCAAGTGGAATTTTTGACAAAAAATAGTTTTGTATTTATGATTTATATACCGTTATCAATGAGGGTAACGGAATGTACCTTCCCAAGAGAGGAGGTGTCGCATGAGGGTGCGCTCGCTCGCTTTGGCAGCGTCACTCATGACCCTTACGGTCATGACCGTTGGACCGCCTGTTGATGATCTGCGTGCTGAGGCAAGCACGGATTTCAAGGCCGAGAAGATCTCGAAGGACACCATGCCCAGCGATTCGTTGTTCGACCCGGTGGGTTGGGACAACTACGCGTTGGCCGTGGAAGAAGGGTCGCTCGCTTCTGCGGTTGTACACAGCACGACCTTCAAGGTCGAGCAGATCAAGGTTCCGGTGATGCTGGCGGCGAGCCCGTTTGATAAGGGCAAGCAGGGACTCCCTCGTGGTGATCCCAATACGCTTACGCTACGCGCATCTTCCAACGCGAATAAGGCACTCGGCGACAGTCTGGTGATTGCTTTCGAAGCCGTCGCTCACTTCACTGAGTTTGGCCGATGTTGACCCCGTGGTACTTCCGAGAGTTTTGACTCTCGGAGGACCCGGCTCCCTTCTCCCTCGTTTTCATCTTCCTGACGGATACGGCTAGATGTCGATCCTGTTAGGAAACCCCTCGCACGTGTGCGAGGGGTTTCTTTTTATCTATATTTTTTGTGCATATTTGTTTATAGTTCTCTTTATGAATTTTTGGAAGACACTTAAAAAACCACTATTTGTGTTAGCGCCGATGGCAGATGTTACCGATGCTTCATTTCGACGTGTCATAGCAGAGCATGGAAAACCTGATGTGATGTGGACAGAGTTTGTATCCGCAGACGGCCTTGTTCGCGCAAGTGAAGAAGGGAAAAGAAAACTCATGAAAGATTTGATTTATCACGAATCAGAGCGTCCCATTGTCGCTCAGCTATTTTCTGGAAATCCTGAATACATGAGACAAGCTGCAAAGCTCGTAGCTGAACTTGGTTTTGATGGAATCGATATCAACATGGGGTGCCCTGATCGATCCATCGAAAAGCAAGGTGCAGGAGCATCGATGATAAAAAATCCAGAAAATGCACGAGCTGTCATTCGCGCAGCAATGAGTGGTGTACGTGATTCTGGGAAAGACATTCCTGTTTCCGTAAAGACTCGTATTGGATACAACACAGTCGAGCTCGAGACATGGCTTCCAGAATTATTGAAAGAAGAACCCGCTCTTGTAACAGTGCATGCACGCACTCGAAAAGAAATGTCGAAAGTTCCAGCACGGTGGGAATTTGTAAAACGTGCCGTTGAGATTCGTAATGAGTTGGGAAGTGATACGCTTATTTTTGGAAATGGTGATGCGTTGAATATCGAAGATGCGCGAAAGAAAGTGGAGGCAACGGGCGCTGATGGGGTAATGCTTGGTCGTGCAATTTTTGGGAACCCGTGGTTGTTTTCAGAGCGCAGTGATGTATCGATTCCGGAGAAACTCCGCACCCTTGTTTTGCATACAAAATTATTTGAAGAGCTTTTAGATACAAAAAGTTTTGCTCTTATGAAAAAACATTACAAAGCGTATGTGTCTGGATGGGATGGAGCAAAAGAGCTTCGCGATATTCTTATGGGAGCAGAAAATGCTTCTCAAGTTGAACGTATTGTTTCGGACTATCTGCAAACATTGGACAAATAAAGTATTCGTGGTATATTCAAGAAAGCAGTTCGTCTTATGTGTATTCCACCACCGGGGGTGTTCGATGGCACGACGGCATGAGCCGACTCGTCGGCAACAGATTCCTGTGACTGAAGCAACGTTGGATGGATTGGGTGATGAGAGCGACGAACGTCCGTACCCGAGTTTTCTCGGTGACATGGCGTCTACTGACCTTTCTGGTGTTACCGATCTGTCGGAAGTCGTTCTTTGTTTCTCGGCGTCACCTCCTGAGGTTGTTCCACGCAATCTTGTTGATGATGTGGAAGATGAGGATGACGATTTCCCCGATGAACCAGAAGACGATTGTGGTTTTCAGGATGAAATGGCACCAACTCCAGAGATCTTGGAGATTCGTAATCTGAGAGATGTAGAAAATGTGCTCTATGCACACTTTCGCAGCGTTCCGCCGGAAGAAAACGAAATGTCTCTCGAAACTGGAGAGCACGAAATTCCTCTTGCGATGGAACCAAGTCTTCCGATGAGGAAGGTGTTCAAGGGTCGTTTCAGAGATTGACGTAGTTCCGCGAAGTTCCAACACACATAGGTTTTACCCCGGAGCAGGCCCTCAAAAGCCTGCTTCTTTTTGTCTATTTCTCGAATACAGAACTGTTTGACATGCTATTATAAATATGGTAAGATTAACGGTAGCACGTTGTTCTTCACATCCACGAATTATAGAAAGGGGAGGAAAGCATGAGAAGCAGGTTTCTCGTTCCGTGTCTTCTTGCACTTGCTGCACTGTCAGCGTGCGAAAAGACCATCACGTGTTCTACCTGTCCGCCATCTGATCTCACGGTTTCCGTGAGTCCGAAGGCCGACACGCTTGAGATTGGCGAGGTGAGTGTACTCACTGCGCAGGTCTCTCGTCCTGGTAACTACACGTGGACGCTTACATGGGAGTCATCGTCAAACGCGGTTGCGACTGTTGATCAGTCGGGACGTGTCGTTGCGATCTCTCAGGGTACCTCTGTCGTGACGCTCACAGTTCGATGCAACGATGGTGTGACGAAGCAAGCAAGCTCCGTCATCACCGTTGTGCCGAAGCCGTTGCCTACGTTTACGTTTTTGATCGCGCCGAAGTCGGCGACGATGTATGTAGGTGATTCGCTTCAAGTGTCGACACTCTCGTCACCGACTGCTGGTGTTTCGGTTGAGTGGTCTTCGACTGCGCAATCGATCGCATCGGTAAACGCAAATGGTAGAGTCGCTGCTCTCTCGCAGGGATCAGCGCGTATCATCGCTCGAGCAACACTCGGAGTCCAGCAACGGTTTGATACCTTGAACGTGTCGGTTCTCAATCGGCCTGTTGCAGGTATTTCAATCGGAGTATCTCCGACCTCGCTCACTCTTGAAGTGACGAAGACGGGGCAACTAGTCGGTGTGGTCTCTGGTCCAGCCGGAGTAAACACTGGCATCATCTGGCGCTCTCGAGCATCTGCAATTGCAACCGTGTCAAATACTGGGTTGGTTACCGGCATCAGTGTCGGCTCAACAACAGTCGAGGCTCTTGCAGTTGCTGATACCACAAAACAGGTCGCGGTTTCGATTACAGTCGTACCCGCT
>CAYVKU010000004.1:19383-31651 GCA_964452305.1 uncultured Candidatus Saccharibacteria bacterium | reverse complement strand
CATGCAAATCATAATCTGGATTTAAAAACGCATCAGCATCTTCTTTCGTATGAATAGATCGCGCACCAAAAAGAGTACGGAGTATGAGGGGCGCTTCAGGAAATATATGATCTTTCGGTAACTCTCGTACTGTATATTGCATCCAAGCATTGTATCAAACTCACCTCATACCCATGGTATAGTACACACATGAAATCATGTATTTTTTGTAATATTGTCGAACAAACAATACCGGCAAGTGTGGTATGGGAAGATCAAGATTCTATTGCTTTTCTTGATATCAACCCCGTATCAAGCGGGCACACATTACTTATTCCTAAAGCGCATTACAACAACCTTATAGAAAGCCCTGATGAGGTGGTGAAAGAGACCTTTGCAAAAGCAAAGATGCTCATGCCTCTTATTCAACGCGCAACTCAATGCGACTTTGTGGTACTTACCGTTGTAGGAACAGACGTGCCTCATTTCCACATTCACCTTATTCCAAGAACACACGGTGATGGACTTCAGGGTTTTTGGCCAAGCACAAGTTACAATGAAGGAGAAAAAGAACTTGTTTTGCACGCTATAAGAAAAGAAACCGGGTACGAACCAAAATCATAATGGACTCACAGTTATGTCTGCATCTTCCGAGCCAGAACCTAGCTTCTAGCACCTATCTCAAGTGCCTCTATTCCTTCTAAAGTACCGTTCGCAAGATACTCAAGCATTGCACCTCCTCCTGAAGAAACAAAAGAAAATTGATCAGCAATACCAAGTTTAGAAATTGAAGCAATCGTATCTCCTCCTCCAACAATGGAATAACTATCCATATCCGCAACAAAACGAGCAAGAGACTCGGTTGATTCAACAAAACCTTGTTCGTAATTTCCCAAAGGTCCATTCCATAAGATCATTTTTGAATGTTGTATTGCATTTTGTATGCGAGATACTGTCCCTGGACCAACATCTCCGATACTATCTTCGGGCTTAATTTCTGAAACAGGAACAGCTATTCTTTTTCCTTCACGCATAACAACAACATCCGAAGGAATAATGAGTTGTTCATTTAAAAAAGAACGTATTCCTTCTCGAGAAGAAGACACGAGAGATTTTCCAACCGAAACACCTGTTTCCATTAAAAAATCATTTGCCAATGCCCCTCCAATACACACCACATCTACCTTATCTTTCAAACGATAGAGTAATGGCAATTTTGTTTCAAATTTAGCTCCTCCTAAAATAAAAGAAAATGGATGAGGAGCGTCAAATACTTTTGAAAGCTCATGTATTTCTTTAGAAAAAGTAAAACCTGCATAAGAATCAAGGTACTGAGGAATGCCTACAATTGAAGCATGTCTTCGATGCGAAGCAGAAAAAGCTTCGTTTACGTAGATGTCAGCACAAGAAGCAAGAACCTCTGCAAACTGAGCATTATTTTGCTTCTCCTCTTCATATTTTCGCGTATTTTCAAACAAAACAACTTGATCTTCCAACAAAGAAAAATCGGGCATGTTTGGATAATAATCAGAGACAAAATGTATGGGATACCATTTTTTTAAATATTCAGAAACCGGAAAAAGAGTACCTTCTTCACTTTCAATATGACTCAGAAGAAACACTTTCCCTCCCGCTCCAAGAATATAATCAATAGTTTCTTTCATTTTTAAAATACGAAAATCATCTCTCACTTCCCCATTTACCACAGGTACATTGAAATCTGTACGAACAAGAAATCTTTTTCCTTTACAATCGTGTAAATCGCTTAATCGTTTCATTACTTGTTATTATCAACCGCTCTCAACACTTGGACAAACTTCTTATGATCAAGACTCGTTCTTCCAACAAGGAAACCTTGAACCATTCCCTGTTCAATAAGTGAAGATGCATTACCTTCATCAACTGACCCTCCATACAAAATTACTATCGACTCTCCTACATCTGCACCAAATTTTGCACGGAAGATTTTCCGAATATATAAAATTGTCTCATGTAAATCTCTTGGATCCATCGCTCCTTTAGAAGCTGTTCCAATTGCCCACACCGGCTCATAAGCAACGACCGTTTCCATCACCTGCATAGGTGAAAGGCGTGCGAATGTTTGATGAATTTGTGTTTCAAGAAAGCGTAAGTAATCACCATTTGTATCTCTCGTTAATTCACCAATACAAACAATGGGTTTCATTCCCAATAAAAGTGCAGCATTGATTTTTTTGGAAACAGACTCATTCGTCTCTCCTCGAAATCGTTCTTCTGAGTGCCCCAAAATTACTGACTTAGCGCCAGCATTCTTGGCCATAAACATACTCACCCCTCCAGTGTACTGACCTGTTTCCTCTAAAAAACCACCTTGAGATGCAATATGTACTTTTTTGGAAGTGGTAGAAAGATGAGAAAGAAAAAGAGATGGTGGAGCAACAAACAGAATGGTTTTCGACAGATTTTGAGCAATTTTTACTGTCTCTTTAAAAATTTTTTTTGCTTCAAGAAGAGTAGCTGGATTCATTTTCCAATTCGCAACAACAATATACCGCTTCTTTTTCTTTCTCTCTGACATACTGAATATCATTAGTATATCTTAAATTTCTTCCCAAGAAAGGATTTCGTATTGATCGGAAGTGAGAGGGAAAGACGGAGGGGGTCCGTATAGAAGATTTGCATCATAGACAATATCTCGAGATGCATATCCATTCCCGTCTGTATACGCAAATCCGTAACGAATATTTGACGCAATCATTCCATAAAGAGTCAGACTTGTTCTGGCGTGATATGGCGAACAGCGATTTTGCCCGCTTCCAGGCGGTCGGTAATAATATCTCCCCACTCGCCCATTTTGCGCAACAAGCGCAGCGTCGATACGCAAATTTGTATCAGAAACCATTCCTACATGAACATTCCCTTGAGAAATAAGCGCCATTACATCAGAACCATCATAATTGGTGTATAGAAGATCATTATTCACAATAATGTTTGGTCTATTGCCAGAATTATCAGGAAAGCGCCCTGAAGCAACAGTTACTCTTGCTGTTTGAATAATCCCCTCAACCCAGACGTTGTCTTCAACAAAAATAAGTCCATTTGATGGAATCGGATAATTTGAAACAAATGTTCGATTATTCACACTCCATGTACCCCATCCATTTTGACTACTTACATTCGTACAATTTGACGGAGCGCTTACTTGAGAAGTAACTCGGTATACATCGAACGTATCATTGGTTCTAAAAATAAGTTGATATCCTTGAGATCCCGAGGGAGCTAAATATCTCCCTGACGCTTGAGCTTGTGTTTTTATTTGTGATAAATCATTTGTAAGTCCAGTAAAATCAGCAGCTGGAACAGGAAATTCTCTTCCTGCTTCAAACACATCAGTACGATTAGGCACAGCATTAGGAGGGGCTTCGGCAGATCGAAATGTTTCGTTTACTCCCGATGAAGGAGGAGGATTTACGTGCGTATGGACACCAAATTCACTTCCTCCTGTATGATCTGGATCATCATAAGAAGCGAGGGCACTTGAAACAATATTGTGAGCAAGACCATCAAATCGAACCCCTCCATTTGAATGAATTGGCCCAAATACCTCTGTTCCCTCTCCAAAACGAATTGCGTCATTCGACACAACTGCAAATTTAGCGAGTGACGGAATCGCCATTTCAACACGAATAGTTCTTTGTATTAATGATGTTGTCGATTGTTTACCTGTAGACTCTATTATGACTTTTGTTGATCCACTAGGAGGAGGAGTTATAGAGAGACTGAATATCCCCATCACCTCTCCGTTTTTGTCATACACCGAATGAACATAAGGGCCCGGCACCCCTTTTCCATCTTGATAATCCGTTGGTGCGTGCGCTAAATGCCATCTGTAATACTCAACACCCGCTTCAGCAAGTTGGATCGCTCGTTCTCGTTCTAGTGCCTGACGAGAAGCTTTGATATTTACCCCCGCCCAACCAACTAAACCGCCAATCATAAGAGTTGCTATCGTTCCAATAACGATGACGTGGATTAAGATCTGACCTTTGTGCAAAGAAAATTTCATTGGTTATCTTTCAAATTGCGTAACATTGCTTGAGATTGTGCAGTAATTGGACCAGGAGGACGTGATGAGTCCTTATCAATCGTAACACTGACTCGAACAAGTCTGATTTGGTTTACATTAATAGGATATGTAAGTGCTGAAGTTGTTCCTGCATAAGTACTCGAGAAATAATAAAATAAAGGAGAAGAAGCGTCGTTGGAAACATCTCGGATAACAACTCCTATTGATTCTTGAGCTGGATTATACGTAAGAGGATTTCCACTTGGTTTTATTACACCTCTACGTAGTTCTCTCCCTTGGAGAAAATATCGAATCCTCTCAACTGCCTGATCAGCATCGATATTACTAAAAAAAACAAGAGAAGATGTACCCGCTGAAACAACAGGATACGCACCGAGACTTGAACGCGTAGCACTTCGCAACTCTGCAATCATTGTCTTTAAAACTCTCCTACTTTCCATCTGGGCCGATAAGTTGTTTTGGGTTGTAGTATTCAAAAAGAAAATATCTCTTTGAAATCCAGCCAAAGCAACACCAATTAACAGTACAATTGCAGTTGCAATAACGAGCTCGGCCAATGTAATTCCTTTGTGATATGCATTCATATTATTCTGGAATTAATATTACTTCATGTGATTGCCAATTTGATGCAACGGGAACTTGTACTTCGTAAGTGCCGTATCCAGTCTTCTGCACTCGAAGTGTATACGTATCACTAGGAAGCTCAGAAAATATCACTTGCCCTGGTGGAATGCACGCAGATGTAAAAGAAACAGAAACGTCAGATACGCGAGGAGTAAATGTAGTACTTGCGGTATTGAGAAGTACTCGATAGCGAATAAACCGATCTCCATTATGAATCGAGCTGATGTTGGCATCAGCAGTGGTGTAATACGTTGCAAGTGTTCCATCTGGACCAGCGTATTCCCAAGTGGTGCTCGCAGTATTTTCTTCTGCAGAGGCCAGTTGAAACCGTACCGGCTCACTTCCCACTTGAATCGGCTGACTAATTGGAGCCCAGGAAATTTGTCCGAAATTACTCGTTGTTCCTGAATCAAATACTGAAGAAAGAAGAGATCCTGAAGGAACATGTGATCCGAAACTTTGCGAGAGTGTAAGTTCGCCCGTTGGAGCAAGTACGTCTATATTTCCATCAGATGTATAGTATCGAGACAAATCACCAATCGTCTCTTGACCAGGGCCAGCCGACCAATCGGTTTGAGTAATAAAACCTCTACCGGTTATTTTTGTTTGATCGAGAGCTCCATCAATCGTAACTGTTGCTCCAGAAAGAGGAAGCTGGGTTGCGCTATCTTTTACCGTAACAAGAAGATGTCGCGGGGCGTCAGAAGTAACAGTGAGTTGAATATTTTGTGTCGCCCCTGGAAGAATTGAGACGGGCAGAAGTGGATTTACCCCCGCAAGATACAAACTTCCACCAGTAATTGAAAGTGCGTACGTGTCCCATTCAATATCATCAATAAGTCGAACTCCTGATCCATTGGTAGTAAAAGATCCAC
Source organism: uncultured Candidatus Saccharibacteria bacterium (assembly GCA_964452305.1). Classification (GTDB taxonomy): domain Bacteria; phylum Patescibacteriota; class Minisyncoccia; order Phycocordibacterales; family Zambryskibacteraceae; genus CAYVKU01. The sequence continues at coordinate 26,107 of CAYVKU010000004.1, read as the reverse complement.
TGTATTTATAAACATCAGGAGTGCTTCCAATTAATTTATTACCACGAAACGTAAATGGAACAGAAGGAACTACAGCACACGTTGGAGTAACAGTGGTGACAGAAACAGAAGAGAGTTGATCAATCACAAATGAAACCTGTGTTACTTGTTGCACAAGTACTGTCACGTGAGGTTTTGAAGGATTTGGATTCTCAGTTGAAGTGGCGTACGTTTGATCAGTAGTAAATCCTGATTTAGTAACGGTAATACTGTACGCATTTACACCAGGTGGAGCGTCAACAATTTGAAGCATTCCTTGATTATCAGTGACATCATTTATAAGAATGCTTGTTGTTGCTTTATCATTTCGCACAGTTACTTCCGCCTGAGGAACAGGTACTCCATTCCCATCGAAAACTCGAATAAACAATGCCCCATTTGTTGATGCGGTTTCAAGATTTTTTGGAGCTACCCGCGTTGCAACCGACATGGTTTCAAAATTCTTGCAAGCTTCACAATCAATATCGATATGTACAAGTTTATAATCTGCAGGAGAGAGATCGTTTGGACTTCCACCAATTGTTCCATCAAATGGATCATCAACATTACGGATTGTTGCAGTAACGGTATAAGAAAACCCGTCTTTCGTAATTGTTTGTGTATACGGAATTACTCCAGAAGGAATACTTCCCACCACCCCTACATCCGCATAGGGAAGATTTCGAATAAGTTCTAATTGTTCATTCGCAATATCAGTTGCGGCTATTTTTACTCTCGATGCAGATACAAGAGAAATAACTGTTGCATAACTTTGATATACACCAACTGCAAGAAGTGCAAAAAGTGCAGAACTCACCAAAAGTTCTACAAGAGTGAAACCCGAAGACAAAGATCGCGCGGTCCGCATATGCGGAAGCCGTATATTCATAGATTCATTGTAACGAATAAAAAATGTTCTGCATACAAAAAACTCTGTGATCTTCCGATCACAGAGTTTTAGAAACTACAAATGTTTTATTGCATACTTAGCAATACGAGCAACCGTATCACTTGTTAGAACAGCCGAGATTTCCTCCCATTTGTACTCAGAAATTTCTTTACTTGTTGAGAATTGCGGATCCGCAACAAAACCAACCATAACTACAACTTCATCTTGCTTACCTTCTGCTTCAGTTTTGTATACACACAATTCTCGAGGCTCAATAAATTCAACACGCAATTCCTCTTGAACCTCTCGTTTCACTGCAAGTAAAGGTGACTCACGTTTCGGATTAAACCCGCCTCCCGGCAAGTTCCAAAGATTTCGATTGCCATAAGTATGACGAACCAATAAAACCTTCCCACTTCCATCTGGATGCAGAATAACGGCTTTGACGCCGTATGTGTGTGGTCGAAATATCTTCCAGTACACACGAGCAGTGGTATAAGTACTCTTCTCCAGTTCATGGTTATTCTCCTGTTTAAAAAGAAAAATTACGATGTAGTCCGTCATCGTAACGTATCCGAAGCATACTTCTTTTCCCAACATAAGACAATCTATCATGTAGAGTGATGTTGTTGTTAATAAATAACAAATCACCCGCACTCCAAACGTGAATATACGAAACACAATTTTCCAACACCTCATCTACCGCAGAATACATTTGATCCAAAGAAACGGGTGCAGTGATTAATTTGTTTGTCTGAACACTTGCACGATATCTAAGAACATCACCATATGGAGTATTAACAACTAAAGAATGTCGAATTACTTGATCAGGATGCGCCAAACTTCCATATTCAATTACAACATCAGACAAGCCTCTCTCTCGAACAAGCAATGCTGCTTTTTTTGCATCGAATATTCGTGTTTCACCACCAGAGACAGATGGCAACAAACAGCCTAGAGCGAAATAAGGAACAATACCACAGGTATAAGAAATACCTTCAGTATGAACCGCGAGTTTGTTCGGATCAGAATCCCCTTCCAATACACTGTAGGAAACATGGTTCGCGATACCGCATCCAACGACAGACCCTATAGCAAGTAATTCACTCATCAAGTGATTACTCTTAGGAACAACCACAAGAGCGAAACCATCGTTTTCTAGAAACTTTTTTACTGCGGGGACAACCTCAAACTGAATAGAGGTTGTAGGCAACACCGTGATCGGTTCTAACATATTCGCCTCTGTTATGTTTGGTTTTTGAGAAAAAACATCAACATTCCATCAATGAACCTACCACCTATTCTATATTGCATCAACAAGTGAGTATGTTGGTGCAAGCATTGAAACTGCAAAGAATCCTACTGCAACCCCCATCATCACCATAAGGAATGGTTCGATAAGTGTCGACATATCTTTTGTTTTTTGATCAACTTCATCTTCATAAAATGTCGCTACTCCAAGAAGCATTTCTGCCATCTTTCCTGTCTCCTCTCCTACCGACATCATTTCTCCAACAAAAATAGGATATAGTTTTTCGTATCGAATAAATACCATAGACATCGTCTCTCCTTTTTGAATTGCCCCTTCTGCTTCTTTGAGCACCTCTTTGTAGTAGGTGTTTTGCAATACATCTTTTGTTACTCCAAGCGCGACTACGATATCAACTCCCGAAGACAAAAGAGATGAGAGTGTGCGCGTGGTACGAGCCGAATTAATCTCTCGAATAATGGTTCCGAAAACAGGAAATCGAATGAATAACAAATCAAACATTCGCTTCCCTTTTTTACTTCGATAAAAAGAAACTGCCCCAACTCCAATAAACAAAAGACCAAGTAATGTAATTGCGTATTGCTCGCGCAAGAAATCAGAAATACCTATTACAAATCGAGTTGCAAGAGGTAGCTCCACTCCAAGACCTTGAAATGTATTGGTAAGCGTCGGTACCATATACACAAGCATAAGTACTGCGATAATAACCATGATGCCGATAATTACCGCAGGATACATAAGTGCACCACGGATTTTTTTCGTTAAGAGGTAGGCTTTTTCCATTTGAATAGCAACCACCTTGAGTGACCCTGCTAAATTTCCACTCTCTTCCCCTGCCTTAACCATAGAAACGAACAGTGGAGAAAATATATCACTCCTTTCTCTCATTGATTCAGATAATCCTTTTCCTTTCGTGACATCATCGTTTAATCCCTTTAGAACATCTTTTAGTTTCTTATTTTTAGTTTGTTTCTCCATCACTGCAAGAGCCCTCGTAACAGGGAGCCCCGCTTCAATCATTGCAGCAAGATTTCTCGCAAAAATAATTTTTTCATGCTGTTTTACCTTTCCAAACAAACCAGAAAACTGAAGGAGTGATGTTTTTGTTCTGCCTTGAACTTCATTTGCATACAAAACACTGTCTCCTGACTCTTTTATTTTTTTGTATACCGCAAAACGATCAGGAGCTTCCATTGTTCCTTCATACGATTTTCCCTCTTTATTTAGTGCTTTATATTCAAAAAGTGCCATATTATTCGTCACTAGAAACAACTCTAAGTACTTCTTCTATTGTTGTAACTCCTTGCACTGCCTTAAATACCCCGTCTTCAATCATGGTAAGCATTCCTTCTTTTTTCGCCTGATCTTCAATCTCCTCCGTTGTGGCATTTTTCATAATCAATTCTTTTATTGCAGGAGTTACGCGCATCACCTCATGAATTCCAATTCTACTCTTGTATCCATCTTCTGTATCTCCACCTGGTTTTGGTCGATACATGGGAATTTTTTCCCATGTAGCATTTTTTTCAACAATCTTTTCTTCTTTTAAGAAGTGGAGTACTCGATCAAGATCAACAATTCCTTCCAATTGAGTGATCTCTTCTTTTGTCATTGTGTATTTCTCTTTGCTGTCAGAAAGTTTTCTGATAAGACGCTGAGCAATAATAATGGAAAGGGTTGAAGTAAGAAGAAATGGTTCAATCTTCATATCAACAAGCCGAGCCACTGTTCCTGCGGCTGAATTTGTGTGGAGTGTTGAAAGCACCAAGTGGCCAGTGAGTGCGGCATTAACCGCGAGAGCCGCTGTTTCTGTATCTCGAATCTCTCCCACCATAATAATATCTGGGTCTTGCCGAACAAGCGTACGAAGTCCCGTTGCGAAAGTGAATCCAATTTCAGGCTTCACTTGCGTTTGGTTTACTCGCTTCATTTGATACTCAATTGGATCTTCAATTGTAGAAATATTTACATCAGGCTGATTCAAAATATCGAGCATGGTATAGAGCGTTGTAGTTTTTCCCGATCCCGTTGGACCAGTTGTAAGAATCATTCCCGTTGCGAGTTTTGTCGCACGATGTAATTTTTCAAGTCCTTCACCATGAAATCCAAGTCCCTCGAGAGAAAATCCCCCTCCGCTTTCTCGCAAAAGACGCATTACCGTTTTTTCTCCGTAATACACAGGAAGCGGTGATACACGGAATGAAACTTTTTCTCCATTCATATCAATCTTAAACCTTCCGTCTTGAGGCATTCTTTTTTCATCAAGCTTCAAATTTGAAAGTACTTTGATACGTGCAGTGATACCACTTGCAACATTTTTAGGAAGAACCATTGCATCATGAAGAAGTCCATCGATACGATATCGCACTACAACCTGTGTTTCTGCGGGCTCAATATGAATATCGGATGCATCTTGAATAATTGCGTGCTTCAAAAGAGTATCGACAATACGCACCACCGGAACATCTTCTGCTAATTTTTTTAAATCATCTTCTGAAACTTCCTCTTCCCCTATTTTTTCTGAAACTGCTTTTAAGTTGTTTGCTTCTTTTTGAATAATATCCCCAAACTCTGCCTTGAGACTCTTTTGATAATTCAAAAGCGCATGCTTCATTGATTCCCCATCCGTAAGACGAGGAATGATTTTTAATCCTGTTTTTTTCTTTACAAAATCAATTGCTGCCAAATCTTCAGTGTCAAGCATCGCAACTTCAAGATTGTCCGCATTTTTTCTAAATGCAACAATATTATGGTTTCGAGCAATTGGCTCAGGCACAAGCGAGAGAGTATCAAAATCAAGATGTTGTCCTTTTAGATCGACAAACGGAATACCGAGAATGTACGCCTGCATTCTTCGTAAATCATCTTCTGTAAGATTACCTTTTGAAACAAGAATGGAGCCGACACTCATTCCTTTTTCTTCCGCCTCTTTTTCCGCTTTAGAAAGCTCACTTCTTGAAACAAGACCTGAATCAAGAATAAATTCTTTGAGTTGTCCTTCTTCAATGTGCATAGTAATTAGTGTATCACGCAAACATAAAACATCTCCTTAAGGAGATGTTTTATTGTGAAATTCTTTTTTAAAATTCTATGTATTGTGGGTCAACTCCAACTTGGAGAGTTGATGCGGGACATACCGCCGTTTGCCCTCCTCCATCATTTACCGTTACCGTTGCAACTTTTGCACCCGTTGTCTGATACGTAAAGACGTATGGATTAGTAGTTGGTGTACCAGGGAAGTTTGTTCCTGACCACGCATACGCATATGGAGGCGTTCCTCCAGAAACGTTAGCTGTCCATGTTACCGGTTGACCAATATAGGCAGGTGAAGGAGAAGCGGTACAAGTTGCGGATAAGCTTGCTGCAGAGTTAATCACGAGATTAAAATTCGTTGTTCTTCCTTCACTTCCAGAAAGACCGAAAGCGGTAATTGGATAGGTTCCCACTGAAGCTGAAGGAGAGACTCCGAACGTAACTGTTGCAGTACACGTTGGAGAACAATTTTGATTTCCGTACGAAACACTTACTCCCGATGGAACACCTGCTACGCTAAACGTAACTGGTTGAGGTGACCCTGAAGAAATCGTTGCTGTAACTTGTGATTGCCCATTTACAGTGCTTCCTCCCTTTGTTACGACCACATTTCCATTATTTGAAAGGGTGTAATCGAATGCGGGACCTGTCGGAGAGTAGGTAATTGTATAAGACGCAGAATTTCCTGGGAACATTGTAAGAGAAGATCCGCTTCCTTGTGAGTTTGTAACCGTGTACGTGTAACCACTAATATTTGCAATGCCCGAAAGGGTGTATACAGATCCACCTGAAGCAGGATAGATTGAATGACTCTGAGATGTTCCTGATCCGTATTGTGGGTTTGCAGATGTAAGAGTCCACGACGTCGGCATATTTGAACTAACGTTTAGTGTTGCAGCAGCAGAAACAGAAACACTTGTCGATTGCTCTGCTTGCCCTCCTATTCCTTCACATGAGATGAAGAATGTCGTATCGCTCGTCAAGCTATAGATGGTTTTAGTATATCGATATCCTGGAGGAGCAAGGGGCGGCTTGGTAAAACTACCCATTTCACCAGTCCATTGGTCATTGTATGGACTCGAATATGATGTACATGTTTGAGCTTGCTCAACAATCCACGAAAGAATAGTTGATCCATTTGAAGCAACCGATGTTGGATTCGCAGACAATGTAATAACAGGAGCACCAATTACTGATACTGTCTCAGTATCTTGACCTGTTCCACCAGGACCAGTACATGTCAGAGTAAATGATGTGGTTTGAGTAAGAGGAATACTGCGAGAACCACTCAAAGCCATTGATCCTGTCCACTGTCCATTAGAAGGACTTGCTGAAGCAGTACAGCTGGTAACGTTTGACGTTGTCCAATAAACCGTAGTGCTTTCTCCACTTTCAATTGTTGACGGTGAAACGGAGACGTTTACATTAGGTCCTGTAGTACTAACATTGATTGTTTCTTCGTCAGCCCCTGATGAAGAACCGTTAGAACAATTCAAACCGTATACTCTGCTTTG
>CAYVKU010000004.1:19127-19357 GCA_964452305.1 uncultured Candidatus Saccharibacteria bacterium | reverse complement strand
TGGACCAATTACTTCAGATCCGCCGCTTGCTGATTTCGCTCCAGACCATCCTCCGTATGCCGAACAAGAAGTAGGATTACCTGCCGTAGTCCACGAGAGTGTTGCAGAAGCTCCACTCGATACCGTAATCGGAACATTTGAGCCATTTGCAAGGAGCATCACCGATACCTGCGCTGGAGGAGGCGGACTTCCTACAGTCACCGTCACAGAATCAGATGCTGAGCCGAAAC
>CAYVKU010000004.1:12401-19117 GCA_964452305.1 uncultured Candidatus Saccharibacteria bacterium | reverse complement strand
TATTTGAACAGGTAATAGTATAGGTTGTGTTTTGAGTCACAGGACCAACTACCTGGCTTCCTCCAGAAGCTGTTTTACTTCCAGACCATCCAGATGATCCTGTACATGATGTAGGACTATTCGTTGTAGTCCATGAAATAGTTGGATATGCGTTGTAAGCAACATATGCAGGACCATCAGAACCATCAGCTTTAATATCAACAGATGGAACAGATCCTGTTGTTGCTCTACTTACAAAAACCGAGTCATTAGCCCAATTATTTGATGCGTCTCTGCAACGCACCGCATAGCTTGTTCCTGACTGCGAAGGATAGTAAGGATGTCCTGAATAAAACGTAGAATTACCACTTGTTACAAGACCAGAACTAAATGGTGAAGTAAATTCACAATACACTGCGTTTGTTGAAGTCCACGAAATATCAAGCGATTGGCCCGTAGAAAGAGTGACTGGGCCATCTGATCCATTTCCTTTTACATCCACTGTCGGTCCTGGAGGAGGGGGCGCTGTTACATTTACCGATACAGAGTCTGAACAATTTCCTCCATTACTTACTCCAGTGATTGAATATGATGTATTTGAGGTTGGATACACAAGCACCCCTGATCCATTTTGAGTAGCTCCCCCGGAATTAAATCCACTGCCTGATGAATTGTTTGCATTGGTTGATGTCCACGTAAGTGACACCGCAGATCCACTTGAAACGCTAATTGGTCCGTTTGATCCGTTCGCTTGAAGATCAATAGTACACGGTTGCGCAGTTGCGCGATAAGTTAGTGTCACCGATTTTGATTGCCCTGGAGAAATAACAAGACTTGAACCTCCTCCATCAGAATTTACTGCTGAATAAAAATTTCTTGATCCAATGGAAGAAGGCCACCCCGAAACACTGAAAGTATCTCCGCTCTCACGAGGATAGACTGTATGGGTGGTTGAAAAACCTGACCCTGTTGACGGATTTGGAGGGGTAAGACCGTGTGCGTAAGAAATACCCCACGCGGCACCAGAGAGCTGACTATTATTTTCATCAACGACACTCACATATAAATAAGCAGGTGGAGTAATTTGTGATGTTTTATTCAAATTGTAAGTACTACACGCAGTACCTCCTGTATCTGTAGGTACATCAGGCCCCTCATACACCCAGTCATTACATAATTGCAACGACACATTATCAGTCGCTCGAATTGTCACAAGACCGAATCGTCCTGACTCAGCACCTGAAGTAATTGTGCCTCCAGAAAAAGACATGATTCTTGGCTCGCGTGTACCTTGTCCCGCGTAATCAACACATTCTGCAGTATCATACGGATCCCCCCAGCTAAACGTAATATCCTGCGGATTTGAAGGACTTACCGAACTTGATAAGTAGGGAACAGAAAAAGAACCGCTCGCAGAGCATCCGCACATACCTGTCTCTCCCTGAGGAATTGATGTACATCGCGGGTATGCGTTGGCGGTATTAATAGGAACAAGGAAACTGATACCGAAGAGAAACACTGCGATACATATAGAAAAATAATGTGAGATTTTCACGGTTTTGTGTACGTTAACTTGACTTCTTCTAGTATACATCGAAAAATACTGTTTTTTTGTATTATCCACATTCAAATAGAGAAACTCTTGCATTTTTCCATTTTCATTGCATGATGATATATAGATAGGCGAAAGCCAGCTCTTCTACATCCTTATACGGCGACTACCGCCGAGGAGGTCTCATGAAAATGTTTCTCCCGGCGGTACTCGCCATGATCACACTCACGGCATGCAGTGGCGATCCGCCAACACGCTCTGATCCCATCGATCCGAGCCCGCCTTCGGTGCAAGTCATCGCACCGATTCAGACCGACCCTGGGAATCCTATCTTAATTGAGTGGATTTCCGACGCTGAAACCTGCTCTGCCCCTTGGACTCCACAAAAGAGTCCTTCGGGCAAGGAGACGGTACGCATCGAAAAGAGCACCTGGTTTCCTGTGGAGTGCCGCAAAAAAGGGATCGTGGTTCGAGACAGTGCATATGTCTCAGTATCCACCCCTTCTAAGCCATCTCGCAGGATTATCGTTATCGTGCAGTATGTGGCATCCGAAAGCTTGCCCTATACTCCTGATACGGTAACTCTTACTTTCATAAATGAGGGTTTGGAGAACCAAATTCGCGTCCTCGATACCACAAGTATCGAGGCTCCGAATAGCTATGGCGATACGATTTCATTCTCAATTCCTGGGAACGAATCGTATTACCCTGTCGTTGCGCAGGTGCCGAGACAAAACTTTTCGATTGCGAGCTCCTCTTCAGACACTATTTCCGTGGTACGTATTCCTCGGAAATGGACAATCGAGAGAGGAACATATCGGGGTACTTTAGTCAAAACCAGCATTATTGCCGGATTTGACACAGCTCCCGACGGATCTTCTTTTCTTGGAAGATCAAACTCGTCCTCGTTTAGAGTACTTGGTGGCCATGTGTATCACCCGTACGGCCTAGATCCCAAGCTCTTTCCGATACGAGTAGCTCTTGATCGGAGACGTTATCCAAACGAAACCCTCACTCCCCAAGACTCCATCGACTTATGGCAAAACCTTGAGAAGATGGAAGAAAAGTACGGAAGAGACTTGTTTCGACCAGGAGCTCCGACGTACGGGCCCGAAGCGCAAGAGTACCACGTATCTATTGACCCGGAGGGAATCTTTCCTTTGGGCGGTGGACGAGGTTCTTTTGAAAACCCTTGGGAACTGATAGGAGGTGCTTTCACATCGAATCTCATCAATCGATTCCACAGCTACTTCGTGGTGGAACACGAGATGATGCACGGACTCGGGTTTGGGCATCACTGCAAGTGGGTAAGCATCATGGTCTCCAATTGTCCCCGTGGAGACGAGCTTGTTGTATATCCGTCCCCTGAAAAGGACGTGGCGTACTTTGAGCTCAGATTTGCGGTGAACAAGGTACGAAGAGTGCACAAGGCACTCTATCATTGGGGGAACAACCTCAACGGAGAACGATTGGAACAGGGACTCCTCCCTGAACCAATCTTCTACGGAAACCCGTTTACCAAGGAACCTCGTCCGTGATCAATAAGGAGTATCAGGAATAAAAAACCCCGTCAGTATCCGGCTGACGGGGTTTTTATTTGACTCTCTATCCTCTATCAAGAAACGTAAGAAGTACCCGAGTATTCCCTGCGTCAGTAGACTCAATAACAACCGACAAATCATCATTATTTTTTTGCCCATAAAGCTGGGTTGTGTTTGCGAGTCCTGTTTGTTGAGGGGTAATTTGATATCCATTATCAGAGAAGAATTTTATATAGGTCGTGGTCACTTCATCTTTCGATTTTTCTGAAAGATATACAACAGAATATTGAGTAGCACCTCTTTCTGTATAATCAACCTTCACACTTTCCTCAAGCATCGCCGTTTCTACAGGAATATCCATAGGAAAACCTTGCGGTAGCTTATCTTGCATGAGAGAAGCATTCACATCTCCCTTGTACACCACGGTTTTCTCTTCACTTACTGCTTGAGGGGTGCTTCCTTGGTTTAAGGACGCTCCTCCGATATACATAAGGACGACAATAATAAATAACACGACAAAAGTGACAATAATCGCTGGGGCACCCCAACTTTTTTTATTTGCTTGTGGCACGATAGGTGTTGTATCCATGGTAAAAGAACCTCTCTAATAGTAATGAATGCGAACACAATAAGTATATCACGATAAAATAACGAAATACGGAATAAAGAACTATGAATAGTGAATAGAGAATGCGGGAATAGCTTTTAGAGGATGTAGTTGTGAGTAACTAGTTGGCGAGAAATACGGGAGGAAGAATAGTGAATTACGAATGAAGAATGTTGAATAAGGAATGTCCACAGTTTATTGACTTTTCGTCTATTTTTTATATACTTACTGTGTCATTCGAAAAAGCCACGCACTTGTGCGGGGCTTTTTCATTTAAGTAGAAATATCTCTTTTTATTGCATGTTTTATATCTTTTAGTGAGACATAAACAACTTTATTAGGATATTCAGCAATTAAACTTCTTAGCTTAGTAGAGAATCTTGAAACAGTCATACCTGCAATAATATCCTTCCCTGCATACGAAATAACGTAAACTCTATCAACCTTTTTTTCCAAAGCTTTTCGAATAAGATATTCAAAATCTCCATCACCTGTGTAGATCATTAATTCCACACCTGACCCAGCTTTTTCCATAACATCTACAGATAATTCAACATCACAATTAGATTTTTTTGTATAACCCATATTGATAGTAAACAAATTTTCTTCCTGGCACTCCAAACACTTTTTTGTCACTATCTTGTCTTTATTTTTATACGCAAAAACAGGTTTACTTCTTACAACACAACAATTCATTTTTGATATTGAATCAAACTCTTCAGCGGTCTCTGTATCTCCATGCTCAATACCGTTATAAAGATAGACTTCTGTACAAGACTGCTTGTGTTTAAGATATTCAACTAATTTTTTCCAATCAACAGAAAACCCCAGCATTTTTTCTGCTGAATTTGCTGTATTCAAAACATCAATAAACGCATAGCGTTTCATATAGTAATCGTAGCATAGAGAAGATAGCTGTCAGAGGATGCAAGCATAATAACAATGCTATAGCATTGTTATTATGCTTGTGTTTCGCACTCTGTTTTTAGAGTGAGAAACGAAGTGATAACGTCATTCAAATCAAGATGTCCGAGTGTTGCCACAGTATCACTATTTAAATAATCATTGAGTTCTTGTACAAACAATCTTACGTTTATTCTTTTTTCTTCTGGCTCTGGGGCGGTAATGCTCTCGTAATGAGGAAGGATTTCATTGGTAAACTGCTCGCGGGCAAGACCATCTTCTCCTTTTTTGAGAAGTTGTAGTATTTCTTCAAGGGTTTTTAGGAGATGTTGCATATGCAAAGTTCTGCAGAATAACCGTTAACTACGGTTATTTGTTGTTATAGAAATAATCATATGTTTGGGTATAAAAAAGAATGACGCAGAGTCTTTTTGGTGAGTCCAATTTCTTGAATCTGAAGTACTTTTTGTATTTTTTAGTAAGACAAAATAAGGTGTTTTTTTTATTATTGTTCCATGCGTTGTTATAACAGGAAGTTTGAGGGGTAGTTTTGATTCCGCTGTGTAGATAACAGCATCTTTCCACGTTACAGTAGCTTGTATGAGTTTATTTTTCATAGTATCCAATTTTTTGGAAATCAATAATCGTCTCATTTGGTATAAGAAATCCGTCTTTTGGAATTATTTTTTTGTCATCCCACTCTATGTTTGTTGCAATGTTTGTGAATTCTTTGTTTGTATTCACAATATATCCAACAGTAAGAGTTGGTTTTGGGAGTGAGCGAGGAAGAGTTTTTTTCGTAGAATACCCTGCATCTTGCCAAAGTATTGCACAGATTGGATTTCTCTTTTTTTTGTTCATTTCTTTTTTGTGAAAAACAGGTTGGCTTTTACGCCAACCTGTTTCGGAAGAAGGTCACTTCTTCCGTGATCCCCTGTCCGCTTTTTCTGCTTTGTTCGCAGCTCGTTCCGGAAGTTCCCCTGATTTCTGGGCATCTTCGCGGGCCTGGTGCCAAGCAAAGCTAGCGTGGCTTGTCGAGACGCCCGTGTCTTTTGCGGCGTCTTTCAGGGAATAATCTTTGTCTCCCATAGTAGGAGCTCTCCGTGGTGGTTGGTGAGTGTCTTCAGGCTGACTACCAGAGACCACTTTACAATACAACGCTGTTTCATTTTTGTAAATATATGCGATAGTATCTATTTTAATAACATTATGAAAAAAATAATAACCATATATCAAAAAGACGTATTCCCTGAGCTAGTTGAAGATCCAGGTATTGAGTATTCTGACCGTAATACAGGTAAAGCTATTATGGTTGATGGTGAAGGAAAAATCGGTCTGGTTGGGAATAAACAGAATAATTTTTTACAGTTGCCTGGTGGAGGTATTGATGATGAGGAAGACATCGGTGATGGAATTATTCGAGAATGCTTGGAAGAAACGGGATGTGTGGTTACTCTGAATGCAGAGGTTGGAATGATTGATGATTACAGACCAAGAGATAAAAAACATTGTATCAATTTCTGTTATGTTGTGTCTGTGGTAAACAAGGGGGATGTTGCTCATACCGAAGATGAATCAAATATAGGTATGTATACTGCATGGGTAGATGTAAAAACAGCTATCGATACTTTTAGAAAACAGGAAAAGGATTTAAGGGAAGGAAAAGTGAGTTTCTACAACACAGGGTTTAATATTTTGCGTGACTTAAGGTTTTTTGAGGAGGCAATAACAAATAATTTGATACATAAGTAAGGAGATACTTCCTGTTGACTGCTGGTAATAACTTCTCACGATCGTGAAGAGTTATTACCAATTAAAATGGGGATTAAATTTTATTATGTCTGTGTTTATTCGTTATTCTTTGTTCTATATTCCCCATCTATTCTGTTTTTCTAGAAGCTAGCACCTAAAAGCTAGGGACTATCTCAATTTGACACAAAACTCCCGTGGGTGTATAATAAGGGTTGTATAGGAGATGTGCGTATGCAGTTCGCCCTTGTGGCGGGCTATTTTTTTACCAAAAAATACAAATATCATGTTTGATCTCAAAGTAATTCATTCTGTGCTCGACCAATTAGAAGAAGAGCGTGGAATTCCAAAAGCAAAAATTATCGAGGCTATCGAAATGGCTCTC
>CAYVKU010000004.1:836-12363 GCA_964452305.1 uncultured Candidatus Saccharibacteria bacterium | reverse complement strand
CGGACAAATCGTGCGTGCAAAATTTGACATTGATTCAGGAAAAACTGATTTCTTTCAAGTAAAGATCGTCGCTGATGAATCGAGAGTTATTTTTGCTGAAGAAGGAGAAGAGATTGAACGCGCAGAAGGCGATGAACGTGGAATCTACAACCCTGAGCAACACATCCTCCTTGAAGATGCGAAAAAAATTAAGAAAGATGCGCAACTTGATGAAGAAATGATCTTCCCCCTTGAACACAAAGATGATTTTGGACGCATCGCATCACAAACCGCAAAACAAGTGATTATGCAAAAAATTCGAGAAGCAGAGAAAGTATCTGTGCTTGGAGAATTTGGACAAAGAGAAGGTGACGTCATTACCGGTATCGTACAGAGAGTAGAGCGCGGAACTATTTTCGTAGATATGGGACGCGCAACAGGAGTACTTCCCTACGAAGAGCAGATTCCAGGAGAACGCTTTTCTCAAGGGGAACGCGTACGTGCATATCTCTACCGCGTAGAGGAAAGTCCTCGTGGAGTATTTTTGAGACTCTCTCGATCACATCCAAAGTTTCTTGAAAAACTTTTTGAACAAGAAACTCCAGAAATTGCAAATGGCGTTGTTGAAATTAAAGCAGTCGCAAGAGAAGCTGGGCACCGATCAAAAATCGCAGCGTATTCAAAAGACGAGCACATTGATCCAGTTGGCTCAATGGTTGGTCAACGTGGCGTGCGTGTATCAACCGTTATGAGTGAATTGGGCGGAGAAAAAATTGACATTATCGAATGGTCAGCGGACCCAAAGCAATTTATTATTGATGCACTTTCTCCTGCAAAAACACTTTCAGTGGATTTGAACGAAGAAACTCATGAAGCAAAAGTTGCCGTATCTCACGATCAACAATCTCTCGCAATCGGACGTGGAGGACAAAACGTACGACTCGCCGCAAAACTTACTGGATGGAAAATCGATATTCAATCTGTTGGAGGACCGGAAGTACAGAATGAAGAACAAGGAACAAAAAATGAGGAGACACAGAACAATGAAGAAGGAATAGAGAATAGTGAATCGAAAGAAGAAACTACAGGACACACTGAATCTGAATAAAAAATCCATTCTTTATTCTTCGTTCATTATTCAGTATTCTATATCTCTATAAGCTAGCACTTATAACCTAATATCTACCCTTATGAATCTTTGGCACGACATTGAACCGGGAACAAAAGACGAAATAACCGTGATTGTTGAAATCAATCGTGGTTCAAAAAATAAATATGAGATTGATAAAAAAACAGGACTCATTGCTCTTGATCGAGTAATGCATTCTGCTCAAGATTTTCCATTTGATTATGGATTTGTACCTCAAAGCCTTTGGCACGATGCGGATCCACTTGATGTAGTATTACTTACAACGTACCCACTCATCCCTGGACTTCTAGTAAAAGTACGTCCTGTTGCAATCATGAATATGATTGATTCAGGCGATGCTGATGACAAAATTATTGCAGTTCCTGTCGATGATCCACGATGGGCAGATGTAAAAGATTTAAAAGACATCAACGCGCACACACTCAAAGAGATCGAGCACTTCTATAGCACTTATAAGAAAGTACAGAACAAAGAAGTTTCAGTACAAGGATTCGAAGGAGCTGAAGAAGCAATGAAAGCATTCGAAGAAGGAATTGAGATGTATAAAACACAATACGCAAAGAAATAAAACAAAACATGAAACCCCGTCGCTTTCGAGCGACGGGGTTGTTTTGTACAATATATAGGTATGTAAGAGACGCACTCCCTCTTCGTCATACATCATGTGCCATTATTGATTGAATTCACACTATGAAACAACATCTAAAAATTGGAACTTATATCGTATTAGGAGTTTTGGTATTAGGACATTCTGCTCATGCGCAAATGGAAGCAAGTAGTAATGTAAACGCAAACGTACGAGTGGAAGTTGATATGAAACAGAGACGTGAAGACAGACAACAAAAAATTGAAGACAGACAAGAAGAAAGAGAGGAAAGACAGGAAGAACGAAGAGAGTACCGAGAAGAAAAACGTGATGACCGAAAAGAAACCATTGAAGCTCGTATTCGCACGCATGCAGATTGGATGACGAAGCGATTCAACGCAGCTATTGTACGTCTTGAAAAACTAGGTGGCCGAATCGACTCACGTATAGCAAAAATAAAAGCTGAAGGAGGAAATACATCTGAGGCCGAAGCTTCTATGAAGATAGCCCGCGCAGAAATTAACGAAGCGAAATCTGGAGTATTAAAAATTGAATCAGAATTAACACTCGCACTTAGTACTACTACCCTTACCAAAGATTCATTTAAAGGATTGAAAGCTCTTGCGGAAACTATTAAAGAAGATGTTCGAGCTTCTCACAGTGCTATGACAAAAGCAATCAAAAGCTTGAAACCAGGACTCAATATAGAAGCATCTACAACAGTAAAAACTGTGCAATAATACAATCATTAACACTAACGAATTCATATGGACAATACTCAAGTTCCACAAAACACAATTCCGCAGTCACCGATAAAAGAACCTGAAGAGAAATCAATAGGTCCGGCAATCGGAATTATTGTTATCATCGCACTCATTGTTCTTGGTGGTCTGTATTTTTGGGGAGAACGTCTCGAATCAAAAAAAGTGCAAAATGAAACCTTGAGAACAGAAGAAACTATTACACCAGGAGCGGATCTGGAACAAATGCAAACACAAAATACCAGTGACGAAAGCTCTGCAATTGAAGCAGATCTTGAAGCGACCGATATCGACAACTTGGGAACAGAAATGAACTCTATAGAATCTGAAACTTCCGTAGAATAAAACAGAAAACATCCCATCACCCACAAGTGATGGGATGTTTTTTATATCTAGCTTTTTTGTATCTATTCATATAGACTCTCTGTTTATGAAAAAACAATATTCCATGGGCGAAATAAAACATCTTCCAGAATCACAAGTCGAATGGGAAGGTGAAATCAACGCAGAACTCATTGAAGAAGAGTTTCAAAAAAGTCTTGATCGTTTTGTGAATGATGCTGAACTACCTGGATTTCGAAAAGGAAAAGCCCCTCGTGATCTGGTGTTAGAAAAAATTGGCGACATGGCAATATTAGACAGCGCAGCTGAGCGAGCACTCGATCGCATCTATGCGGATATGGTTACTGAAAAAGCGCTCCACGTCATTGGTCACCCGTCAGTTACCATTACAAAAATTGCACGCAAGTCCCCTCTCGGATTTCGCATCACTGTTTCCGTTTTGCCAACGATCAAACTTCCTGACTACAAAAAAATTTCAAAAGAAACCATGAAGAAAGAAGATGATCTTTCTGTTTCTGATGAAGAAATTGAAAATGTGTTAATGGAAATTCGGAAACATCACTTCCATACTGAGCAACATAAAAACGGTGTGTGGACTGATCATAACCACGGAGAAATAAAAGATGAAGACGTTCCACCTTTAACCGATGAACTCGTAAAACAGTTTGGTCCATTTGAAAATGTTTTGGATATGAAACAAAAAATTCGCGAGAATGTTCTTCAAGAAAAACAAACTCGTGCGCGTGAAAAGAAACGATCACTCATCATCGAATCAATCATTGAATCAACAGAGTTTGATGTACCACGTCTCCTTGTTGAAAATGAACTCGACTCAATGATGGCTCAGTTTGAAGGAGACATTGGCAGAAGCGGTCTTTCCCTTTCTGACTATCTTACTCACATCAAAAAAAGCACGGAAGACATCCGCGGAGAGTGGCGTGAAACTGCAATCAAAAAAGCGAAAGCTCAGGTTATTCTTTCAAAAGTTGCTGAAGCAGAGAAGCTTATCCCAGAATCTGAAGCGATTAGAAAAGAAACTGAAAAGTTATTAATTGCATATCCTGGCGCTGATCCAGTTCGGGCTCGAAGTTATGTCGCAATGCATATGCAAAACGATTTAGTGTTTACTTTTTTTGAATCACACGGAGAAAAGAAATCAGCCGAGAAGTAACAAAGTTGCTACCGCTACTGAAGCAGTTTCTGCGCGAAGTATTTGATCTCCAAGAGAATATACTCTGACGTTGTGTTGCTTCATTAAAAATAATTCACGTTCAGTGAAACCACCTTCCGGACCAATAAACGCTCCGAGTGGCGAGAAGTTGTGCGCATGCTCAATAGTGAACACATCACCTTGTGGATCAAATGCAAAACAAGGAAACGATTGCAAAACAGAATCCTCCAACGTTGAGAGCGGTGCGATTTCTGGAATTCTTGTTCGACCAGATTGTTCTGATGCTTCGATAATTATTTTTCTAGCTCTTTCTTCATGAAAACTTTTCTTTTCACTTCGATCAGTAATGATTGGGATGAAACGGGTAACACCAAGTTCTGTACCTTTTTCTAATACCCATTCGACGTTGTCTTTTTTTATGAGTGAGAAAAAAAGATGAAGCTCACGAAATGGAGAGAATTCTTTTTCATATTTTTTAATAATGGAAAAAACGACTTCCCCATTTCGAAACTCTGACACCATAGCATGATACTCATACCCGGAATTATCAAATAGAATAACTTGCCCACCAACAGCAAATCGAAATACGTTTTTCAACTGGTGAAACAATTCCTTGTTTTTGTGAATAAATGTCTTTGAATCAGGAATCTCTTCTTGGAGAAAAAATCGATGGAGTCTCATGAAACGTATTGTATAGAATGAAACGCGATCAGTATAGATAGGCTTGAAATGTAAGAAAAATAATGTACTATGTCCTCACTTAAAAATAACCAACAAAACCCATGTTGATTCCAACCGTAATAGAAAAAAGTCAGTTCGGAGAGCGTGCATACGACATCTATTCTCGATTACTCAATGATCGAATTATTTTTCTTGGCGGACCAATTGATGAAACAATCGCAAATCTAGTGATTGCACAATTGTTGTTTCTTGAATCACAAGATGAAAAAAAAGACATTCATCTCTACATCAACTCTCCGGGTGGAATGATCACTGCAGGTCTTGCAATAGTTGATACGATGAATCATGTGAAGCCAAATGTTTCAACAATCTGTGTGGGTATGGCGGCATCCATGGGAGCGGTTATCCTTGCTTCTGGTGCAAAAGAAAAAAGATTTGCACTTCCTAATTCTGAAATCATGATTCATCAGCCTCACGGAGGAATCGAGGGTCAGGCAAGTGATATCGAAATTGCAGCGAAACGAATTATGAAAAATCGAGAAGTCACAAGTAAAATTCTTGCGAAACAAACTGGCCAACCTCTTTCTAAAATAGAAAAAGATGTAGACAGAGACTTTTTCATGAACGCAGAAGAAGCACTAAAATATGGACTTATCGATAAAGTAATCAAACCAAAAAATTAAAAAATGCTCGCTCATGCGAGCGTTTTTTAATTAAATAATGAATGAGAGCAATGCCCCTTATTCATAGTTTATGATTCCTTGTCCATCCTTTCTTCTTCGGATGAAAGAGTGGACAAAACTTGTCCTTCTGTATAGAGTCAAGTAGTTACTCTTTAAATTTTTGTTTTCTTTTCCTTCATTTCATTCGCCTTTCTGATTTACGGCTTGAATGGTATAGCTTTCCTTGTCCTTCGCGAATGAGTGAAAAAGAAAGAAAACAGCAAACACACATATGACCATAAAGTTAGCGTTATTATTAATGACGCTTGCGGCGTCAGCGGGAATTGCATTCGGGTACTTTTTGCGATGGATTATCACCATTGGACGCAAAGGTTCAATGGAGCTCGACATCAAACAAATGATGCTTGAGGCAAAAGAAGAAGCCACTCGCATCACCGCTGAAGCAGAAGCGCGTGCGGAAGAAATTCAAAAAATTGCTAAAACTGAAATCAAAGAAAGAGAAGAGAAAATTGCCAAAACCGAAGATCGGCTCATTAAAAAAGAAGACCTGCTCGATAGAAGACAAATTGATATAGACAAAGAAGCAGAAGAGCTTAAAGAAAAAATTCAAGAAGCAAGGACGCTCAAAGAAAAAGCTGACACTCTCATTAGCGAAAGAACTATCGCTCTTCAAAAGATTGCGAATATGACAGAAGAAGAAGCGAGGGATCATCTTTTTGCTTTAATTGAAAAACAACACCAAGAAGATCTTCTTGTACGCATGCAAAAATTTGAAATGAATGCGGAAGAGAAAATCGAGGAAAAAGCAAAAGAAATTCTTGCAACAACAATACAACGTCTTGCAGCGGGTGTGCCTTCTGATGTCATGACAACTGCAGTAAGTATTCCATCAGATGAGGTGAAGGGAAAAATTATTGGAAAAGAAGGAAGAAACATCAAAGCTTTTGAAAGAGCAACAGGGGTAGAAGTAATCATTGACGACACCCCTGGATCAATTACCCTATCTTCATTTGATCCAGTAAGAAGACAAATCGCCAAAGTCGCTCTCGAATACCTTATTGAAGACGGGAGAATCCAACCAGCAAAAATTGAAGAAGAAGTTCTCAAAGCGAAACAAGAAATTGCAAAAATTATTAAAGAAAAAGGCGATCAAGCTGTATTTGAATGTGGTATTTACAATCTTGATCCTCGAATTGTGGCAATCCTCGGAAGACTTCATTTCCGAACCAGTTATGGACAAAACGTACTTCAACATTCAATTGAAATGGCACACATAGCTCGTATGCTCGCTGAAGAAATTGGAGCAGATGCTTCTGTGGCAAAAACCGCCGCTTTACTTCACGACATTGGAAAAGCAATGGATCACGAAGTAGCAGGAACGCACGTAGAAATTGGAAGAAGAATTCTTCAAAAATTTGGAGTAAGCGAAGAAATTGTGAAAGGAATGCAAGCTCACCACGGAGAATATCCGTACGAGACAATTGAATCAATCATTGTTCAGACCGCTGACGCAATATCTGGAGGAAGACCTGGAGCACGGCGGGACACTGTTGAAAATTACATTAAACGCTTGAAGGAGCTTGAGGCAATTGCCCAGAATTTCCCTGGTGTTGAAAAATCGTATGCAATTCAAGCAGGACGTGAAATACGAGTGTTTGTCACTCCAGAAGAAATTTCAGACATAGAATCAAAAAAACTAGCTCGAAGTATCGCAGACAGAATCGAACGCGAACTAAAATATCCAGGAGAAATCAAAATCACCGTTATACGAGAATCACGCGCTATTGAATTTGCGCGCTAATCGATAAAAATTAGACCACAGGAATGATGTTGCGTAAAAAACGGCTTACTATATAATTATCTTAGCCTTATGTGCTAGCAAAATCGAAGTCTGCAAACTGAACGGAGGGTGAGTTGTTCAGACGCGAGCTTCGCTAGATGAGGACATGTGCGAAAGATATTATCAGTACTATTCATCACAATGAACAAAGTAGCAATAGTAGAAGCTGTTCACGCAAAAATTGGAGGTACGAAAGTCCAAGCTGAACAAGCTGTTGAGACAATGATTGAGACAATTGTTTCTACCTTGAAGAAAGGTGGAGAGGTCTCTGTTGCTGGATTAGGTATCTTTTCAACAAAGACACGTGCTGCACGACAAGCACGAAATCCTCGCACTGGCGAAACCATTTCGGTTCCGGCGATGCGCGTTCCTAAGTTTCGAGCGGCAAAAGCCCTCAAAGATGCCGTCAAGTAAGAAGCATCAACAAAAAACCGCCCCCAACAGGCGGTTTTTTGTTTTCTTAAGCTTCTTTTCTCAGTATTACAAAAATCTTGAATGTTTCTAAAATTTATAAGCTAGTACCTACAACCTATTTAGTGCGGCTAGGGAGAATCGGCGTCAGCTCACTAATTCGCTTCGCTCATAAGTGGCTCCTGCCCGAGCTCGCTTATTCTTCGCTTTGCGAAGAATAAGGCTCCGCTTTTCGATTCTCCACGCAAGCAAAATCATTTGCTTACTCTTGTCCCTCTCAAATAAAAACACCAGAAAATCTGGCGTTTTTATTTGTTGTGCGGCTAGGGAGAATCGAACTCCCATCTCGTCCTTGGCAAGGACGCATTCTACCACTAAACCATAGCCGCGTACGAAACGTTATCCTAACAAATAGAGGAACTCCGAGCAAACAACAGAAACTCAATAAATAAAGAATTATGAATTAATGAATGAAATTCTCATCCTTCATTCCTTATTCTTTCTTCATTATTCTTTATTCTCTGTCTTTCGCTTCGCAGATTGCCTTGCTACAGCTAATGCAACATCAAAATCATCACTCGCAAGAAGCGGGCTCGTACGAGTATATCCACAGACAACACACCGATGGACGACACGATAATCCGGCTTTGTTGCATCCACCTCCCACGGCTCCATCATTCCGCCACATTTCTGTGCCCTATCACCGGGATCAATATCTACATGTTTGCTCCACAAGCAAAAAGGACAATGATTCGTAAAGCCATTTCCTTTTACGTGCTTTTGACAATGCTCACACACAAAATCTTCTACAACTTTTTTAAATGACATGGTTTGGTAAATAAATATATAGCCCTTTTCGTATCACAATACCTTCCTTTACTAATGTTTCAAGGGCAGTCTCTATCCGGGATTGAGAAAAAGATAAATGCTTCTGTAAATTATGTTCTTGTATTCGACTTGTATTCAAAAGAAAACGAAGAATAGCACCTCTCACTTCCCTGTTTGATCCTTTAAATATACTCTGCTTTGTGTAATGAGTACTTTTTACATTTGGATTCGATACTATTGATTTCAAATGGGCTCCGTAATCCATAAGTGCGTAATACCATTCTCGAGGATTAGTTCTATCGAGCGTTTGATTCACAAGAGGTAAAATATCTGTATCCGATATCTTCTCCGTATCCTGAAAAAAGTGATGAATATATACCCTGCGAATATTCGTCTCAATAAACGCAACGGGAATATTATAAGCAAATGAAAGAAATGATCCCGCTGTTCCCTTTCCAACACCCGGCAAAGAAAGGAGGGTTTCGTAATCACGAGGAAATATCCCTTTATGTTTTTTTACAACAACTTGCGCGCATTGATAAAGAAATTTTGCCCTTCTGTTATATCCAAGTCCTTGCCACACGCGAAGCACTTCAGAAAATGAGGATTTTGCCAAGCTCTCCACAGAAGGAAAAGAAGTAATAAATTCTGGGTATTTTTCTAACACTCGAGATACTTGGGTCTGCTGAAGCATGACTTCTGATACCAAAACCTTGTAAGGGTCTTTCTCCCCTCTCCACGGCATCGCACGCTTATGTGCGTGGTAAAAATCCCAAATAGTTTTTTGAAATTTGGTAATTTCTCTTTTTTGCATCGAAAGGATTAGAAATTATACCGCTCAATACTTTCCACAAGCTCATCAATTGTGTTCCAATCGAGCGCAGTTTTTGCCATGCCTGGCAAATATGTTCCTTCTACTCCTTGTTTTTTAGCAACAATAACAGAAATACCTCGAGACAATGCGTACCCTACTTCGAGTATCATACCTTCACTTTTTTCATTACCCTTCATAAGCACAAGTAATGCGTCGCAATCTTTTAGAGTATTAAACGCATCGAACACATAATCTTGTGGTTTAAAACCTTGGGAACGAGAAGGAAGGTCTTTATCAAAATAGTTACAGTAAACATCAATCCCCTTCTTTTGCAGAGCGTCACATACAGGATAAAGCAGTGCGTCTAGATCTTCTTTTGTTTCTCCTGTAAATCGATAAGAAATGAAAACTCTCATGTATCTTGTCGGGGTGCCGGGATTCTTTCCTTACAGGAACAGTACGGGTTTCGCATCGTGCTCACTTCGCTTCGTGCGACATACTCAACCTTTTCGAATCCCGTCGAAAGCCGAATATCGGCTTTCTCGCCTATTTATTATATTTAATAACTGTCGGGGCGCCGGGATTCGAACCCGGAGTCACCTGTTCCCAAAACAGGCATGTTAGCCGTTACACCACGCCCCGAATGGAGACCATACTAGCACACGAGAATAAAATACGCACGAAATTAAAGGACAATATCACGGACATGTCGTATCCTCGTTTGCTGAGGAGGATTCCCTATTACCACAACCACAAGAAGATCTGCTCGATAATCGACAATAGCGTGAGTTCTTACATAATCTTGCATAGTAAGCCACATACGTTTTCGCTTGTGTTGATGGAAATTTTCTTCAGGTCTCAATTCCCTATCATCATGACAGGAAAACAATGTTTTTACTTCAATAAAGCAGATCTGTGAGTTTTCACGTGCAACAATGTCGATTTCACCAAAAGGTCTCCAATAATTCAATTCGATAATAGAATACCCCTTATTTTCTAAGTATTTCTTCGCAATGACCTCCCCAATATCACCTCTTTTCCTTAAAAAAGACTTCATATGTTACATATGTAACATTATACACATAGTTTCATGTGAAACATAGAAATATCGAAAAGCTATATTATTAGCCATTTTTTAGCTTAGAGACAATAAAAAGACTTGTCTTTAATACACATGTCCCCAAGGTTATCCACAGTTTTTTGATTTTAATCAAATTTATTGTGAAATTCTTCATATTTTTAGCCATTATAGGCAAAACAAAGAAGGGAAGTGGGTTTGTTTATATAAGCCTTTTTTTAAAGGAAACGGGCAAAACTAGAATAGACGCTAGGTACTAGGAAAAGACGCTTGTTTCTCATGAAACAAGAAGGGGAAGTAGGGAGATATCTCACCCCTCGGAAACCCACGGTTTTCCGACGCTTCGCTACCTTCCTCCACGGGAAAACGAGAGTTTTCCCGACCCCTTTCCTGTTCGATTCCTCCATCCAGACAAACAAAAACACCAGGTTTTCTGGTGTTTTTGTTTGTTGTGCAGGTAGGGAGAATCGGTTACAGATAATTCTTTCGCCGTCGCTTAAGAATTTCGCAACCCCGACTCACGGCCTCGCGTGCTCGCTCGGCATCCGTTCCATCTTTCTCATCTCCCTTGAGTCAACCAATATAAAAGACTGGGATTTCCCAGTCTTTTATTGGTGCGGGTAGGGAGAATCGAACTCCCGTCTACTGCTTGGAAGGCAGTCATTCTACCACTAAACCATACCCGCATAGAGCCATTATACATAATGGCTCAACCCAATGAAACATTGGCTTGTGCACCCGGCAGGACTCGAACCCACAATAACGGTTCCGAAGACCGCTGTGATATCCATTTCACCACGGGTGCGTAAGTACAATCATACGTAATTTCCTTAAATATTCAAATTTTAAGCCACAAATTATACTTGAATACACGATAGTGCTAGTATTAAAGCCATGGATAGCTTTGTTATACCGCACGAGGTTTCACGAATAACAAAAAAGCTAAAAGACGAGGGATTTGAAGCATACCTGGTTGGCGGTTGTGTCCGTGATCTATTTCTTGGTAATAAGCCAAAGGATTGGGACGTTACGACAAACGCAAAACCTGAGGACGTTATTCGTATTTTTCCTAAAACATTCTACGAAAATGACTATGGTACCGTAGGGGTCGTAGACGAGAACGTTTCAGATGAAACACTCAAAATTATAGAAGTAACTCCATATCGCACCGAAAGCGCTTATTCTGACTTTAGAAGGCCTGAT
>CAYVKU010000004.1:0-802 GCA_964452305.1 uncultured Candidatus Saccharibacteria bacterium | reverse complement strand
TGAAGAAGATTTGAAGAGGCGGGATTTTACAATAAATGCAATTGCACTCGATATTGAAAAAAATGATGTGGTTGACCCGTTTTTTGGGAGATTAGACCTTCAAAAAGGCATTATTAAAACCGTCGGAAATGCCAAAGAGCGTTTCGAGGAAGACGGACTGCGTATTATAAGAGGAGTGAGACTCTCTGCTGAGCTCCATTTTGTTATCGAACAAGAAACAAAGCACGCAATGGAAGAATCGAGAGAGCTTCTTTCTCGTATTGCGAAAGAAAGAATTCGTGACGAATTCACCCGTATTCTTATGTCAAACCAGCCACTGGCCGGACTTGAATTATGTAGAATGATGGGTTTTTTACCCTATATTGCACCTGAATTAGAAATGACCGTTGGAGTAACACAGAATCAAGCTCACGCATATGATGTGTGGACTCATTTACTAAAATCACTTCAGCATGCTGCAGACAAAAATTGGCCTTTACATATCCGTTTGGCGGCTCTATTTCATGATATTTCCAAACCAGAAACAAGAAGGTGGTCGGATGAGAAAAAAGAATGGACGTTTTACGGACACGAAGTTGTAGGGGAAAGAGTAACTAAACGCATCTTAAAGGACTTACGATTCCAAAAGGACATTATTGAATCTGTTTCTATACTTGTCCGATGGCACATGTTCTTTTCTGATACAGAAAAAATTACCCACTCTGCAGTTCGAAGAATGATCAGTAACGTAGGGAAGGAGAGGGTATGGGATCTTATGAATGTGCGCATATGCGATCGAATAGGAACCGGCAGACCCAAAGAA
>CAYVKU010000003.1:30387-43208 GCA_964452305.1 uncultured Candidatus Saccharibacteria bacterium | reverse complement strand
AAGAAAAAAAAGGAAACCCCCTTGGATCTGCTTTTGGAAGAATCACTGATGAAACAAGTGATCAATTATCTATAGAAAACAAAATAAGTAACGCTCCTTCAGATAAGAGAGAGGAGGGAAAACTGCTCATAAAAAACCTCCGCACGTTTCAAGGTGATGTTGCAGAAGCGATAAAAAAACAAAACGCTTCTATTGTCACTGTTGCCCTTGCAGAAAAAGAAAGGAAAGAAAAAAGGGAGAAAGAAGCACCTGTTGCGCCGGAGACAAGAGCGGAAAAAGAAAGGAAAACAAATTTTAGAATGGCGATTGCGAGTATTGCTCTTATTGTCGTAGGACTCGGGGCAATAACGGGATTTTATATTTTCTATAAAGAAACAGAAAACGCCCCTGTTGTGAAACCGAATGAAAAAACACTCATTGGATTTACTTCAAAAAGCGATTTTGATGCAACGCTTGCAAACAAAGATGACATTGTTCAATTTGTAAAAACTGCTCGAGAAACAGTGTCATTAAGTCCGAATTCAATTCACTATATTGCAATACAAAAAAAGGTAGGGGAAAGTATTGTTTCTTTCACTCCTCAAGAACTTCTTACGCTACTGCAAACAAAAGCCCCTCTTTCCTTGCAAAGAGCCCTCGGAGAAAGTGTCATGCTCGGTCTTTATCGAGGTACGGCAAATGAGACTTTTTTGCTGTTTTCCCTTGAATCATTTGATCGAGCTTATGCGGGTATGCTTGAGTGGGAAAATACAATGAATGCAGATATTGGAGCATTATTTTCAAAAAGAACACTGCAGATCATAGAAAGAGACCCTGAGACACTTGGAACAACCACGGTATCAGTGCAAAATTTTGACGATGTTCCTGGTTTACTCTTTGAAGACGAGACAATCAAAAATAAAGATGTTCGTATTTTAAAAAACACGAGAGGGGAGACGATATTCCTTTACACGTTTATTGATGAAAAAACTCTTCTTATTGTCTCAAGCGAGACAGCACAAAGTGAAATCATAAACAAAGTTATATCAGAACGACTTGTTCGATAAGATTGCAAAGCTCTTGTAACTTGTTATGATTTCCTTATGAACGAACAAGATACACTGCATTTCAAACAAAAACTCGAAGAAGAAAAGGTTCTCCTTGAAAAAGAACTGAGTTCTATTGGACGAAGAAATCCTTCAAATCCATCTGATTGGGAAGCGACGGGTACAGGACTTGATGCAATGCCTGCTGATGAAAATGAAGTAGCGGACACTATTGAAGAATACGAAGGAAATACTGCGATTCTTAAACAACTTGAAATCCGTTATAACGAAGTTACTCGAGCACTGCAAAAAATTGAAGATGGTACATACGGACTTTGTGAAGTATCAGGATTACCGATAGAAAAAGAGAGGCTTGAAGCAAATCCAGCCGCCCGAACTTCAATTGCCCACATGGGAGAAGAGGGTAGCCTTTCATAACATATGAGCTTTGCGAAGGTAAGCAGCGCACAAACGTCCCTTCTCAAAGCACATCCCGTACTCATTGAAGTAGATATATCTCGAGGACTCCACTCTTTCTCTGTTGTGGGACTTCCGGATAAAGCCGTAGAAGAATCTCGCGATCGCATAAGCGCCGCAATAAAAAACTCTGGATATAAATCACCGAAAGCAAAAAATGAAAAGGTGGTTATTTCTCTTGCCCCTGCCGATATAAAAAAAGAAGGTCCTATATTTGATCTCGGTATGGCAATCGGATACCTTGTTGCTTCTGGTGATGTAAAAGCCGATATTGAGTCAACCTTATTTTTAGGAGAATTGTCACTTGATGGATCTCTTCGCCCGATAAAAGGGACATTACCTATAGTGCATATGGCGAAAACAGAAAAATATAAAACTGTTTTTGTACCAAAAGATAATGCAAAAGAAGCAAGCCTCGTAGGGGATATAGAAATATTTGGAGCCAGTTCGCTTCAAGACGTTATTCACCATCTTGAAGGAAGTGCACCTATTGAAGCAGTTACTTCTTTTGAAGAAAGTTTCATTAACACACACCACACCGCGCATCACGATATGCAAGACGTGCACGGACAAGAACACGCAAAAAGAGGACTCGAAATCGCCGCTTCAGGAGGACATAATGTTGCTCTTTATGGACCTCCAGGAACGGGGAAATCGATGCTTGCAAAAGCATTCTCAGGAATTCTTCCTCCTCTTGATTTTGAAGATGCGCTTGAAGTGACCAGTATTCATTCAATTGCAGGAATACTCAAAGAACACATTATTTCACATCCGCCGTTTCGATCTCCTCACCATACATCATCATATGTTGCAATAATTGGAGGCGGTGCACATCCTCGTCCAGGAGAAGTTACCCTTGCGCACAAAGGAGTACTTTTTCTTGATGAATTTCCTGAATTTGATAGAAGAGTGGTTGAATCTCTCCGCCAACCTCTTGAGGATAGAATTGTTGCAATCGCCCGCGCAAAAGGAAGCGCAACTTTTCCCGCCCAATTTTTACTCATCGCCGCCATGAATCCCTGCCCTTGTGGTAATTTTGGTTTCAAAGGAAAACCTTGTACCTGTGGGCCCCACGAGATACAAAAATACAAGAAAAAACTATCAGGTCCTTTAGTTGAGCGTATTGATATATGGCTTACAGTCGAAAGAATTCCTCACAATGCATTGAGTGAGGAAAATATCCACGGAGAAACTTCTGAAATGATGAGAAAACGAGTGATACGTGCAAGAGAGATACAGAAAAAACGACTTTCCCATATACAAAAGAAAACAAATGCAGAGATGAGCGCAAAAGACATCGCGCTACTTCTAAAAGTGACAGAAAGTGCAAAACAAACAATGAATAATTCCGCAGAAAAGCTCGGACTATCTCCGCGTGTGTATCACAAAGTACTCAAAATAGCGCGGACCATTGCTGACCTTGAGCAATCAGAAAAAATAGAAACTGCCCACATACTAGAAGCATTGCAATATAGACCAAGAGAACAACAGTGAGATACAGAATACCGAATATAAAACAAAGAATGGGAAATCTACTCAAAATTCGATATTCTTAATTCACTCTTCCAAAATCACACCACTTGAAGTGGTGTGATTTTGTTAAAATGGATTCTTCGCCCCTCGAATTTCAAAGTGAAGATGGGGACCCGTCGCTCTTCCTGTAGATCCAACATATCCAATCACTTGTCCTTGTTCTACCGTATCTCCTTGAGACACTTCGTTTTTACTATTGTGAGCATAGAGTGTTTGGGTACCATTATCATGTTGAATTACAATATAAGTACCATATCCTCCATTCCAACCAGAGCTTCGACTCACAATAACTGTTCCTGCCGCTGAAGCGACAACTGGAGTACCTGCGCGCGGAGCAATATCCACGGCATTATATCCATGAATTCCTTGAGTACGAATACCGGATGTTGGGCGAATAAAATATCCATCGGCAGCTCTCGTAGGGGAAACTGCTTGAGTTCTATTTGCTGAACTTGTTGGAGCATTGGTGATTTCGCCATCTGGAATAATCACCACATCACCGAGAGCAAGTTTTGTATCAAGGGAAATGTTGTTATAACTCAATACCTCATCAATATCTCCTTTATATTTTTTCGTAATTGTACTAATCGTATCTCCCGATTTTACGGTATGACGAACACCAGAAACAGGAAGAATAACGAGAGTTTTTCCTGGAGCAATAACCGACCCCTTTATGTCATTATTCCAACGAATCGTATTGATAGACACTCCAAATGTTTGAGCAATTGACGAAAGGGTATCTCCCTCTCGCACAACATAGAGACTAATTTGATCTGAAGTTCGGATTTCTTTCTTATTTTCAGCAAGACCTCCAAGCGGACCGTCTTCTGGCATAAGAGCCGAATCATTCATAATCACAATGTCACCTCCTCCTACAATAGGATTCGGATCAGTATTACGAGCCGCTTGGAGAATAGGGATATTTTGAGAATTGTACTTTGAAACCTCTTCTTCCGCTCGAGCAGATTGAAAAAAATCTGCTACAAACGATAAGATCCCTGCACTTGCAGAAAAAGGCATAATGAAGGCGAGTGCTATGGCAGAGAAATCGAGCCAGAAAGCACGCGACACCTTGGATTGAAACGTCTTTCTTATGCTACGGAGAGCACGAGATAGTGAATGTTTGGATTGAAATAAAATAAGCCTTCAAATAGTGATAATTCTGTCGTTTCCATCAAAATATGGCTCTGTTGAGCCATATTGACTATTCAGTATGTATTTGAGATATGATCATTATACGCCCCAAAACCAGGCGGTCAACCAAGAAAATAAGGTCGTGGGGATAGGTAAAAATAGAAGCTAAGCGCTAGTTTCTACAGACCACGAGGTTTGAAATCGCGAGTAAAAATCTATCTGTCATTTTTACTTCTTATTCTCTATTTCGAATTTCAAAGAATGCTATAGTTATGCCCATGTCGAACCTAAATCCCGCTCAACAAAAAGCATCTCTCCATACCGAAGGACCACTTCTTATTCTCGCGGGAGCTGGAGCGGGAAAAACAAAAACTCTCGTTGAACGAATCGTTCAAATCGTCAAAAAAGGAGTTCATCCATCAGAAATTCTTGCTGTAACCTTTACCAATAAAGCTGCCTCTGAAATGAAAGAGAGGGTTTCTCATGCATTAGGAAAAAGTGATCTAGGAATTGTTCCAGGAAATAGAGAGAATCCGTTTGTGAGCACATTTCACTCTCTTGGAGTACATATCATTAAGGAAAACGCTCACGCACTTGGTCTCCCTAGACACTTCACCATCTTTGATCGATCGGATTCTAAATCCCTGATCAAAGATATTCTGAAACAAAAAGGATATGACCCTAAGCAATATGATGCGGGAAAAATACTCTCTGTTATTTCGAAAGAAAAGGGAAATGGAGTAAGTCAGACAGAATATAGAGATGCAGTATCTCATGATTACTTTGGACAAATCGTCTCTACTATCTGGGAAACGTACGACAGGGAAGTGCGCAAACAGAAATCTCTCGACTTTGATGATCTTTTAGTTGAATGCGCTCATTTATTATCACAAGAAGATATTCGAAAACACTACACATCACAATGGAAATACGTACATGTGGATGAGTATCAAGATACAAATGTTATCCAATACAAAATCGCAAAATATCTCGCAGGAGAAAATATGAATATTTGTGTTGTTGGTGATATTGATCAAAACATCTACAGCTGGAGAGGGGCAAAATTACGAAACATTCTTGATTTTGAAAGAGATTATCCAGGAGCAGAAGTAATTCTGCTTGAAGAAAACTACCGATCAACACAAATTATTTTGAATGCCGCAAATGCAGTTATTGCAAAAAATGAATTTCGTGTAGAGAAAAATTTATTTACCAAAAATGAAACCGGGGAACCTATTTCAACATACGAAGGATACGATGAAATTAGCGAAGCCGAATTTATTGCAACAAAAATCGAAGGACTTGTTGCAAATGGGATAGAACCGGAAGAAATTGCCGTGCTCTACCGAGCGAATTTCCAATCGCGAGCCCTTGAAGAAGCGTTGGTAAGCTATGGAGTAGAGTACCAGCTTCTTGGTACAAAATACTTTGAACGAAAAGAAGTGAAAGATGTGTTGTCGTATCTCAAAGCAGCTCTTGAACCTAACGCCTTTGTTGATGTAAAAAGAGCAATCTCTTCTCCGTCACGAGGTATTGGAAAAGTAGGATTACTCAAAATTGCATCAGGAGATATTGCCTCGTTACCAAGAAAAACTAGAGAGTCTTATGATGCATTTTGCAAAACACTTAATAAGATTAAAGAGGGCGCAATGATACTTCCTCCTTCTCAAACAATTCGTCTTATTCTCAAAGAAAGCGGTATTGAAGATGATCTTTCTCATGGAAAAGGTGAGGATGCAGAACGTCTTGAAAACGTAAAAGAACTTGTATCTATTGCCGCGCGCTACGACACCACCCCAGGAATCGCGGGGATTGAGGCATTTCTTACTCAAGCAAGTCTTCATAGCGACCAAGATGATATGGAAACAGGCCCTCACGGAGTACGTCTCATGACTATACACGCGTCAAAAGGACTCGAGTTTGATTTTGTATTTATTACAGGACTTGAAGATGGATTATTTCCGCAACGAAGAGAAGTTGGACAAAGAATCAAAAACGAAGATGATGAGGAAGAGAGGAGGCTTTTTTATGTTGCGGTTACCCGTGCACGAAAAAAATTATTCTTAACTTATGCACAAACACGAATGATTTTTGGAAATAGACAAGTAAATCTTCCTTCTGAATTTATTTTTGATGTTCCAGAAGATTCAGTGGTACGCGAAGAGGGGACCTTTGGACTTCTTCGTCAACCTATTATAAAAATAGACTTCTGATGAATAGTAAAAGCCATTCGAGCAAAGAAGTCCCTTGGACAAAATTTTCTCAAAAATAAACGTATCTTAAGAGAGATGGTTCGTGCTGGAGAATTATCTGCTGGAGAAACCGTCATTGAGATAGGTCCAGGAAAAGGATCTCTCACAAATATGCTTTTGGAAGAAGGAGCGCGGGTTATTGCTATAGAGAAAGACCACAGACTCATCCCACACCTTGAAGAACTATTTAAAGCGCACATTGAACAAGGAACTCTCACCCTCATTCACGCTGATATCCTTGAGGCTGATATAAGTTCGTATGTTGAAAAAGACTACAAAGTGATTGCAAATATCCCGTATTACATCACCGGTGCAATCATTTCTTACTTTCTTGAACTTAATCGCCAGCCAAAGAGAGTGGTGCTCATGATTCAGCATGAAGTAGCAAAAAGAATTGTCGCAAGAGATGGCAAGGAAAGTATTCTTTCTTTGTCAGTAAAAGTATTTGCCACTCCTCGAATTATTGAAAAGGTCAATAAAAAAGAATTCTCTCCTGTACCGAAAGTTGATTCGGCAATTATTGCATTATCAGACATTCACAATCCATTTGTAAACAAAGAAGAGAAAGAGCTGTTTTTCTCTTTAATTAAAAAAGCGTTTAGTCAAAAAAGAAAAATAATTGGAAATACGCTTTCTGATATTTCAAAAGATAGATTAGAGTCAGCAGGAATCGATCTCAAAGAAAGACCGGAAAATATCCCAAAAGAAAAATGGTTAGCGTATATCTTTAAAGACCGAATCCTGGCTCACTCGTACCGACACGAGTAATAATTCCTACAGTTGGAACCGGAACACACGCTGGAGGAATTCCACTCCAACACGACCCAACACCTGGAACATATTTGCCCAAATGCCACGTAGTTGGTACTCCAATCTTATAAAAAGGATGGAGAAACGAAATTCCCGGAATAAAATGCAATGACCCCGCATAAGGGAAAGGGGGGTTCGGATACATTGGCGCAAAAAATATTGCAATTCCCACTGTGCACGAACAAGGAACAGCCGCAACCACCAAACCGCCGAAAGGAAGATCTCCGATTTGAGCTCGAGCAATTACCGGAAACAAGAAAACGGAACAAAGTAGTAAAGCAGAAAATCTTTTCATTATTTTTGTATATACAGCATAACAGGATTTGGAGAGAATCCGTATTCATCTTTCACATATACCGCAAGAGGAAACGTTACTGTTTCATTTTTATCAAGAGATGATTTTAAGTTCGCAAATCCCGAAAGACTCTCTAAAGTAAATGTGAATGTATCGCCTTTTTTTGTAAGAGATGAAGACTCACCAATTGACGTTCCGAGTGTTGTATTATTTCCTTCCGATTTAAATACAACAATAATCTGTTTTTGAGTATCTGAAAGTTTTACTGTCTGAGGAGAAATAGAAATAACTTCCGGACGTCTTTTCGTTTCGTTTGAAACCACAAAATAGTCACCATGTGACACTTGGTAAGAAGTGCCCTTAGAATTTATAACGGAAACATTATAACTTCCCAACGGAAGATCATTAGGAACCATAACACGAATAACTGCACCGTCTTTTGAAACTCCTTCTACTTCTTTTCCAGAAAATGAAATAGTGTTTTTTGACTCAAATCCCGTGCCGTAGATTTCAATAAACTCTCCTGGTTTAGCAACATACAGGGAAAGCGCATACACTTTAGGCTTTACCGCAAAAAGAAGCGACATCGAAGATGAAGATTCTTCTTTTGGGAGAACAACAGGAATTTGAGACAGAGAATTTGGATTTGTATTCACAGAATTGTTACTTGTAGTTGAAACTGCATTTGCATTAAACAAGGTATTCAATTTTTTTTGAGTAAATATCCCCACAAACCCTGTTGGAGTAGAGATCCCGGCAGGAGAGAGGACTTCGTTTGCATATAAAGCTTGAAAACGCATCACAGCCTGCTTAGTTAGATTGCCGAAATAAGAAGTTTCTTGTCCTTTTGATCCAACCCCACTACTTGCAACAGCGGTTCTTGGATCACTATTCAGCAACTGTTGGAGCGCACGAACCTCTTCATGAGTATCTCCAACAGAAAGCGAGCGGGTAATTTGTCCGTATGCCCCAAAAGGCAAAAGGAGGAAAGTTAAAAAAAGAAAAAGATATTTCATACGTAATAGTATACTGCACCTGTCCACAAATAAGCGCTTCGAATCTTCATTCACAGGAAGCAATCTTGCTATACTAATCATATGAATCCTCAATCGCTTCCTACCAAAAAACTCTTTTTTATCGCTGGTCCTATTATTCTTTTCGCTATTATTTTTAGCATTATGAGGACTCCTAGTGATTCATCTTCATTAAAAAATACACTACAAGTAGTCGACAATGCTTCGCTTCCACAATTTGACGACAAAGACACTGACGGAGACGGGCTCCGAGATTGGGAAGAATTGCTGTGGGGAACAGATCCAAAAAACCCAAAAAGCGAAGGGAGGGAAGTGACTGATGGTGAATATGTTGCAACACTCGTAAAGGAATCACCGACTGTCTCCTACACAAATTTAAATGCAAGTACCACACTCACGGAAGCATTCGGGGTTGATTTTTTTAATGAATACATAGCCCTTAAGCAAAGTGGTAAATTAACAAACCAAACGATTCAAAATTTAAGCGAAAGAATAACAGAGAAAGTACTAAATACCGAGAGTACAGCTAACTACACCATAGAACCGCAGAATCTTTTTAACGATTCAGATACAGCAAGAGTACGAATATACGGAAACTCTCTTGCCGAAATACGAGCACGCTATCAAGCGTCCTATACAAGTAACCCTATTCAAGCGGGGGATTTCAATAATGGGGGAAACAATTTTCTCCGCGCAAGCGAACTCTATAGAGATATGGCAAACGAAATGGCAGAACTCGAAGTCCCAAGACTCTTAGCTTCATATCACGAACAACTTGTACAAAGTTACTTAAAAAGCGGAATCGGACTTCGTTCAGTAAGTACATTAGATAAAGATCCAATGAAAGCAATTGTAGGCATTCAAATGCACACCGAAGCAGAGCAAACGGAATATGCTGCTGTAGAAAACATACGCCGATATTTCTCTCAAAGTGGTATACTTTTTACTAGTAATGAACCAGGAGTAATCTGGAACATGCAATAATGCTCTCCCTCTACCGCATAAAAAAACAATATATCGCTGGAGTGTTCCTTGGATCACTCATATTTTCTCTATTTTCTCCTATTGCACATGCATTTCCTTTCCTAGGATCTCCAACAGAAACCCTACCTCCAGTGCCAACTTCTGATAACGCCGTAAGAAGCAAGGAGGTCGGTATTACCGTATTTGGAATTACCGTTCCTGGTATTTCATTTGACAGCTTCATGATTGCTGTCGTAAAAAAACTTCTCGAAAAAATGTCTGATGCTGTTGTTGATTATATTAATAACGGCTTCCGAGGTCCTGACGGGGGACGGGGGCCTGCATTTGCGGTTGATTTTGAAGGTTTTCTTCTTAATGTTGGAAATGAAGTAGGGGGTCAATTTATTGAAAGTATTGGAGCAGGAGTGGTGTGTAGTCCATTTCGAGCTCAACTCATATCAAGTCTTCGTCTAAGACTTCAAACCGTACGATCGACTGACCCCTCAAGAACCACTTGTACACTTACTGGAGCACTACAGAACGTAGAAAATTTCTTCGCAGGAGATTTTTCTGCAGGAGGGTGGCAAACATGGTTTGAAGTGACACAAAACCAATCAAATAATCCGGTCGGATCATTCCTTCAACTTGAAGGTGAGCTCGCATACAGAGTTCAATCAGCTCGAGAAACAGAGGCGGAAAAAGTGGCTTGGGGAGATGGATTTCTGTCATTCGAAGAGTGTGTTGAAGAAGGGCCGGATGGTAAGTGTAAGGTGAAAAACACACGAACTCCTGGAACCGTTATCGAAGGACAGCTTCAGGACATGCTTGGAAGTGAAATTGCCCAACTTGAACTTGCTGATGAATTTGATGAGATTGTAAGTGCTATGGTCGGTCAACTTGTAGGAAAAGTATTCAGTTCTGGAGGGGGTGGACTTATTAACACAGGTCCTACATACAATTGGTCAGGCGGAGGATATGGAGGAAATCCTGCAGGTGGAGCAGGTCCTCAGTGTTATCCAAATGTTCAAAATGCATACTTATCAGCAAGCACCACGGTTACATGGACAGTGCGATCTGTCGGTGGAAATAACCCCACCTATGTATGGTCAGGGGATGAGGGATTGAGCGGATCAGGACAAACTGCAAGTATTATTTACCAAACTATTGGGAAGAAAAAAGCTCAGGTACAAGTGACTGATACACGCATGGTAAACGGAACCCCTCAAACCGCAACGCAAACAATACAATGCAGTCCTGAAGTTGAGATAGAACGACCTCCATTAAAAGTAGAATGTACCCCAGATAAAACATGGTATTACTTAGGATCTCCTGCGCCTACTTCTTTGGTAACGTATAACGTAAAAATAACAGGAGGCTCTGGTTCATATGTGTATCGAGTTGAAATCCCTCCTCATACACATGGACTATTACCAATCTTCCAAAGAACTTCTGATTCGGATAAATTTGTCACCCCTCCCGTACCAGCAACAGACTCTACTGCGATACAATTTGTTCTCACTTGGCTACCATTTCCGCGAGCTAATGATGACAATGCTGGAACAAAAGTAGTTCGTATTATTGTTCACGACAATGATCTGACAATAAGAAAATTGGAAGCTTCTTGCGGTTCAGTTGATGTGGTTAAGTACTAAACATGAGACGCTATTTCACTTACATCGCAATACCTCTTCTTATACTCACGATCTTTTTGAGTGTATTTTCTCCTGTATCAGTATTTGCTCAAGCAAATGGAGGATCTGCTGTATGTGATATTCCTGTTTTTGGTTCGGTTATGTGTAACCTACTAGGAACCATCATATACACTCTCCCTGTTACATTGAGTAGTTGGATTCTTTGGGCGGGAGGATCGTTTCTTAACTTTATATTGAAATATACCGTTGTTGATATGCGAGAAAATATCGATGCTATCACCGGTATCAATATTGCATGGAGAACTATTCGCGACCTTGCAAACATAAGTTTCATCTTTATTCTCCTTTACGCAGCAATTAATACCATTCTTGAGCGAGAAAAAGATTGGCAAAGAGTAGTACGCTCAATCATCATCGCAGCGGTTCTTATTAATTTTAGTCTTTTCTTCACAAAGTTACTTATCGACGCATCGAACATTGTGGCCCTGACGTTTTATCAACAAATGGTCCCAAACGGAGACACCGCTGTTGGATTATCTAATTACTATCTCCAACCTCTTGGATTGAGTAGCTTCTGGAGTCCTGGTGCGGCATCGGAAATTCTCAGAGGATACGATTTTCCAAAAATGATTGTGATGTCGATTGGATCATCAATTTTTTTCCTTATCACCGCATTTACCTTCTTTGCAACTGCAGCAATGTTTCTTATTCGATATGTAAATTTTATTTTTCTCCTCATCCTTTCTCCTATTGCAGTACTCGGATCAGTATTTTCTAGCGGTGAATTAACAAAAAACATAAACAAATGGTGGAGTACTCTTACAAGCCAACTTATGTTTGCTCCTGTTTTTATGATTATGACCTGGGCAGTTATTACGATTATTAACTCTCCCGGATTTAGTGCCAGCATTGGAACAGGCGGAACAACGGCAACACTGGGAGCTTTTTCTGGAATATTTAACGCAGAATTATCATCCTTTGGTCTTGTTATGAATTTTCTTATTGTAATCGCTCTTGCTATTGGAACGCTCACTGTTTCAAAAAGCGTTGCAGCTCAAGGAGGTACGGCTACTCAAAAACTTGTTGGTGGAGTGCTTGGATTTGGTACAGGCGCTGCAGCAGGAACACTTTCTACAGCAAGCAGACTAACTCTTGGGTCACTTGGTAAAAAACTTGCTGATAACACAAAACTTCAAGCAAAAGAAGATACGAGCATGGCTGCTCGTCTAGCATTGAGAGCAAGCAGAGGAGCTTCGAAAGCATCCTTTGATATCAGAAATTCAGCTCCCGCAAAAGTAATGGGAACTGTAGGAAAGGCGACAGGGATGGGTTCTTTGGAAAGCTATGGATTAGTAACAGGAACGCCAAGCAAAGGAAGTTATGTTGATATGCAAAAACGCTACAAAGAGTTTATGGCAAAACCAGGTAGCGACACATATAAAGCACGAAAAGAAAGTTCTGATATTGCTCGATCAAAACTCGCTATCCAAGAAGGAGATGAAACTCGAGTCCAAAGCGAGCTCGTAAAAATGAAAGCGGCGCGAGTTGAATCACTAGGAACATCGACTCTTAAAAAAGATACTGTTGCTCAAAATCTGAGCGGTCAACAATTTGATACCGTAATGAAAAGTGACAAAATTGGTGAT
>CAYVKU010000003.1:29718-30365 GCA_964452305.1 uncultured Candidatus Saccharibacteria bacterium | reverse complement strand
TGCTCGATTCCAAAAAATTTCTAATGCAATTAGTGCAAATAACATTTCTACGGTTTCAAAAGAAATTAAATCGCTTTCAAAAGAAGACTTTGATCATATGGACAGTACTCTTATTACTCAACCATCCTTTGCAACAGAACTTAGTGACGATCAGGTTAAAAAGATTATGGAAAACCCTCGATTTTCACAGGTACAAAAAGAATCACTACAAGAAGCAAGGAAGCAACCTATTGTGGATGCACTTAAAAATGGCAACACTCAACTTGTGCGAGATATCGTAAGGAGAGCAAAAACCGGAAAAGATATTACTCGTCTCATGAAAATCACAACAGGAAACAGCCCGGCTCTCTTGCATGAAGAAGTTCTTCCGACTTTGAAAAAAGGAGTTCTTAAAAAACTTGTCCCAGAATTAAGCGGGGAAGAAATCGATCTTATCAGAAATACATTTAAGGACAAAAAACAATCTATTCTCATTGCAAAACCAAATCCACCGTATACTGATGATGAACAAAGCATCCTTAATACAGTGGCTTGGCTAGAGGACAGAGACGGATTAGATAATTTCTCAAGTTAATGAAGTTTACCCTTGAACAAAAGAAAAAAGCGTATGAGCTTCTCACAGAAGAGGAGAGGGGTTACGCTGATTC
>CAYVKU010000003.1:22960-29616 GCA_964452305.1 uncultured Candidatus Saccharibacteria bacterium | reverse complement strand
TCGTAAATAATGTGCAACTAAAATTACAAACCTTAGAGGATCTAGAAAAAGAACTTTTGGTTATACACATTCCACAGGATCAGATTTCGATCATTGTCGAATCTCTTTGTTCTGGAAATATTGGAGTGAAAAGAAATGAATCAAAAAAACTTCTCGATGAAGGTAATGAGCACCTGCTATCAAAAGGAGAGGCTACGGAATCGAAACCAGTAGCAAACCCACCAGCTCCGCAAACCACCTCGCAAAGTGAAACTATTGTTATTCAAGAAGAAAAACCTCCTCAAGGAATACATCTTCCAGAAAAATCAGCGGTGGAGAAAAAATTGGCAGAGCTCCGAAAACTAGGACAGGGATCAGTACTTGAAGCGCGCTATTCGGGACAAGATCCGTATAGAGAACCTCTTCAATAGCTTCTAAGTGCCAGCTTCCAGCTTATAGACCATACAAAACAATGAAAATCACATCGCATAGGGATCTCATTGTTTGGCAAAAAGCGATAGAACTTACTGAGAAAATATACGAAATCACCAAATCTCTTCCCACAGAAGAACAATTCGGACTTATTTCACAAATGAGGAGATGCGCGGTTTCTATTCCATCAAATATTGCAGAAGGAAGAAGCAGGGGAACAAAGAAAGAATACTCGCAATTTTTAAGAATATCCCTTGGATCATGTGCAGAACTTGAAACCCAACTACTCCTTATGAAGAAAATTTATGGACCAAAAAATACTGAAGGGATAAGAAAAATAGAAAATTTACTCCAAGAAGTTGGGAAAATGATTAATTCAATGATCCGAAAACTTTCCTCGTAAGCAAAATATCACGCATGACGTCTTATAAACCTAGCACCTAAGCGCTATCCGCTATATAATTCAATGTATCCGCTATAACCTAGCACCTAAAAGCTATTTACATGAGATTTCAAGTCCCACAATTCATCGAGGTTGAAGATAAAATTTTTGGACCTCTTACCTGGAAACAATTCCTCTACCTTGCTGGTGGGGCAGGGGTTGGGCTTGCGGTATTTACCCTTCTTAATGAACATAAAATCATTGCGGCAATTATTTTTGCGCCATTTGCAGCCCTTTCGCTCTCACTTGCTTTCGTAAAAATAAATAATCGACCTTTTGTTATATTTCTAGAATCTATTATCCACTTTGCTTCAAATCAAAGACTTTATATTTGGAAAAAAGAGCAGAAAAAAGCAACGGCATCTTCTCAAAAAAACTCATCCCCACAACTGTTTGTTCCTCACCTATCTCAAAGCAAGTTAAAAGATATGTCGTGGTCTCTTGATGTCACCCAAGGAACAGAAGCAGAAAACCAAAAAAATATTGAATAGTATTAACAAATAAAAGAAATCTCTCTGTTATAATAACTTTCATGGCAGTTGCAGCACACGCTACACAAGATTTTGTACCTATTGAAGATATTCGAAATGGAATTATCTTAATGAAAGACGGGAGTTTGCGAGCAATCGTCCTCGCTTCGTCCATTAACTTTGCTCTCAAATCTGACGATGAACGAATTGCTATTCTTTCTCAGTTTCAAGATTTCGTAAATTCTCTCGACTTTTCAATTCAAATCCACACAGAATCTCGACGTTTAGACATCAGG
This sequence comes from uncultured Candidatus Saccharibacteria bacterium, assembly GCA_964452305.1. Classification (GTDB taxonomy): domain Bacteria; phylum Patescibacteriota; class Minisyncoccia; order Phycocordibacterales; family Zambryskibacteraceae; genus CAYVKU01. The sequence continues at coordinate 27,997 of CAYVKU010000003.1, read as the reverse complement.
CCTTATCTTGCTCTCCTTGAAAATCAGAAGAAAAACCAACTAAACAGTCTTATGAAAATACAAATTCAAGAATATATTGAATTCGTAAGAACATTCACTGAGAACACAAACATTATGACAAAAAGCTTTTTTGTTATTGTTCCTTACAATCCTGCAATCATATCTGCATCTAAATCTAATCTTGCAACGCGCTTTATTCCAAACGCAGGAAAACAAGAGGGGAGTACTGACGCCTCTTTTGAAGAACATCGCACTCAACTCGAACAAAGACTTTCTGTTGTTGAGCAAGGCCTTATCCGTTGTGGCGTTCGAGTAGCACGTCTTGGTACTGAAGAAGTAACAGAATTGTTCTACAAGATATTTAATCCGGGTGAAACAGAAAAGCCTATGCAAATACAATAACAAATATGGGATTTTTTGATTTTTTAAAAAAGAATACAGAAGACACAACTCTTCAGGGAGTTTCTATCCTTCCCCATGAAATATACGAGGCGGATAGTCTTAATCTAAAAGACATCATTGCTCCAAGCGCCCTTAAGGTAAGTCCTAAGGAGCTTAATCTTGGCGAGAAAATTGTTCGTACCTTTTTTGTTATCTCATATCCACGATTTTTGGGAGAAAGTTGGTTTGCTCCTATTATTAACTTAGACAGAATCTTTGATGTATCAATTTTTATCCACCCCGTTGAAACATCTCGCGTACTAAAGCAATTTCAAAAAAAAGTTGCTGAGGTACAAAGTCAGATTCACGAAAGAGAAGCGAAGGGACTTGTTCGAGACCCTCTTCTTGATACTGCGTACCAAGATTTAGAAAATCTCCGTGATAATCTACAACAAGCACAAGAAAAACTCTTTGATGTGGGGCTTTATATCTCCATTTACGCAGATAATGATCTCGAGCTTGATAAAATTGAATCGGAAATCAAATCAATTCTTGAATCTAAGCTTGTGTATGTAAAACCTGCTTTGTTCCAACAAGAACAAGGATTCAGAAGCATTCTCCCACTTGGTGAAGACGCTCTCCAAGTAAACTCTAAATTAAACTCGAGTCCTCTCTCAAGCTTATTTCCTTTTATTTCATTCGACCTTACGTCAGATAAAGGAATTCTCTATGGAATTAACCGCCACAACTCATCACTAATCCTTTTTGATCGATTTTCGCTTGAAAACTATAACTCCATCACATTTGCAAAATCCGGTGCCGGTAAATCATATGCAACGAAGCTCGAAATTCTTCGTACTCTTATGTTTGATACGGAGGTTATTGTTATTGATCCAGAAAGAGAATATGAATACATGGCAGAAGCGGTAGGGGGGCGTTACTTTAAAATATCTCTTAACTCCGAGCACCACATCAACCCTTTTGACTTACCGATACCAGGAGAAGGGGAATCAACCGCGAGCGTACTTCGTTCAAACATTGTAAATCTTGTTGGACTATTCCGCCTTATGCTTGGAGGTCTTACTGCGGAAGAAGACGCTCTTATTGATCGAGCGATCACAGAAACCTATGCACTAAAAGACATTACCGCGGACTCTGATTTCAGAAACATTGAACCCCCTCTTCTTTCTGACTTCGAACTCGTTCTTTCGGGACTTGAAGGAGGAGAATCTTTGGCGCAACGCGTAACAAAATATACCAAAGGTACTTGGGCAGGGTTTATCAATCGGCCTTCGAATATTGATATCAATAAAAAATTCGTAGTCTTTTCACTTCGAGACATGGAAGACGAATTGAAACCGATTGCTATGTATATCGTCACTCATTATATTTGGAGTGCTATCCGCAAAGAATTGAAAAAGCGTCTCCTTGTTATTGACGAGGCGTGGTGGATGATGAAATCAGAAGACACCGCATCATTCCTTCTTAATCTTGCAAAACGTGGAAGAAAGTATTTCTTGGGTCTTGCAACTATTACTCAAGACGTTGATGACTTTTTGAAATCTCCCTATGGAACACCTATTATCACCAACTCTTCAATTCAAGTACTTCTCAAGCAATCGCCAACGGCAATTGATCGCCTTCAACAGGTATTCAACCTTACTGACGAAGAAAAATACCTTCTTCTTGAATCAGATGTGGGAGAGGGAATCTTCTTTGCAGGACTAAAGCATGTGGCGATTAAAGTTATTGCTTCTTACACCGAAGATCAGATTATTACCTCTGATCCATCACAAATACTCGCAATTCAAAGGGCGCGTCAAGAAATAGAAAAGGGCGGGGACACTGCATAACCAATGAACGATTCAACAAAGTTTCTTATGATGATGACAGCGATACTGATCGATGTCTTACAAGGCATCATCACTTTTATTCCTATTGCTGGACAAATTATTAATTCGCTTATTACTCCATGTGCGGGTTTTATGTTTTGGCTTTGGTTTAAATTACATGGAATTCCGTTTAATAAAAAACGCACATCTTGGCTTATGGGAGGGTTTATTATTGAACTTATTCCATTATTAAACGTTCTTCCAACATGGACTCTTGCGGTAGGGAGGATGATTGCAAGTACAAAAATACAAGAAATTATTTCAAAAAAAACACCTGAGAGTGCATAACTTGCTCCTTTCCTTTGGTACAATATAGGACATGAGATTACTTGTTATCGGATTTTTTTCTCTTTGTCTTTTTTTTGGCATGCATTCTCTTGCTTATGCCCAATACGACAATGAAATAAATCGTTTAATACAGCAACTTGATGTAACAGTACTCCCCAAAAATCCTGGCCCAAGAGAAGTAGTAAATATGTCTGTACGAAGCGGTTTTTTTGATATCTACTCTGCTCAAATAGTATGGAAGGTAAACAACGTAACCGAGAAAGAAGGTTTGGGGATAAACACATTTTCATTTATAACTGGCAATTATGGTGATCAGAGTGTTATAGAGCTAATCATCACACCTCCAGCAGGAGATGCGTTTAGCACCTATTATGTCTTCTCTCCCGCATCAGTAGATCTTATTTGGCAAGCAAGGACATATACACCCCCTCTCTCAAAATTAAAACCATTAATGACTAACCAATCGAAGGTGACTCTGGTTGCAATTCCAAAACTGTACAACATACAAGGAATTGAAATTCCTAAAGAACAGTTAATTTTCACATGGAATGTAAACAATCGACCCATTCCAAACGGCCAAGGGCTTGGAAAATATTTCATGGATGTAACAGGTGGCTTTATTTACGATACTGAAAAAGTATCTGTCACCGTGACAGACCGAGACAGGACAGTCTCTGCAACCAAAACAATCACTATTCAATCTCAAAAACCTATTATTAGCCTTTACGAACTTCATCCACTGTTTGGTGTATTGCGTGAACAAAATCTAAACAACTCTCTCTATCCACTACAAGATAGAGAGATATCAATCATTGCTGAACCCCTCTATGTGCATCTCGATCCAGGAAGAATGTTCCCTCGAGCTGATTATGCGTGGAGTATCAATGGAAAAAAAGTAAGCCAAGAATCCTCAAATGGCGTTCTTACACTCAGAAACGAAACAGGAGAAGCGGGACAATCAAGGATTGACCTCTCACTCACGGTTCCAGGTAAAACATTACAGACAGGAAAAGCAACTATGGGTATAACATTTGATGAATAATATGAAAAAACTTTTACTTATTATTGCCTTATTCCTCATTATTCCAAACATAAGCTTTGGACAAATGAATCTTCCATACGAACCACTTGCGCCTCTTCCGGGCACAACAGGACCTTGCTCTGACGGAAGCGGGGAGTGTATTGATTTTGAACGATATCTTCCTACCGTATTCACACTTTTGATTGGGTTTGCGGGAGTAATTGCGGTAGTTCAAATCGTGATCGGTGGAGTGTTATATCTTTCAACTGATGCAATACAAGGAAAAAGTGCTGGAAAGGCTAAAATTTTAAACGCTCTCACAGGATTACTCCTTATTATCGCTTCGTACATTATTTTGAATACCATTAACCCCCGCGCTCTGAATTTGAATCTCACCATCGCTTCATATACCCCTCCAACAGTAGGAAGTGAGAGACCTGCCACATCTACTCCGGGAAATCCGAACGCGGGAACATTAGCCCAACGCTGTGGAGCGAATAACTTATGCGCGCAACCAAATGCATGCAGTGCAAATCAAATTTGTGATTTAGATGCAACTTGCTCGACAAAAATATGCAACGCACCCACAACATGTCCTGGAGGAACATGCAATTGTCCGAACTGTGTAACTATTGGGTCATCCGCAACAGACGACACATTCAGAAGATTACCTCTTACCGCAGCTACAAATCAGCTCGATCGAGGATTCGCAACGCGTCTTTTAGGACTTGCTGGACTTAACGAAGGTACACCTCCGGTACTTCCTTGGACAATTACCGAGGCTTATCCTCCAACACGAATTCATGTAGCTAATTGTCACAGAGAAGGAACCTGCGTTGATGCTGATGTAACTAATCCAACAACGGCCAATGTATTGGGTTTTTATAATCAAGCTCGAGGTCTGGGACTTCGAGTTGTATACGAAACATCAGACCAAGCTGAATTTAACCGCCTGAGAGCTGCTGGAATTCCTGCATACCAACCTGGAACTGGAGGAAGCGGGGTACAACTTCTTACGCGAGGATCTGGTGCGGGACAGATTTCAGGAAATCATTTCTCTGTATACAACCAATGACAAAAAATAAAACCATTCTTCTCATAGGAATTACTCTTGTTGTAATACTCGGTATTATTGTTATTTCATTTACTCGAAATAAGGATGGCGGGGAGAGTTTCATACAAAGCTTATTTCCTTTTGGAAACCCTTCGACTGAAACTATTTCTCTTAATCCAGGAGACGGCAACCCTGATCTTATCCGTGATCCATCATTTGAAAATGGCAACACCGTAACGGAAGGAAAAATAAAAAGACTTAGCGACACACCCGTAAGTGGAGCTACTGTATTTAATCGAGGAACAAGCACCATTGTTCGTTTTCTTGAAAAAGCAACGGGGCATATCTATGAAGTAAATCTTACTCAAGGATCTCGAGATAGAATTTCAAACACCACAATT
>CAYVKU010000003.1:18015-22939 GCA_964452305.1 uncultured Candidatus Saccharibacteria bacterium | reverse complement strand
AAACAGAAGAGGTGCTGTGGGGAAGAAATGGGGAGAGTTTCCTTATGCGAAGCAGCGGGGACGGAATTATTCGTACAATATTAGGACAATTTGCTTCAAGCTCTCCCACTGATCAATTCCGTGACGTAAAAACTACCGAACTTGTAGGAAATGCTCTTATTGCATCTTATTCTCCAGAAAGAACGAGTGTGTTCTTGGGTGTTCTCACATACAACGGAGGTATAGAAGGGACAATAGGAAGTGAAACAAACCCTGCGCAAAAAACAGTACTTTCGTATCCTATTAATGATTTCGTAGTTGAATGGCCAGAAGCAAACGCTATTGGGCTCACTACAAAAGCAAGTGCTGATATTCCTGGTTCTTTCTTTATCCTAAACCCATCAACAGGAAACCTTACTTATACACTAAACGCTCCAGGACTTCTCACAAAAATGAGTCCTGATGCAAAGACACTTCTATTTTCAAGCACTCAAAATGGATACACAACGCTCTCTATTCGTTCATTAGGAACGGGGGCAAGTCAAAATGTTCCATTGAATACATTTGCAGAAAAATGTACATGGATATCAAACACTTCAATTGCTTGTCTTATTCCAAATGCCCCACTTCCTAAAAATACTCCTGATTTCTGGTATCGAGGTGAAAACCGCTCTACAGATTCATTATGGAAATACAACATCACAACAGGGGAGACGAAAGAAATATCTGAATTTGGATCAGTGACTCAAAATTCAATTGATGGAGAAGTTCTTGAAACGAGTAGAGATGGCGCTTTTATCCTTATCCGAAACAAGAAAGACGGAATCTTGTGGGGAATAGATACTAGAGAGGCAACGTCTTCGCCTGCAGTCGCGCCTTCTTCAACAACAACTCCTGTAGGATTGTAAATATATTGCTTGTTGTCCAATACAGTGCAACAACCCCTGAAATTGTGAAGGAAATGAAAAACACCATTACAGGGAATACATACCTCATCTGAATACTCATATTCCTTGCAAGTTCGTCTTTAAATTCACTAGGTCCGTCTTTCTTCTTTTGTATTGGAGGAGCGGTAAATCTCATCTGAATAAAACTTGAAACACCAGCAAGAAGTGCGAGGATCGAACTTTTTGCAGTGATATCAATAAGGCCCAGAAAATTCATATCAATAACTTCAGGTCTTGGAATAAACGAATAAAGAAGCTCTACATTTAAGATAGGTAGTCCTGAGCGAAGAAACACGAAATAAAGAGCAAAAATAATGGGTAGTTGAATTAAAATAACAAAAATACCAGAAAAAGGGTTTATGCCTTTGGTACGATACAACTCCATTGTTTTCCGAGCTAATTCTTCCTTATTGTCTTTATATTCTTTTCGAAGGGCGTTCATTTCTGGCTCTATTTCTCTCATTTCAATTTGAGCAATTGACGCCTTCTTCGACAAAGGGAATAGGATAATCTTTACAATGATAGTAAAGAGAATAACGATTACCCCAGCATCAAACCAAGGTAAAAGATCCATAAGAAAAATAAGACCGTTATAGAGGGGTTGGTAGAAAAATGTTTGAAACATATCGCCCATACTACGCTAGCGAAGTTGTTTTTTCAACGCTTTGTTTTGAATTTGATCTAGAATGTCACGCACATCACTTTCAAGGTTTTTATAAGGAAGAAGTAGTGTTTCTTTTTTTGGGTACAAAAGAATATATACCCCTTTTTGCATATGTAATAAAGGATTTTTTACTGCACCATAAATCCTTCTTCTTATTCTGTTTCTCTCTACAGCACTTTTTGCAACCTTTTTAGAGACAATAACCGCTACTTTTGCCGCTTGTTTCTCCTCTGAAAACGAAACACGGGCACTCAAAGAGTGACCGTGTACCGACCAAAAGGGGACAGAACGGCTAAAAAACTCTGTTTTTATCCTTCGCCCTTTAGATAACATGGCTATACAGTGAGCTTTGCTCTACCTTTTCTTCTTCTGCGCAAAACCGTCTTTTTACCTCCAGGAGAGGCTTTTCTTTTAAGAAAGCCGTGTGATCGCGCTCTCTTTCTTTTTCTTGGTTGATATGTTTGTGACATAGTTTTTTCACTATATCAGAACTTTTTTAATTTTCAATACTTCCTTTCTTTATGAAAAAGTAGTCAAAAAAGTTTTTCACAGATTATTCACAGTGTATCAACATATTGAATAGGGAAGCGCAAGTGTTCGTATGGTGTGGAGAGTATATACTTACATGTATCAAATTATGGAAGCCGTAGATACTAAACAATTATGGGAGAGTGTATTAGTAGAAATGGAGCTTTCTGTTTCGAAAGCAAGTTTTCAAACATGGTTTAAAGACACATTTATCGTCAAGCATGACGAAGGGTCTGTATTTCTTTCTGTTCCAAACGCTTTTGTAAAAGAATGGCTACTCAATAAGTACCATAATTCTATTCTGAAACACATACGTACGGTAGCTCCTCATGTACACTCTATTGAATATATCGTATCCAAAGATGATGGAAGACCTCGAATAGAACCAAGAAATCAAGAAGCTATTTTTTCTCAAGTAAGAGAGCTTCCTCTCTCAGAAAATCTTATTAATAAAGATGATAATTTAAATCCTCGATATACATTCGACTCTTTTATTATTGGCCCTTTTAATGAATTAGCTCATGCAGCAGCTCAAGCTGTTATTAAAAATCCTGGCATTCTCTATAATCCTTTATTTATTTATGGAAATACCGGACACGGAAAAACTCATCTTATTCAATCAATTGGAAACTACATAAAAACTGTTAATAAGGAGAAAAAAGTTATTTATATAACATCAGAGAGATTTGCGTCTGAATATGTTTCATCTATACAAAACGGAAAAATCAACCAATTTAAAGAAAAATACAGAAAATATGATGTCCTCATTATGGACGATATCCAGTTTCTTTCTGAAAAAGAGAAGAGTCAGGAAGAACTTTTCCATCTTTTCAACTCTCTCTACGATAACAATAAACAAATTATCTTCTCTTCAGATAAGCACCCAAATCTTATTCCTTCCATTGAAGATCGATTGAAATCTCGATTTGGTGCAGGGATGACTGTTGATATTCCAGCTCCTGACCATGAATCAAGAGCGGCTATTCTTTCTTCAAAAGCTCAATTGAGCAATATTACATTTCAAAGAGAAATCATTGATTACCTTGCGAGCTCAATAAATGGAAATATTCGTGATTTAGAAGGGGTACTTAACGTCATCATATGTCAGTCTCAGCTAAAAGGAAGAGAACTTTCATTAAACGAAGTGCGTTCTCTTATAAAAACGAGTGCAAAACCTAAAAAAAATATTTCTGTGAAAGAAATTGTGAAAATGGTTGCTGATTTTTATCAAATAGAAGAAGAAAATATATACGAAAAAACAAGAAGGAAAGAAATTATTAAACCTCGACAAGTAGTGATGTATCTACTTCGAGAAGATTTTAATATTTCTTATCCATCTATAGGACAAAAATTAGGAGGTAGGGATCACACAACAGTAATTCATTCTTGTGAGAAAGTGAAAAACGATATTAAAAACGATCCAACTCTTGCTCAAGAAATTGGTCAACTCCGTTCAATGCTTGTGTAAAACTTGAGGATAGCGTATGAAGAAACTATGGATAAAAAAGGATAAAGTGGACATTTTAGAAACTCTCGGAAAAAGTAATCCTTTATTCTCCATAATATCCCGAGAGAAATCCACATACAGAATTCTCAAAAAACCTTTCTGTATAGCCCTATTTAGAACATCATCCACATATCAACACCCTTAATAGTAATAATAAGTATTTATATATAAAGAATATGAAAATAGAATGTGTAAAAGATAAATTACTTAACGCAATACAAGTTGCAGACAAAATAACAGGAAAAAATCTTACACTTCCTATTCTTTCATCGATTCTTATTGAAACAAGCCAATCTAAACTTACGATTAAATCCACAAACTTAGATTTAGGAATTGAACTAGATGTTCCTGCAAAAATCATTGAACAAGGAAAAGTTGCTATCCCTAGTTCTATTCTTCTTGGATTTCTTTCAAACACAACGGACGATAAAGTAACAATCGAATTAAAAGAAGGACATATCTATTTAGTTTCTGGCATGGCCTCAGGAACCGTCAAAACGTTCTCTAGTGAAGAGTTTCCTATTATTCCGAGGATATCATCGTCAAGGACTATAGAGTTGAATACAGAGCAATTTATCGATGGATTACGTTCTGTCTCATTTAGTGCTGCAACTTCGAGTATTAAACCAGAACTTTCTTCTGTATATATTTATATTGAAGACGACTCAATGGTTTTTGTAGCAACAGATTCTTTTAGACTCGCTGAAAAAAGAATTCCAGCAAAAAAAACAAAAGATCTTCCTGGTATTCTTATTCCATTTAAAAATATTGCTGAAATAATTAGAGTACTTGAATATGGAGGAGGGTCAGTACATGTAGGAATAGAAGGAAATCAAATTTCTTTTGAAAAAGATTCTCTTTATCTTGTATCGAGAGTGATTGATTCTTCTTTTCCTGATTATAAAAACATTATTCCTAAAGATCCAAAAACGGAAGTAACGTTATTGAAGTATGATTTAGTCTCGGCTTTAAAAATTGCAAATGTATTTTCAGATTCTTTAAATCAAGTATCTTTTTCTATTTCACCAGGTAAAAAAATATTTGAACTAACTACTAAAAATTCGCAAATAGGTGAGAACATGACACAAATAGAAGCAGTGTTAAAAGGGGAAGATGTTTCTCTTAATTTTAATTACCGATATATTGCTGATTGTTTTCAGTCAGTCGATTCAGATAGCGTAACTCTTTTTTTTCAAGGAGTAGGGAAACCTCTTTTGATTAAAGGTGTTTCTGATAAAACTTTTCAGTATATAGTGATGCCAATGAATCGATAATGGGAAATATTGGAGATTATCTAAA
>CAYVKU010000003.1:17704-17976 GCA_964452305.1 uncultured Candidatus Saccharibacteria bacterium | reverse complement strand
ATAAGAAAGAGGAAATACAATTTGTAATACATTTTTTTGAAGATAATGCATTACCTATTACAGAAAAAGAATTTGAAATAAAAGAAAAAATACTCATTCTTTCTGTAAAACCTATAGTAAAAAGCGAAATATATCTAAGAAAAGAAAATATAGTAAAACAATTACAAGAAAGAGGAGTGGATATTATTGATATTCGATTTCGATAGAAATGCTTTTTTCTCCAGAATTGTAAATTATGTCAGTGGCAATTACTTTAACATCCTGACTTCCAG
>CAYVKU010000003.1:16500-17658 GCA_964452305.1 uncultured Candidatus Saccharibacteria bacterium | reverse complement strand
CTTGTGAACTATTTACTTCTTTAATAAGTTGGTTTCCAATAAAGAGTTTCATTGATTGAATAGGGCGATTACTTATTGCGCTTGCTTGAATATTTACAGTTTCATTTGATCTATAGAATGTTTTTGATGTGTTTAAAGAAACAGAAGGAGCGTATTGAGGACCGTGAACATCATCAGTTCCAGAAGGGATAGAAGGGTTCGTATCCACAACGATTCCTTGAGAATTAACCCACCTTGAAACTCCATATTCCCAATATCGATATTGAGGATCGCTTCCAGGGTTACTAGGGTATGGCCCTCTTGGATTATTTTTATCTACAGAATGAAGAATAGAGTGAATACCTCCAGTCAGTATTTCAGTTGTCGTTTCTGGAGGAGTGAATTCAGTAGCTCTTTTGCCAGAAATTGTATCAATAAGAACACTCGACGATCCACGCCATTCTCCACGCAAAACAGGCTTTAATGAATAAGGTTTTTCTGGACTAGGATCTACAAAAGATTCTTCTGGAATAGAAGAGAGAATCTCATCCATAAAAGCTCTCCACATAGGAGCTACTATAAAACCAGCAACTCTTTTCTCCATAGGAGAATTGTCATTATTTCCTGCCCAAGCTCCCAGTGCTACGTTCGGAGTGTATCCAATAATCCATGCGTCTTTATAATCATTGGTAGTACCTGTTTTAACAGCTACATCTCTGTTAGAAAAAGATAAGAATGAACTCTGTCCAAAAGCAGGAGCTCGCGCATCATTGTCTGAAAGAATACTTGAAATACGTAAGCTTGTTTCTCGAGGAAGCACTTCGCTTGGTGTTTGATTCCATTCGTATATTTTTTTTCCATTTCTATCAGTCACTTCAAGAATTGCGGTGTAAGGATTTCGTACTCCCTCGTTTGCAAAGACACTGTATGCACTCACCATATCAAGAAGTTTTACTTCACCACCTCCAAGTACAAGAGTGAGTCCATATCGAGAAGGACTTCCGAGTGTTCCAATACCCAAAGCCTCGGCAAGTCGAATAGATTCTCTTATCCCTGCAAGATAGAGTGTTTTAACAGAGGTAATGTTTATTGATTGAGCTAAAGAATCCCGCATTGTCATAGGGCCTCTGTAGGTATTGTCGTAGTTTTCAGGAGAATAACAACCGTTTTCGCTTGTTG
>CAYVKU010000003.1:2400-16472 GCA_964452305.1 uncultured Candidatus Saccharibacteria bacterium | reverse complement strand
CTTGTTGTGTTTTCTGGTGAACAAGTGGTTGAAAATTGAGTTTTTACATCGAAGAGAATAGTTTCTGGTGTGTAACCTCTGTTAAAAGCCTCAGCGTACACAAAAGGTTTGAAGGTTGAACCAGGTTGTCTTAATGCGGTTGCAATATTGAAATTTCCATCAATGTTTTCATCAAAATAATTTCTCGATCCAACCATAGTAAGAATTCCTCCTGTTTTCGGATCAATTGCAACAAAAGCTGCATTTTCTGCATTAAATTGTTCTTCATTTTGGAGAGCAAATCGATTCGCAATTTCTTCTCCTTTTTTTTGCATTTCATAATCAAGAGTTGTTTTTACTCGAAGTCCTCCATTTTGAACAACATCTTCTCCGTATTGTTTTGTAAGCTCGTCAATGACATAAAACACAAAATGAGGAGCTTTTATATTTTCTGTTTCTTTCGGTAAAAAAGTAACCTCAGCATTTCGAGCACTCTCGTATTCTTCTTCTGTAACATTACTTCTTCTCATTTCTCGGAGAACCAAATTTTTTCTCTCATCAAGACGTGCTTTGTTTTTTCCATAAGGAGAATAAAAAGTTGGAGCTTGAGGTAAAGCGGCAAGATAAGCTGCTTCAGGAAGAGTTACATCTCGGGCACTTTTCCCAAAAAAAGTTTGACTTGCTTCTTCTACTCCGTAGATAGTGCCTCCATAAGGGATTTCATTTAGATAATTACTTAATATCTCGTCTTTCGATAATACTTTTTCAAGTTTTATTGCAAGTACCCATTCTTTAATCTTACGAGAAATAAGTTTTTCTGAAGTGAACAATGCATTTTTTATCACCTGTTGAGTAATCGTAGATCCACCTTGTGCATATCCTAAACTGGTTGTGTTCGCAAAAACAGCACGAAGAATAGATCGAGGTTTTATTCCGTTATGTGAATAAAATTCTTTATCTTCGATAGCAATAGTTGCATTTTTTACATATTGAGATATTTCATCAAAAGGAATAACTGTTCTCTGGATGTTTTGATTTACATCGTAGAGAAGAATTTCTCCTGTTTTGTCGTAAATCTTTGTCGATTCAATAATCTGGCGATTGTTGAATGATTCAAGGCTTGGAATTTCTAGTGTTCCAATCCAAAGAATAAACCCGCCGAGAAACAGGAAAAGGAAAGCACCAAGAAGAGTAAGGTAGTTTTTGACCTCATTACGAGATAGAGATCGCGTTTTGGCATATAACCTCCGTACGTGACGTTTCATAGATAGCTGTAGTCAATCATATCACGCACTTATTGTGAAGTTAGAATATAAAAACTCCCCGATAGGGGAGTTTTTACCAATTATTCTTCTGATGAAACTGAATCAAACTCGTCGTCTTCTTCAACTTCATCTTCGATTAGATCTGCATCGAGTTCAGCATCTTCTTCGATACCTGCCTCTGTTTCATCTAATTCTTCTTCATTTTCATTCATCAACGCATCATCTCGAACTTCGTCCATATTTGTTTGAATTACTCATTAATAACGGCTCGCACATACCCGCCGTTTTTGGATTTAATAGTTGTACCAAATCGTCAGTTCTTTGCAAGCGTTTTTTGAAAGTTTATTGTGGGGATAAAGGCAATGGGGTTGCTTCTGCAGTGAGAGCTATTGCAATAGCGTCGTACTCGTCATCTGTTTTTATCTCTTTTTCTACTCGAATAAGCCTTGGAATCATGTGCATAATTTGCGTTTTGTCTGCTTTTCCGTGCCCTGTAACGGCTAATTTAATGTGTGCAGGAAGAAATTCTCGAATAAACACACCCGAGTCTTTGCATGTATAGAGAATAACCCCCCGTGCTTCAGCAACAAAAAGAGCGGTTTTTTTGTTGGTACTAAAAAACAGTGTTTCTATTCCTACTTGGTTAGGGCTGTATTCTCGAATAACTTCTTTTAGGTGTTCTGCAATTGATTGAAGTCTTTCAGGATGACTTAGAGTTTTTTTTGTGTGAAAGCACTCAGAAAAGAGTAATTGAGTTTTTTTCCCCTCAGTATCGATAATTGCGATACCAAGACGCTCATATCCAGGATCTATTCCAAGAATTCGAGTCATTATTCTGCGTTAGTAAAAACTTCCTGCACTTCATCATTTTCTTCGAGAGCATCAATAATTGATTCAAGTTTTTGGGCATCCTCTTCGCTTATCGAAACCGTTGATTGAGGAATCCATCCATCTTTTGTTTTTTCAAATGCCCAAGTTGCAGAGCCGATACTTGCAAGTGCAATATCAAATTCTGAAAGTACATGCTTTATTTCTTGAGCGGCTTTATTCCGATTGGTGGTTAGGGCTTCAATAACAAGAGCAGATCCACCAGGTCCGTATGCTTCATAGGTAATACTTTCAAGGTTTTCTCCGTCGTTTGCTTTTTTAATTGCGCGTTCAATGTTTTCAGAGGGCATTTGCGCGTCACGGGCGGCCTTACGTTTGCTTCTCGCGCTTTTTCAATTGCTGTACGAAGTCCCGGATCGCTTATGTTTCCTTGTGCTCGTTTTGCTTCTACTGAAATCATGCGTACAAGTTTTCCGAAGATTTTGCTTTTTTGAGCGTCAGTTTTTTCCTTCTGTCGTTTGATTTTTGACCATTTATTATGTCCTGCCATAGAAATAGGTGTTAGCTTTTAGTTGATAAGGTTTAGATAATAACTCGATTTTTATACTACAAAATCTAGAGAAGTTTGTCTGTTTGTGACAAAGGATACTCTTTTCCTTGATGTTCGTACGCACTTTTTGTAGCCATTCTTCCTCGCGGAGTTCTTTCAATAAAACCTATTTGAAGCAAATAAGGTTCGTGAAATTCTTCAATAGTCCCTTCTTCTTCAGAAAGGGAAGCGGCGAGAGTATTTAATCCGACTGGTCCACCTCCAAATTTTTCGATAATAGTATCAAGAAGCGCTCTGTCTGAATGAGAAAGACCCCTCTCATCAATACCAAGCATAGACAGCGCTTTTTGCACTACTGGGGTATCGATATTTGTTTTCCCCACTTGTGCAAAATCTCGGACTCTTTTTAACAGATAATTTGCAGTACGAGGAGTAGATCGAGAACGTTGTGCAATTTCAAAAGCTGCTTCGTTTGGAATGGGTACTTGTAAAATGGTTGCTGATCGAGAAAGGATGCGAGCGATTTCTTCGTCAGTATAAAATTCTAAACGAAAGATACCCCCAGAAAAACGTGATCGAAGAGGGGAGGAAATCATTCCAATTTTTGTTGTGGCTGCAATAAGAGTGAAAGGAGGTAATTCAAGTTGAATAGTGCGAGCAGAAGGACCTTTACCAATAATGATATCAATTGCTCCCGACTCCATAGCAGGGTAGAGAATTTCTTCAATTGCTTTATTGAGTCGATGAATTTCATCGATAAAGAGAATGTCTCCTGCAGAAAGGTTGGTAAGGATAGACGCAAGATCTCCAACCTTTTCAATTGCTGGTCCCGATGTGGATTTTATTTGCGCACCCGTTTCTTTTGCAATGAGATGAGCAAGAGTTGTTTTACCAAGCCCTGGTGGTCCGTAAAAAAGAATATGCTCAGGAGGATGTTTTCTTTCTTGTGCAGCGGTTATTAAAATACGAAGGTTATTTTTAATTCCTTCTTGTCCAATGTACTCGTCCCATCTTGATGGACGCAGAGTGTAGTCAAGAAAATGACTATCTTGAGAGATTTCTCCTTCAATTTCTGTATGATCTTCTGTTTTTTCTTTGTTGTTCATACATGATTTGTCTTTCGATACCAAGTATAACAGAAACCACCTTCCTATAGGTGGGGGTTGACATTAAAAACAATGTATGCTACACTTTCAATGTGTATGAAATAAGCCTATACATAGACTTATTTCATGAACCTCACATCCAGAATATACATCTCCAAGCAACGGGCCCTTCCCGGCCTTTTCAAGCGTTTCTTCGAGGACACTCTGGTTCGGATTCGTTCCAGAACTGGTGTATCCCTTAGGAGTTCCGCTGGGCTTTTAGTACTACTATTGAAAGTGTTGCTTGGAGA
Source organism: uncultured Candidatus Saccharibacteria bacterium (assembly GCA_964452305.1). Taxonomy (GTDB): domain Bacteria; phylum Patescibacteriota; class Minisyncoccia; order Phycocordibacterales; family Zambryskibacteraceae; genus CAYVKU01. Next base: position 12,454 of record CAYVKU010000003.1, on the reverse strand, counting down.
TGTACGTTCTGGATTTTTTCTATCCTTTTCTTGTATGTATTATTCACACTTCAGCAATGCTCGCAAGAAGACTAATCCTCTTTTTCAAGGTCTATTACACGACTAATCTCTTGAAGCGAGGTAAGTCCAGAAAGAACTTTCAATATTCCATCTTGTTTGAGCGTAAGAAGGTTTTGATTACTCGCTGCGGTTCGAATTTCTCGTTCACTTGGATTATCTCTCACTATTTTTTCAATATGTTCATCAATGAGAATTGCTTCGTATATACCAATTCTCCCAATGTATCCAGTCATATTGCAAACATCGCATCCTACGGGTTCCCATACGTGTTCTTTTTGAATCCCTTCTGTGTATGAAGGATCTTTGATTTGAAGAAGAATGGCATTGATTAGAGTTTGAGTATCAGCATTCATGCTTGTTTCTTTTTTACAATGAGGACAAAGTGTCCGCACAAGTCTTTGCGCAATAGAAATATTAATTGCTGAAGTGATAATTTTTGGATTTATTCCAAGATCAATTAAACGAGGAAAAGCTCCCGCTGCGTTGTTGGTGTGAAGTGTTGAGAATACCAAGTGACCTGTTAATGCAGAATTTACTGCAATTTCTGCTGTCTCATCATCACGAATTTCTCCAACCATAATGACATCAGGATCTTGTCGAAGTGCAGAGCGAAGTCCTTCCAAAAAAGTGTATCCGGTATCTTCGTCTGTTTGAGTTTGTACAATACCAGGCAGGTGATATTCAATTGGGTTTTCAATAGTGATGATTTTAATGTCAGGATTATGAATTTTTTTCATAAACGCATAGAGCGTCGTTGTTTTTCCTGATCCAGTTGGACCTGTGGTGAGAATCATGCCGTTTGGCTTTCCAATTTCATGAAGAAAAATCTTGAGAAGTTTTGGATGAATACCTAATTTTTCCAATGGAACAGAAATTGCGTCGGGATTTAGTATTCGAAGTACTATCGATTCGTCGTATGCTCCAGGAAGAAGGGAGGTTCGAATTTCAATGTCTCCCTCAGGAAGTTTTATTGAAAATCGACCATCTTGAGCACCTCCAACGTTTAATTTGAGATTGGAAATAAGTTTTATACGAGAAAGAAGAAGTTTGTAGGTACCTGTATCAAAAGTAAGCACATCGGTAAGCACTCCATCAAGACGATAACGAAGTCGAATGTATCCTTCCTCAGGTTCAAGGTGAATGTCAGATGCTTTTGTTGCAAGACCTCCTGCAACAATAATTTCTAAAATACGCGAAATACGAAACCCTTTTTTTAATGAAAGTACAGTTTGGATTTCTGTGCGCACTTCATCAAGCGTGGTTACTTTGTGTACGAGTGTGACAATGTCTTCATTTGAAATATCAAGAGCTCCACCTTTTGTTTCAAAAGAATAAGAAAGGTCTTTATAGCGATCCCATACCTTAGCGAGGCTTTCGTGAGAAACCATAAACATGCTCGGTATGTATCCTTCTTCTTTGAATTCATCAATTTTTCGAAGAGTCTTTTCGTTTGCAGGAGAAATAACCCCAACATCAATTCTTTTGTCGACAATATTAAATACTGCAAGGGATGCTTCGCGAGCTTCTTCCTCTCGGATTACTCGAAGCGCATCAATGTTGATTGGAACTACAGACAGGTCAAGGTAAGGAATACCGTATTTCTCGGAAAGTGTTCTGGCCAAATCCTCCTCTTCTCTTTTTTTAAGATCGGCAACTCTCTTTAACTGTTTTTCTTCGTTAAATTCGACTGTCATGGTAGTGAAACTATGGCTTATTTTAGCACTCGATTAGGTACCCTCAAAGGATAAAGAGGGGAGAAAACACTTGACTTTTATATTTATTATGTGGTATAATATACCCAGAACAGTACTCTCATAGCCTCGGAGGCAACATGTGTAAGAACCGCTTTCTTTCGCTTCTTCTCGTCGTGCTTCTTTCTCAGACCACCGCGTGTGCGGTTGGTGTTCAGGGAGGGATTTCGGCGCCAAGAACCTCAGGAGGAGCGTTTTTCGGAACTCCTCCAATCCTCATCACAAACGTGATCGCAACGGTTAATCGAACTCCCGCATCGTTTATTACCATCACCGACCAGTGTAACGTCGTTGTTGCGCTTCTCGGTCTTGGTGATTCGAAGCCGGTCCGGGCGACCAACTTCCGTTGTGCGACTGGTAATCAGGTGAATCTGATCGCTAAGGCGTATCAGGTTACGCAGGGAGATACGGTGTTTCTCGGCATGAGCACTCGTTCATTCTCTTTGCGAAGCGGAAATTCTCCTACGTGGGAAGTTCGCAACGTGATGCCGGCTCGGTAGGGATATGTTCTATTTCAAACGGCGTACAGCAATGTACGCCGTTTTCTTTTTATAGAGTCGATAATTGTATAGAATGATGGCATGAAAGAAGTCCTCAAAAAGAAGATAGAAACCATGGAAGATACAAGGGATTTCGCTCAGCGTGTTTTAGACAGTGTAAGTTTGCTTTCTGGTCACGCAACGGTACTTACTCTCTCTGGTGATTTAGGGGCAGGGAAGACAACGTTTATGAAAGTATTTCTTTCGCTTTTCGGTATACAGGAAAACGATGTCACAAGTCCAACATTTGTTATTCAAAAACGATATACGGTGGAGTCTCACGGGTTCACATCAGTTGTGCATATTGATGCATATCGCATTGAAGATATTCGTGAATTAGAAACGATTCGCTGGAGCAATCTCCTGCAAGAAGAAAACACTCTTATTTGTATTGAATGGCCAGAGAAAATCAAAGAAGCAATCCCATCTTACGCTTCAGCGATTGTTATTGATCACAAAGCAGAAAACGAAAGAGAGTTTGCACTACTCATGTAATGAAAAAAAACCATTCTCACAGACTTGTTCTTCTTGATGCTCACGCGATTCTTCATCGTGCGTATCATGCGCTTCCAGAATTCGCTTCATCAAAAGGTGAGCCGACAGGTGCAATCTACGGATTGATTTCGATGCTCCTTAAAATTATTACGGATTTAAAACCGGACTACATTGTTGCTTGTTACGACTTGCCGGGCCCGACATATCGACACGAAGCCTACGAAGGATACAAGGCACAAAGAAAAAAAGCAGATGATGCTCTTGTTCATCAAATGAAACGCTCTCGCGACGTCTTTACTGCGTTTGCAATTCCCATGTATGACAAACCGGGATTTGAAGCAGATGACATGCTCGGAACTATTGTTGAACTCACAAAAGATAATAAAGATTTAGAAATTATTATTGCATCAGGTGACATGGATACGCTTCAACTTGTGAAGGGTGAAAAGGTTCGAGTGTATACGTTAAAAAAGGGAATTAATGACACAATTCTTTACGATGAAAAAGGGGTGTATGATCGATTTCATTTTCCTCCAAAATTGCTTCCTGATTACAAAGGACTTCGCGGTGACCCGTCAGATAATATAATCGGCGTAAAGGGTATTGGAGAAAAGACTGCAGAAACACTCATTACTCATTTTGGAACTCTTGAATCGTTGTATGAGGAAATAAAAAAAGATAGAGAAAAAGTAAAAAAAGTAGGTATTACGGAAAGAATCCTCACTCTCCTTGAAGAAAACGAAGAAGAAGCATTGTTCTCAAAAATGCTTGCAACCATTCGTACTGATGCGCCGATTGATTTTGTGCTTCCTCAAAAACATTGGAAGGAAACATTTGATGTGCAAAAAGCACTTCAAATAGCGAACGATCTGGATTTCCGTACACTTGGGGCGCGAATTCAATCTATTGCAGGTGGAGATACTCCAGCTCAGGCTGAAGAAAAAGAATCTTTGGTAGATATACCGCGAAGTAAGTGGGCAGACCTTTCTATTATGGTGTGGCTTTTGGATTCAAATAAAACAAACCCTGATCTTGCTGAAATTTTTGCTACGACTCGTGTGAAAACTATTGTTGAAGCGCGCAACATACTCACTCAAAGAATTAATAAAGAAGGATTGCAATACGTGTATGAAGAAATTGAAAAACCTCTTATTCCTGTGGTTGAGGAGATGGAAACAGTAGGAATTAAAGTAGATCGCTCAAAGCTAAAAGAGCTTTCTTTTGATTACCACAAGAAATTGGACGCTCTCCAGGCATCCATCTGGCGACACGCAGGTCGTGAATTTAATATCAATTCTCCTAAGCAACTCGGGGTGGTGCTTTTTGATGAACTTGGTCTCGGTGTGAAGAATCAAAAGAAAACATCGACAGGAATGCGTTCCACAAAAGAATCAGAGCTCGAAAAAATGAAGGACACTCATCCGATTATCGAAGAAGTTCTTTCGTTTCGTGAATTAGGGAAACTTCTTTCTACCTATATTGATTCTATTCCCGATTTTCTTGATGCAGAAGATCGGTTACATACAAGTTTGAGGCAGGCGGGTACTACTACAGGACGAATGTCTTCTATTAATCCGAATCTACAAAATATTCCTATTAAGACAGATTTAGGAAGAAATATTCGAAATGCTTTCATTCCTGAAGAGGGGTTTGATATGGTTTCAATCGATTACTCTCAAATTGAACTTCGTATCGCCGCAATTCTCTCGGGTGATAAAAAATTAGTTCAGATTTTTAAAAACGGAGAAGATGTCCACTCTGCAGTAGCGAGTGAAGTGTTTGGTGTTTCAAAAGAGAACGTAGATAGAGAAATGAGGAGGAAAGCTAAGGTAATTAATTTCGGAATTCTCTATGGAATGGGAGTGTCTGCTTTGAAACAAAATCTCGGAGGCACTCGGGAAGAGGCTCAAACATTTTATAATGCATACTTCGAGCGTTTTCCTGAGCTTGCAGCCTATTTGGAAAAAGTAAAAGTCGATGCAGAGCGCCTTGGCTACACGGAAACGTTGTTTGGAAGAAAGCGTCATTTTGAAGGCATTCGATCAAAAATTCCTTTTATTAAAGCAGCTGCACTACGTATGGCAATCAATGCGCCAATTCAAGGAACTGCAGCTGACGTGATTAAGCTTGCAATGAAAGAGCTCGCGCATTTCATTCGCGAACAAGGATTAAGTGACGATATTCGTATAGTACTTCAGGTGCATGATGAATTGTTGTTTGAAATAAAAAAAGGAAAAGCAAAAGAATACACTCCCAAACTAAAAGCGGTGATGGAAGGGGTTATCGATGAAGAGAAATCACGAGGTGTGCCGTGTACTGCTGAAGCAAAGGTCGGATCCTCATGGGGAGAGATGGAAAGCCTATGATATATCTTCTCTACGGCGACAGAATAAAAGGTTTAGAAAAGGCAAAAAAAATTGTCGCTTCTCAAAAAGTGAAAGATAAAGACGCAACACATCATCGTGTTGATGCTGAGTCTTTTTCACAAAGAGTTCTTGAAGAGCTTTCTCAAAGCGGTGGGTTGTTTCAATCTAAAATTGTGGTGATTTTAGATTCACTATTTTCCAATACTGATACACGAGAAGAAATGATTTCTTTCCTAAAAACACTAGTGGAGTCTCAAAATATTTTTATTCTTGTTGAAGAAACACTCCCTAAAGACTTACTCACAAAGTTAGAAAAAAAAGCAGAGAAGACAGAGATCATTCAAACAAAAGAAAAAACAGAAAAGAAAAAACAAGAATTTAATATCTTCTCTCTGGCTGATGCATTGGGAAATAAAGATAAAAAAATGTTGTGGACATTATTTGCGCAAGCACGAGGGGAGGGGATTCTCTCTGAAGAGATTCATCGTATTCTTTTGTGGCAGATGAAAGCAATCTTGATTTCTATGCAGACAAACACTCCTCAAGAAGGGGGACTTGCTCCGTTTGTCTACACAAAAGCATCTCGATACGCCAAACAATTTACTTTTGATGAAGCAGAAAAACTCTCCTGGAATCTTATTGAGATACTGCACGATTCACGAAAAGGAAAAGATATGGATGTGATGCTCGAGAAATTCGTACTTACGTTGGGATAAAAAAAGAGCAACCAACAATGGGCTGCTCTTGCTCATCAAATACTCTATTCAGGACTGTAAATTCGCTGACGTGGGATTTTTACAATCACCGTATCACCTGTGTGAATGTTTCCGGATGCGTAGATACTACCGACAATCCCACGTTTGCCAATAGCTGACTTTGGAAAGAGGCGTGTGAGCTCAGGAATATCCGGAAATGTTTCTTGGATCGCCTCGCCTGGTCCCCGACACGGTGTATTTTCTGACCATACCACTAGCACGGCTGTTCGAATTTGTTTCTCATCCTTGCGAAAGAACAGCATCGTCCCTGTGGGAAGTTCGGTGAGTTTTGGAATTCCGCTCAGCACCAGGTTCTCACCAAGACAACCATGAGGAATCGAACTTGGAAGTCCCATTGCTCGCGCGATTTCCTCGAGCTCTTCGACGGAGATGGCAGAAAACTCACGATGGTTGGCGATTTCGATACCTTTGGAAAATCCAAAAGAAAGAAGTTCTCTTTCGCGTACATCCGCGAGTCTCGTGCCTGCATGTCTGTCTCCGCGTATGCCGTATCCACGAATTAATTGGATTTTTGGTACAGACACTGTTTTGAGTGATCCGATACCATGAGTGTCAGAAACGATCGAGCCGCTACCGACGGACACAAGAACAGCGTCGACCCGTCCTTTTATTTCGAAGGAAGATCTGATCATCTGAGGCTCCTTTGTTTGTGGATGTTTGGAACATTTTGCTGGATGGTAGTTTGCCATACGTTTTTTGAAAAACAAAGTAACAAAAATACTTGTGATCACAAGTATTTTTTCTTGACGGAAAAATCTCGGGATCCCAGCTCGTGGTTTTTGTCTTTCGCTTCGCTCAAACAAAAACATCACTGCGCTTCGCCCAAATTGTGGTCACGGATAATCTCTGTTCCGTCGAACAGAAATTTCCTCGACCCCTTTCCTGTTCGATTCCTTTGGTGTCTCCTATAAACAAAAAAGACTCGATATAAAATCGAATCTTTTTTATTCAGGTGCGCCCAGTAGGAATCGAACCTACGACCCTCTGCTTAAAAGGCAGGTGCTCTACCAACTGAGCTATGGGCGCATATTGTGAATTACCGATGTCATTCTTTCTGTTCTATACAGCCTAATCAGCCAAAACAGCTATGGGCGCATATTAAAACAGTTTTTAGTTACTAGTGGCTAGTAGCTAGTGTATAAGAATACCAGAGATTTATAACACAAAATACAATTAACTCAACTGTATTTTACTGACAACTCACAACTAGCCAACTATCCCAACTGTTCTAAAGAGGAAGATCAAGTGAGAATGCTCCTGCCCCCGTTAAGACAAGGGAAAGGGCAATAGAGACAGCGAGAATATAGAATACAAGATCTCTTTTTACGAGTGCAGAATTTCTATATTCCACATACAAACAGCTAAAGAGAATAATCGCATACACAAGTCCTGCTACCTGAGTATAAAACCCTGCAAGAAGCATTATCCCAGAAATAATTTCAAGACCACCGAGAATCGCAAGTGAAAGATTTGGTTTTGGAATCTGGGCAGTCTCTAGTGTTTGGATCCAGCGATTTTTTTCTTGTTTTGTCTTGAGAAGGCCGCTATTTATCGCAATAATTCCAAGCACTGCTCTTAGGAGAAAAGGAGCAAAAGAAGAAAGTATTAACAGATCTGGAAAAGGGTTTAATAAAGGAAGTCCGTTTAGCATATGGAAATTCTATCATATCTATTGCGAGAATCTTTGTACTCTGTATGCTGTGCACATGAAAGACTACAATATCGTTCTTGTGCTAGATAATATTCGCAGTGCAGAAAATGTAGGGGCATTATTTCGTACTGCGGATGCTGTGGGAGTTTCTGCACTCTATTTATGTGGAGTAACTCCGGCCCCCTTCGATCGGTTTGGGCGGGTGGTGTCAAAAATACACAAAACCGCCCTTGGAGCAGAAAAAATTATTCCATGGAAATCTTTTGAAACAACATCAAAGGCAATCATTTCTCTCAAAAAAGCAGGATATGAAATAGTTGCACTGGAGCAATCAGAGCGCTCTATTTCGTATCGCGCTTATCGTCCAACACATTCTTATGCACTTGTAGTGGGTAATGAGGTAGAAGGTGTGTCAAAAAAGGTTGTAGAGAAAGCTGATGCGGTAATTGAGATTCCCATGAAAGGGGAGAAAGAGTCTTTGAATGTTTCTGTTGCTACAGGAATTGCATTGTTTCAAATACAGGGAATATAAAAAACGAGAACTCTGAAAGAGTTCTCGTTGGTGTTTCTTGGGTTAATCTTGCACCCATCCATGAGCTGGATTGAGCAAGAAGTTGATTGTAAGGTTGTAATCGACAGCAGCCCTTATTTTTTGAAATACCAAATCGACCGTAATTACATTTTCGATCGGGTTATAGCTAATCGAATCAATGACCGCGTTTATTTCTCCTCCGAATTCTTCCGATTCAGCTTCGTACTTGGTTCCGACAGGAAGAAGGTAAGCGAGACCATTTTCTTTTTTGAACGCATCTTTCAGGACGCGTTCTCGGAGGTCTGGACTAACTTTGTCTATAAAGTCGTGAACCCAGAAGTATAAATCTATCCGCGGTTGTGTTTGCACAGGTTCTCCTAAGTGTTTTTGAAGATGACTTCAAAGAGAGCTTCTCTGAAGTAGATAATTCATTAATTTTTACTTTCTGTCAAGTTTTTACAAAACTATTTTCTGATGCACATTGCAAAAATGAGCACTTCTTCCGCCAATGACCATTCTTTGGATAGTCCCTGTGCACCCTTTTTTATTGCACGGCTTTCCGGTTTTTCTGTACGCGTTGTGGTGATGGTGAAATGACCCTGGAGTACCATCGAGTGTGCGATAGTCAGACATCGAGTCTCCTTTAAAATCGATTCCTTTTCGTAAAATCTCTCTCGTGTATTTCCATATAAGTTCTACATTTTTTTCGGTGAGCGTTTCTACTTTTGTTTGAGGGTGAATATCTGATTTCCAAAGAATTTCATCGGAATAAATATTTCCAATCCCAGAAACAATACGTTGATCCATGAGAACAGATTTGATAACTCCGCGTTTCTTTTTTTGAAGCTGTTCGTAGAATTTCTTGGAAGAAAAATGAGGGGAGAGCGGTTCTGGTCCAAGGGCGGATAATTGTTTTGAGTTATGAAGAGTGTTCGTATCAAGAAGAGTAACCGTTGCAAATTTTCTCATATCAGAAAGTACAAGATGCTTTCCGTTTGAAAGAGAAAATACTAGATGAATAAATTGATTAAATGGATCTTGAAGCGGGCCTTCTTGTGTCGCTCTCCACATCTTGTTTTTGTAGGTGTAGTTTCCATAAAGAAGATGCCCTGTCATTTTCATGTGTATGAGTATGGTGATATTTCCCTCTAAGTGAATAAGGACGTGTTTTGCTCGTCTTTCTGATCCAATAATTTTTTTGTTTCGAATCCGTTTTTTATATTGTTTGAAAAAAGTTGGGTTTTTGATGTTTTCTTTCTTTGCATGAAATAAAGAACCGTAGTCAGTCCAGACATCGGTGATAGTAAGTCCTTTGAGGTGCGTATGAATTCCGCGCACGGTTGTTTCAACTTCAGGAAGTTCAGGCATGGGAATCGTTCATAGTTGGCTAGGTATTAGTTGCTAGAGTGAAAATAAGTGTATGTAAATGTTTCTTACAACGAGAAACTAGCTACTAGCAAACTTTTTCTCAATTGCTTCGCGTGCAACAGATACATCATCCCAAGGAATTTTTTCGCCATTTTTCACGCACATGTATTGTTGTGATCCCATGCCGCTTAGTAAAATCACATTCCCAGGTTGCGCTATCTCAATTGCTTTTTCAATCGCTTCTCTTCTATCTACGATAACAATAGGGGTTTTTTTAGTAATTCCTTTCTTCATATCCTCGATGATAGAAAGAGGGTCTTCGTCATAAGGGTCTTCGGTCGTTAGTATTATTTCGTCACAAAGATTATCAGCAACACCTGCCATACCAGGTCGTTTCCAGGTATCGCGTCCTCCTCCGGTATTTCCTAACACACAGATTTTTCTTTTGTTTGGGAATGAAGAATAGAGAGCCTCGAGTGATTCGATAGTGTGTGCGTAATCAACCACGACATCAAA
>CAYVKU010000003.1:0-2260 GCA_964452305.1 uncultured Candidatus Saccharibacteria bacterium | reverse complement strand
CATATTTCGAATCATAAACTCGCCAGTAAGCGGGGAAGTAATTCTCACTCCATCAAGAGTAAATGAGATACCTTCATCCCCAGATGAGTAAGGTTCTCCATCTGTAAGCGAATAATAAATAACTTCCGTTGCTTTTTTGGGAGTAAAGTCATCTTTGTGGGCGTCATCTGCGTTGATGATTGCGATTCTTCTTTCTTTTACTGTGCTATTGAGTAGCGCAGGAATTCTTTGTTTGTGTTTTACATATAATTCGAATGACCCATGAGATTCAATGTGTTCTGGTGCAAGGTTGGTAAAAATAAATGCATCAGGATATATCCACGCGTGACGAAATTGTCGCGCTCCTTCAGATGTCATTTCAATAACTGCAAAGTCGCATCCTTTTTTCACGGCACCGCGAAGAAATTTTTGAATATACCCTCTGCCAGGCATGCTCATACCAAATGTGTTTGTTCTGGATTCATTTCCAATTTTAAATCGTAGTGATGATGCGAGAGCGGTTGTGTGTCCCGCTTCTTCAAGAATGGCATTCATGATTTCAGCCGTGCTCGTTTTTCCTTTTGTTCCAGTAATTGCAATAACACGAAGTGATCGAGATGGAAATCGATACAAAATTGCAGAAACAAAAGAAAGAAGCCAATGGTATGTTGGTTGGAAAAAGTGGAATATTTTTTTTGGAATAATCTTTTTGAGTTGTGAAAGCATGGTCGTTTTATGATGCGAGTTCTCGGAGCGCACGTTTCAATCTCTCACTCGCGCTGGTTATTTCTGGGGGTACGAGTTTAAGTGCATCACGAGCTTCTTTTGGAGAATATCCGAGAGAAGCAAGTGCGGCGAGTGCGTCTTGCTCTGCTTCGAGAGACTCTGTTCGTGTTTTAGGAGCCTCGAGTTTTCCTCGAAGTTCAATAATGATTTTTTCAGCGTTTTTCTTTCCAATCCCCGCAATAGTAGTGAGAAGTGCGGGTTTTTCTTCTGAAACCGCTTGGCGGAGAGTTTCTACACCAGCTACATTGAGTATTCCTAGGGCGGTCCGAGGGCCAATTCCTGATACAGAGATGAGTTTTTCAAATACTTCCAATTCTTCTCGGGTGAGAAATCCAAATAGGTCAAAAGCATCTTCTCGAATAACAGAGTGTATCCAAAGTTCTGCCTCGGTGCCGATTGATTCTAAAGTTATTCCTGTGCCAAATACTTTATACCCAACACCATTTGACTCAATAATCGCATAGGAAATGTCTTTGAAGATAATTGTTCCTTTAAGGTAGGCAATCATTTCCTTATGATACCAAAAATGCAGAATAAAGGATTAAATTCAGAATAAAGAATTATGAATAGAGAATGGAATACGAATTCATTCGTAGTTCCTTGCTCATCGTTCAAGCTCTTTTTCCTCCTCTTGCGTAAATCCGTATAGTGGGGTAGTATTCCCGCCATGCCTATCACCAGTTCAGCTAAAAAAGCACTCCGCGGATCGCTTCGAAAGAAAGCGGTTAATCTTGTTCGTAAAAAATCAGTTACTGATGTTGTAAAGAAATTTAAAAAGCTTGTTTCAGAAAAAAAGATAAAAGAAGCGAAAGAAATCTTCCCTCAAGTACAAAAAGCTCTTGATAAATCTGCAAAAACAGGAATTCTCAAGAAAAATGCAGTAGCAAGAAAAAAATCTCGATTTGTAGCAATGCTCAAAAAGACGCAATAAGCAAAAACCGCCTCGGGGCGGTTTTTTGTAATACAAAATTCCCCTCAACAATGAAGTGAGGGGAAATGGTGGCGTGGGACTAAGTTATTTGTTGGAAAAGCCGAGTCTTCGCAACGTAGTATCCAGCGCGAAAGGCTTCGCGCTCGATTTTTGGATCGATTTGCGTTCTCGGTTTTCTCAGAATCTCAAATGCTACTGTCCGATGAAGAATTTCCTCTGGGCTTCTCGGAATTTGAGCAAGGACCTCTGCAATGGTGGCAAGAAATACTCCACTTCTCCCGGGTCTGTGAAAGGTGGTCAGCATCGCGAATGGTTCGATATCCGTTGCTTGAGATTCAATGCGTGGGTTTTCCATGAAATCCGCAAATGGATCAACTCGTCTTACGTAGCATCGTCCGCTGTTGGGGAACATCTGTACGGGTCGAATCCTTTTTGCAAGTATCCGAGCTTCTTCCTTGGACAGTTCTTGGATGACGGGAACGATTGTCATGTCTATCCTCCGTGCCTGAAGTTATAAGGTGAACTCTTATGCTATATCACTCTTTTTTGTTTGAGTTGTCAATG
>CAYVKU010000002.1:41550-45660 GCA_964452305.1 uncultured Candidatus Saccharibacteria bacterium | reverse complement strand
TATGCGAGTGCAAAAGCGCATTTGGATGCAGGAGCAAAAAAAGTTGTCGTGACTGCACCAATGAAAGACGATCCTATTCCAGGAATTTCTGGAGCAACTGTACTCATGGGGGTGAATGAAGAAAAACTCGGTACGTGTACTATTACCTCAAATGCATCATGTACTACTAATGCATCATCTCCGTTGATTGCAATTCTTGATGAAGCAATTGGAATTGAAAAAGCTGCACTTTCTACGGTGCATGGATATACAGGAACGCAAGCGCTTGTCGATGGGCCATCAAAGAAAGGATATAGAGAGGGAAGAGCAGCAGCAGCGAACATCGTACCGTCATCAACGGGTGCTGCTATTGCGGTGACAAAAGCATTCACCCAACTCGAAGGGCTCTTTGATGGAATTTCAATGCGTGTACCTGTTATTGCGGGTTCAATTGTAGATGTAACATTTATCGCAAAGCGAAATACTACGGTGGAAGAAGTAAATGAAGCGCTCAAAAAAGCTGCAGAGCAATCACGGTGGGAAGGAGTATTTTCTGTAACCGAAGAAGAATTGGTATCAACTGATATTTTGGGTTCACGATACGGTTCAATCGCAGACCTCTCTCTTACACGGGTAATCGGAGGAAATCTTGTGAAAGTACTTGCGTGGTATGACAACGAAATGGGGTATACCTACACACTTGTGGATCATGTGATCAAAACTGCTTCATAATTACTGGTATGGAAAGGTATGAAAAACTCGTGCGGGATAACATGCCTGACATTCTTGATCAGAAAGGTGTTCCATATGAAAGAATCGATGCTTCTCCTGAGAGATATAAAGAAGAATTAATAAAAAAGTTACTTGAAGAAGTTACCGAATTTTTGAAATCAGGTGGTGATATAGAAGAACTTGCTGATACTGTCGAAGTGATTGAGGCTCTTAAACAAATTCCTGAATATCAAGATGTTGAATCAGTGAGACTTAAAAAACGAGAAGAGAGGGGTGGTTTTGATAAGAGAATTATTTTGAAGGGAGAAAAGTAGTTGTAATTAGGGTATACTGGTGGAGAATATATGAAGATTTACATTGGGACAGATCATGCGGGCCTTGCGCAAAAACTACGCATTATTGAATTTCTTGAAGAAAGTGGATACGAAGTCGTTGATTGTGGTGCACATGAATATGATGAAAATGACGATTATCCCGATTTCGTCATTCCAGTTGCGAAAGAGGTATCAAAAAATCCTCAAAATATAAGAGGGATTATTCTTGGTGGATCAGGACAAGGCGAGGCGATGGTTGCAAATCGATTTCCTCATGTTCGTGCCGCGGTATTTTACGGACCATCAACTTCTCTTACGAGTAACGTGACGAACTTAGAACTTACTCGCCAGCACAATGACGCAAATGTGCTTTCTATTGGATCAAGGTTTGTTTCAAACGAAGAAGCGCTTGAAGCGGTGAGAGCGTGGCTCGATACTCCATTTTCAAATGGAGATCGTCATAAGAGAAGAATTCAAAAAATTGAAAATATAAAAGAACGCAATGACTGAGATTATCCCTGCTATTTTGCCTAAAGATTTTTCTAATCTTGAACATGATCTTTCTCGCATTGTTGGCATATCGCCGTTGGTGCAGATTGATGTGGTTGATGGAGTGTTCGCACAACCAAAAACATGGCCATATGATCCTCAGGGTACTGAAGATTTTTCGCGTATCATTCGAGAAGAAGAAGGGTTGCCATACTGGGAAGATGTTAGTTTTGAAGTGGATTTGATGGTGCAAAATCCGAAAGAAATTATTCATCAGTGGGTCGCAGCGGGCGTATCAAGAGTTGTTGTGCATGTGGAGTCATGTAAAAATCCTGAAGAAATGTTTTCTCTTGTTTCAGATTTTAAACAGAATTTCTCTCTTAATGAATCCGTACTCAATATCGAAATTGGCGTCGCTCTTTCAATAGGCACTGATGTAAACTTGTATACAAAATCAATAGAAAAAGCAGATTTTGTGCAGTGTATGGGGATTCGAACGATTGGTACCCAAGGAAATCCGTTTGATCCTGCCGTGCTTGAAGTAATCAAAGCGATAAAAACATTATTTCCTGAAAAAGTTGTTTCAGTTGATGGAGGGGTTTCCTTAGAAAACGCTCCTTCTTTGATTGAAGCAGGAGCAGGCAGGTTGGTGGTTGGATCTGCGATTTTTAGGAGCGAAGATATTCCTGCTACAATTGAGTCGTTCGAGTCTCTATAATCATGGCACTTACACAAGAAACAATTCGAGAGCTTGAAGAAAAAGCGAACGCAATTCGCCAATCAATTATTGAAATGCTCCTTGTTGCAAAAAGTGGACATACCGCTGGACCTTTAGGAATGGCAGATGTGTTTACTCTTTTGTATTTTCATCAACTCGTTCACGATCCCAAAAAACCTTCGTGGGAAGAGCGAGATAGAGTAGTGCTTTCAAATGGTCATATTGCTCCAGTACTCTATGCAACTCTTGCACATGCTGGATATGCTCCACTTTCTGAATTAAAAACACTGCGCCAATTTGGAAGTATTTTCCAAGGACATCCTCATCGAGAATTTTTTCCGGTACTTGAGACTTCATCGGGTCCGCTTGCCTCAGGGCTTTCTCAGGCAGTTGGTATGGCGCTTGCGGATAAAATGGATAGGGGTGTTGATTCAAAAAGAAGAATATTTTGTTTGATGTCTGATGGAGAACAAGAATCAGGACAAATTTGGGAGGCAGGAATGCTTGCGGGCAAAGAGAGACTTCGGAATCTTGTTGGTATTATTGATCGCAATAATATTCAGATTGACGGATACACTGAAGATGTAATGCCACTTGAGCCGCTTGCTGACAAATGGCGCGCTTGGAATTGGCATGTACTTGAAGTCGATGGTCATAATTTTGAAGAATTAAATGACGCGATTGAGCAGGCTCGTGCGGTATTTGAAAAACCTACCATGATTATTGCTCGTACAATTCCTGGCAAAGGAGTGAGTGAGTTTGAAAGAAAATATGAATGGCATGGAAAGCCACCAAATGCGGAAGAGGCAGAGATGGCTCTTAAAGAATTGCGTTCTCTTGGTGGAAGTATCAGCGGTCATCACAATGATTAGAATAGTTTCTAGGGGCTAGTTGCTAGCTTAAAGAAAAATACAAATAAAACCGAAATGCATAACCTAAATCCAAAACTATTTGATGACGATGTGGAAATGCAACCAATCCGAAAAGGATTTGGTGAAGGTTTTTTAAAGGCGGCAGAAGCAGACCTTCGCGTGGTTGGTCTTTGTGCTGATCTTACTGAATCAACGCAAATGCATCTTTTTCGAAAAGCGTATCCTGAACGATTTGTGCAGATTGGGGTAGCAGAGCAAAACTTGGCAAGTGTTGCTTCTGGTATGGCTGCAATGGGAAAGATCCCATTTATTACCTCGTATGCAATGTTTTCTCCGGGAAGAAATTGGGAGCAAATCAGAACGACAATTGCATACAACGATAGACCAGTAAAAATTGTAGGATCGCACGCAGGTGTTTCTGTGGGTCCAGATGGGGGAACGCATCAAGCAATAGAAGATATTGCTATTATGAGAGTTATTCCACGGATGGTTGTTATTTCTCCATGTGATGCCATTGAGGCAAATAAAGCAACGAGAGCTGCGGCAAAGATTGATGCCCCTGTGTACCTACGATTGGCAAGAGAAAAAACTCCTATTATTACTACAGAAACTACTCCATTTGAAATCGGTAAGGCGCTCGTTGTTTTTGAAAGTGATAAACCAGAAGTTGTTATGTTTGCAACAGGAGCGCTTCTGTACAAAGCACTCAAAGTTGCTCAGAAACTCAAAGGAGAAGGGTTAGAAACTCTTGTGGTAAATATTTCAACTATTAAACCGCTTGATGAAAAGACGGTCATTCATAGTGCAGAACGTGCTGGTGCAGTTGTTACGATTGAAGAACATCAAATTGCAGGGGGAATGGGAAGCGCTGTCTCTGAGTGTCTTGCAAAACATCTGCCTCTCCCTATCGAATTTATTGGTGTTCACGATCAATTTGGGCAATCAGGAACTCCAGAAGAGCTCATTTCCCACTATAAAATGGATGAAGAACACATTGAAAAAGCTG
>CAYVKU010000002.1:36645-41521 GCA_964452305.1 uncultured Candidatus Saccharibacteria bacterium | reverse complement strand
AAAACAGAAAGTCACACTAGATAATTTTTTTCGGTTGAAATTCTTGTGGTGCGTTTTTAAGATGTGCGAGGAGGTCGTCTTTTGTTAAGAGTCCTTCTTGGGCGCCGATATACTGCACGACAGACATTGAGTTAATCGGTCCCCACATAAGCGCATCGGTAATGGTGTGTCCCAACGCAAGGGCTGCGGTGAAGGTTGATGCAAATGAGTCTCCCGCACCTGTTCTTTCGTAAGGTGGCTTTGGATCAGGGTATGGTGGCATAAACCATCCTTCATTTCCGTCATAACAATAAGCACCCCGTGGCCCATCAGTAATGACTACAATATTCGGTCCAAGGTCACGCATTTTTTTAAGAAGATCTTCAACAGGCAAGGTTTCTTCGATACCAAGAATTCTTTTTGCTTCTTCAACGTTACAGAAAAAGATTTCTGAACGTTTATAGAGTCGTTCTAGTTTCTGAAATCCTAATTTCATTTGAAACGTACCTGGTTGAAATGCGATTTTTATATCTGGGTGAGCATCAAAATAATCCATCATCTCTTCGTGATATGAAAGGGAATTTTGCGCAAGCGATGAAACATATGCCCATTTTGGATTTCCAATGTTTGGAAATGAGTATTTATATTCTTGATGTTTTACGAGAATAGTTCGTTCATCTTCGTACCACAATACATAGTGATAGTTCGTTACTTGATCAGGGTGGGTAGTTACAAAATCAATATGGATGCCATTTTTTTTGAGTTCCTCGATGCATTCTTTTCCATGCTGATCTCCGCCAACATTAGTAACAAGT
The DNA here is from genome assembly GCA_964452305.1 of uncultured Candidatus Saccharibacteria bacterium. Lineage (GTDB taxonomy): Bacteria > Patescibacteriota > Minisyncoccia > Phycocordibacterales > Zambryskibacteraceae > CAYVKU01. The sequence continues at coordinate 40,727 of CAYVKU010000002.1, read as the reverse complement.
GCACTTTTGAGTCCAAGTCTTTGCGCGGAAACAGCGGCGTTCGGACTATTTCCAACCGCAGTGACAACGTGTACAAATTCATATGGAACCTTATCTCCAAACGCTACGGAGAGTTTACATGCCGTTTTATCTACATCACAAGTTACACTTGCGTCTTTGAGTCGAATAAATGCATCAATAACAACGTCTCCAATTGCTACAAAATCATAGTCTGTGTTCATATCTAAACAGTATAAAGAAAATATCGTAATACTGAAATAGACATAAGCGATTGATTATGTTCCGCATGGTATACTTTTTTTATGAAAACACTTCGGGAATACATTGCAGATGCAGAATCAAGTAAAACAGCGATAGGACATTTTAATATTTCTAATATAGAAGGATTTTGGGCTGTGGTTCGATCAGCTCGCGCACTCAATGTTCCTGTCATTATTGGAGTTTCAGAGGGAGAGAGAGATTTTATTGGGGTGCGTCAGGTAAAAGCGCTTGTAGATACGATTCGAGATGAAGGATTTCCTGTATTTTTAAATGCAGATCACACGTATTCATTTGATCGAGTAAAGGAAGTTGTGGATGCCGGTTTCGATGCAGTTATTGTGGATGCTGCAAAACTTTCACTCGATGAAAATATCTCCCTTACCAAACAGTGTGTTTCGTATGTAAGAGAACATAATCCTGGAATGCTTATTGAAGGGGAATTAGGATATATCGGACAATCTTCAAAAGTATTAGATGAAATTCCAGAAGGAATTAATCTTGATCCAAGCGCACTCACGAATGCTTCTGATGCAAAGCGCTATGTGTCTGAAACGGGGATAGACTTACTTGCTCCAGCGGTAGGAAATATTCACGGAATAATTAAAACAGGCAATCCCGCACTTCACATTGATCGAGTGCAACAAATTCGAAGTGAGTGCGGCGTACCTCTTGTTCTCCATGGTGGATCGGGAAATAGTAAAGAAGACTTTAAGAATGCAATTCATGCCGGTATTTCTATAGTGCACATAAATACTGAGATTCGGGTTGCGTATGTAAATGGTTTAAAAAAGGCATTAATAGAAAATCCAGACGAAGTTGCTCCGTACAAGATACTGAAAACATCGATAGTAAATATGGAAGAGATTATTACTGAAAAACTGAAACTGTTTAGCGGAAAAGAGTAATCTATGGAATCAGAAATCAAGCAATTTTTTAAAGGGGACATTTCATCTGATCCAGAAACCCTTGATCTTTACAGTCACGATGCAAGTTTGTGTGAAGTAAAACCTGCTCTTGTGGTCTTTCCAAAAGATTCAGAAGATATTTCCAATCTCGTGTCTTTTGTGAGTAAAAAAAAGGCAAGTGACCCATCGATTTCATTAACCGCACGTGCTGCGGGTACATGCATGTCTGGCGGTTCATTAAACTCATCAATCATCATGGATGTCTCGCGATACATGAAGGGAGATCCTGAAATTATTCACAAGAGCGCAACCGTTCTTCCCGGTACTTTGTATCGCGATTTTGAAAAAGTCACCCTTTCCCGAAATCTCATTCTTCCTTGTTACACTGCTTCAAAAAATATCTGTGCGTTGGGAGGCATGATTGCAAATAATTGCGCTGGAGAAAAAACGCTTCGATATGGGAAAATCGAAAAATATGTTGAGTCTTTGTTTGTCGTGCTTGCTGACGGAAAAGAGTACGAAATAAAACCTTTATCGAAAACACAGTTTGAAATGAAGCGCTCGCTGCAGACATTTGAAGGTGAATTGTATTCACGTATTTGGGATATTATCCAAAATAATAAAGAGCTTATCTCAAAAGAGCGTCCACAGGTTTCGAAAAATTCTGCGGGGTATGCAATATGGAATGTCTGGGATGAAGAAAAACAAGTGTTTGATTTAACTCAGCTTATTGTTGGATCGCAAGGTACTCTTGGTATGGTCACTAAAGCCACGTTGCGATTAGTTCCAGTTAAAAAACTTTCAAAACTCATGGTTGTGTTTATGAAAGATATTAGAAACGTGAGTGAGTTGGTAAACACGATTCTTACTTTTAACCCAGAAAGCCTTGAGTCATATGACGATAGCACGATGGGACTTGCAGTCCGCTTTCTCCCGGAAATGCTCAAATCAATGAAAACAGCAAGCATTCTCAAGCTTGGGTTTAGTTTCTTGCCAGAAGTGGGCATGGTTCTTACAGGAGGAATTCCAAAACTCATTCTTCTTGTTGAATTTAGTGGAGATAGCGAGGCCGAAATAGATCGAAAAATGGAGACACTGTCTCGGGCTATTCGTCCTTTTCCGGTAAAAAGTCGGTTGACTAAAACAGTACAAGAAGCAGAAAAATACTGGACGATTCGAAGGGAAAGTTTTAATTTGTTGCGCAAGCATGTCCACGGTCGAAGAACCGCTCCTTTTATCGATGATGTTATTGTTCTTCCAAAATATCTTCCAGAATTTTTGCCAAAGATGAGAAGTATACTCGATGCACATGACATGATTTACACTATTGCAGGACACGCAGGGAATGGGAATTTTCATATCATCCCCCTTATTGATATGAACAAAAAAGAAAGCGCTGATTTGATTATGAGCGTTTCTGATGAGGTGTATGATCTTGTCGCAAGTTATGGAGGGTCAATTACTGCAGAGCATAATGACGGAATTATCCGCACCCCGTATCTTTCAAAGATGTTTTCTGAGGAAATGATTGCTATTTTCCGTGAAATTAAAGAGGTTTTTGATCCGAAGGGGATATTCAACCCTGGCAAAAAAGTAAACGGGACTAAGGAATATTTAAAAGAGCATCTTGTGAAGAAAAGCTAATAGGAGTTGATTTTTGTATTTCTATCCGTATAATTCTGCCGTATGCTTACACTTACAGTAAAACCAAGATCAAAAGCTGATTCGCTCGAGCAACTCAGAGCGCAAGGTATTATGCCTGCAGTTTTTTATGGTAAAAAACAAGAATCTACCCCTGTTTCTATTGAATTGAGTGCTTTTTTGAAAGTTTTTAAAGAAGCCGGTGAATCTACTGTAGTTACTCTCAAGGGTGAAGGTGTTGATGTAGATACTCTTATTCATGATGTTGATTTCGATCCTGTACTTGGAACGCCACGTCACGCTGACTTTTATGTATTCGAAAAAGGACACAAGATTAAGGTCGCTGTACCTCTTGAGTTCGTTGGTGTTGCAGGAGCTGCAAAAGATCTCGGTGGTCTTCTCGTAAAAGTGCTTCACGAAGTAGAAATTGAAGCTCTTCCACAAAATCTTCCTCATCAAATCGAAGTGGATATTTCTCCACTTGCTGAAATTGGAAGCCAGATTTTAGCGAAAGACATTACTCTTCCATCTGGGGTTACTCTTGCGTTAAATCCTGAAGAAGTGGTAGTTCTTGTAAGCGCTCCTAAGGAAGAAAAAGAAGAAGCTGCTGCACCGATCGACTTCTCTGCAATTGAGGTTGAGAAGAAAGGAAAAGAGAAAGAAGAAGGCGAAGAAGAGCCTGCTCAATAACAAAACTACCCCGTCACTTACAAGTGACGGGGTTTTTGTAAGAATAAAGAGATACAGTCGTCTCAATATGAGGTTACATTTGATATACTATTTCTTATGACTTTTCATATGGCAAAGAGAATGTTCGCGTTATTTTTTGTGGGATTGTTTATCGTACAACCCTTTTTTGTCCACGCTCAAGTAAATGAACAGCAGATTGCTGAGCAAGAAGCTCGACTAAAAGCAGAGTACGATGAGCTTCAAAAAGATATTGAAAAATGGCAAGCGGTTTTGAAAGATACTCGAGCTAAAGCAAATTCAATTCAAGGAGATGTGACTGCTCTTAATGCAAAAATTAAAGAAGCGGAAGCTCAAATTAAACAAAAAAATATTGCTATTCAAAATATTTCTCGTGAAATACAAAATAGGAATAAAAAAATCGGAGAACTTGAAGAAAAGCTCGACAAAGGAAAGCAATCTCTCGCTCAGATGATTCGAAAGACAAATGAGCTCGATCAGTACTCTTTGGCTGAAGTATTGTTCTCAAATAAAAATGTATCAGATTTTTTCCAAGGATCGGAAGAGCACACGTCTGAAAGAGTGTTA
>CAYVKU010000002.1:34518-36635 GCA_964452305.1 uncultured Candidatus Saccharibacteria bacterium | reverse complement strand
TCAGATTTTTTCCAAGATATGGATACGTTTTTTGTAGTAAAGCGGGCAATGTACGAGCATTTTGCGATTGTGCGTGAAGTAAAGGCAAGTACTGAGATAGAAAAACAAGCTCTTGATAAAAAGAAAAATCAAGAAGCAGATGCAAAATATGAAGTAGAAGTGAAGAAAAAAACCATCGCTCAAAGTGAGGCCGAAAAAAAGCAATTGCTTGCAATAACAAAACAAGAAGAAAAGACGTATCAAGGAGTGCTTGCTGAAAGAGAAGCTCGTGCCGCGCAGATTAGAGCTGCTCTTTTTCGACTTCGTGACACTGACGGGATTTCTTTTGCAGAAGCTCTTACATATGCAGAGAAAGCATCAGCAAAAACAGGGGTTCGAGCAGCTCTTATCCTTGCGATTCTTACCCAGGAGTCTGACTTAGGAAAAAACCAAGGATCATGTCTGGTAACTAATCTTGAAACAGGCGATGGAGCAGGAAAAAATACAGGAAACCCATTCGAGCAAGTAATGAAAGCTCCGAGAGATACAGCGCCATTTGAGTCAATTACCAAGCGTCTCGGGCGTGATTGGAAAATGACTCCGGTTTCATGTCCTCCGTCTGCTACGTATCGGGTAGGGAGAGGGTTTGGTGGTGGTATGGGACCATCTCAATTTATCCCATCAACATGGGAAATCGTGAAAGGATCAGTCGCTCCGCTTATCGGTGTTGATGCAGATAAACTCGATCCGTGGAATCCAGAGCATTCATTTATGGCAACAGCTCTCTACATGGCAAACAGAGGTGCGTCTGCTGGTGGGTATACTGCTGAGCGAAATGCGGCATGTCGATATTACTCCGGAGCGGCATGTACTCCTGGGCGAGTGCCTGCAAACGTATTTTATGGTGATCAAGTGATGGCAAAAGCTGAAGCGATTCAAGATAATATCGACTTTTTGAAGGGAATCTGAGGTAGGTTTTAGGGGTGCTAGCTTCTAGAGGCTAGACTCGGTGCTCATCGTTCTCTAGAAGCTGTAAGCTAGCACTTGTAAGCTATTTTGCTTGACAAAAATATCCAAGGTGATATAATAATAAAAGCTTGGTACTCCGTCATGTTTCGGAGGTTGTAGCCAGGCTTGCAGCACGCGTTGCGTCATGTAGTACAGGAAAGCCCTTCCTGACCTTCGTGAAAACCGGGTAAAACAGGGTGACGCCGAGGTTGCTCGGAGTCGAAAAGGTTCCACTTCGGTAGTACCAAAAGAAGCAGTACAGCCCGCTCCACTGGTCTCTGCAGGGACAACGGAGCTCCTCCCAAGCGTGTGTACGGCAAGGGAATCAGGATTACACAGACACTCCCGCCCTCCTCTCAGCCCGGATCTGAGGGGAGGCGCGGGAAACTCACTTGTTGTTCTTTCCTCTCTCGAGCGATCGATTCGAGAGCATCGCCCTCACTGTATGTGAGGGCTTTTTTATTGCAAAAAAAAATTCATGTGGTATATTTCTCGAGTAATGAAAAAAGATATTCACCCAGAAAATCATAGACCAGTTATCTTCCTTGACGATACAAACGGCGCAAAGTTTCTTATTGGCTCAACAGTAAAGACTAGTGAGACAATGAAATGGGAAGACGGAAAAGAATACGATGTATTCCACGTAGAAATCTCAAGCGAATCTCATCCTTTTTATACAGGAAATGAAAAGACACTCGATTCTGCAGGGCGTGTTGAGAAGTTTAAATCAAAACGAGCAGCAGCACAGAAGAAGTAACTTCAGAGAGCCCCATGTTGTTTGGGGCTTTTTGCTATAGCTATGGACTTACATAAGTACACATCGAACCAAAAAACACAGTATCTCGCGCAAAATCTCGAGAGGCTTCTTGCTGAAGAAAGAGAAGTAGAAGCCCTTGCTGAGAATCCTGAAATGGCAGAGCTTGCTAAAGAAGATCTTCTTTCAATACGAGAGCAAAAAGAAGCTTTGATTCGAGAAATGGATGACATCTTGCTTCAGGAAGAGAAAGAAGAAGAGTTTCCTAATGAAATCATTCTTGAAGTTCGTGCGGGTGTTGGGGGAGAGGAGGCAGCGCTCTTTGCAGAAGAACTTTCGCTTATGTATCGAAGATATGCTGAAAAAAAGGGATGGT
>CAYVKU010000002.1:23353-34449 GCA_964452305.1 uncultured Candidatus Saccharibacteria bacterium | reverse complement strand
AGCGTCGTTTGAAATTCGTGGAAGAGGCGTATATGAAGATCTTCGGTTTGAAACAGGGGTGCACCGAATCCAGAGGATTCCCGCAACAGAAAAATCAGGAAGGGTGCATACTTCTACTGCATCTGTTGCCGTTCTTCCTATTCGTAAAAAACAAAAATTCGAATTACTTCCTTCCGATTTACAAATTGAAACATCTCGATCAGGAGGAAAGGGAGGCCAAAACGTAAATAAGGTAGAAACTGCGGTTCGTATTGTGCATATCCCTACCGGTATCGATGTGCGTTCTACAAATCAAAGAAGTCAATCCGCAAACAAAGAACGTGCGATGGAAATTTTGTATGCAAAACTTGATGCGTTGTACCAAGAAGAAGAGGCGAAGAAGTATTCTGATGTGAGAAAAAACCAAATCGGAACAGGGGATCGATCAGAAAAGATTCGTACCTACAACGTGCTCCAAGATCGGGTTACCGACCATCGAATCAAGGAGTCTTGGCATAATCTCGAGGGGATTTTTCGAGGAGAAATCGATGATATCGTTGATTTATTAAAAGAAAAGAGCCAAGCTCCTATTGAGGAGGGCGGTATTGCATAAGGAAAGGTCATTTGATAGTATGGTTCCCACGCTGTATGACAACCGCAACACATAATCAAGATTCAAAAGGAATGATCGATAAGCTCTTTTCAGTTGGAGCTCATTTCGGTTTGGTCCGTTCTCGAAGGCATCCGTCTGCAAGAACTTTCATTTTTGGTCAAAAAAACAAAGTTGAAATTTTTGATTTGGAAAAAACCGCATCTCTCACAAAAAAAGCAACTGATTTTATTAGTTCGGTAGTATCGGAAGGAGGACTTGTCCTTTTTGTTGGAGGAAAAAATGAAGCACGCGAAGCAATCGCTGATTCTGCAAGCCGTGTAAATATGCCATATGTTGCTGGACGATGGCTTGGAGGAACTCTCACTAACTTCCCAGAAATTAAACGTCGTATTGCTAAACTCGAAGATCTCACTCTTCAAAAAGAAAAGGGTGAACTCGGGAAATATACCAAACTCGAGAGACTTATGATTGATCGAGAAATTGAGAGATTGCAAAAATCTTTTGGTGGTCTTCTTACCATGAAAACACTCCCTAAAGTTTTGTTTGTGATCGATTCAAAAAGAGAACACATCGCTGTTGCTGAAGCAAAGCGCTTAAAAATACCAGTTGTAGCTCTCCTTAGTTCTGACTGTGATATGCGAGGGGTAGAGTATCCAATCCCAGGAAACGATGCTTCTTTGGCAAGTATTACTCATTTTGTGAGTGAAATCGGAAAAGCTGTTGGACAGCAAAAGATTGGCAAAAAAGATAACTAAGTTTTCAACTCGTGCAAGTGAGATTTTCCATTTACAATAGCTCTATATGATTACAATTGAACAAGTAAAAGAATTGCGCGATAAAACAAGTCTTTCGATTATGCAATGTCGAAAAGCTCTTGAAGAGGCAGGCGGAGATATGGAGAAGGCGATTGCGATTCTTCAAAAAAATAGTTCTGCAATTGCAGAAAAAAAATCTGACAGAACCCTTGCCTCAGGAGCTATTGCATCTTACATCCACGGCGCTGGAACTGTAGGAGCAATCGTTGAGCTTTCTTGTGAGACTGATTTCGTTGCAAAGAATGAAGATTTCAAGAAACTTGCATATGATCTTGCAATGCAAGTTGCCGCTACTGATCCGCAATTTTTGAAAATGGAAGACATTACTCCAGACGCAAAGCGAGCGGCTATTGAAGTATTCCAATCTGAAGTGGAAGGAAAGCCAGAAGAGCTCAAAGAAAAAATTCTTGAAGGAAAACTCAATGCGTATTTTGGCGAGAAAACACTACTCAATCAAACTTTTATTAAAAACCCTGATCTTACAGTAAAAGATTTAATTACGGGAGCAACGCAGAAATTCGGAGAAAGAATTGAAATTCGAAGATTCGTTCGATTTTCTACTCAAGCGTAATATATGCTTCCCATCATCTTCTTCGTATCAGCATTTTTTATCGCGGTTTTACTTGGGAGTAAGTTGGTTGAACAACGCAATAAGCGTCCGTTTTTTGTCCTGCGTGTAGTAGGGAAATTAGATCGATACGTTATCCTTGGAGAAACAAAAGTTAAAGATTTTTTCACTAAGAAACAAGCGTATTTTAAGCTTTTTATTACGCAGGAGCTTCCTAAGCATGTTCGATATTTATTGCTCGCTGTAAAACTTCATATGAAGAGAAAATACGATGATTTCGTGCAGAGCATGAGAGGAGTGCGCACAATAAAAACTTCTCGCGATGCATCACCTTTTTTGAAGGACATAAAGCGATATAAAGAAGAAGCAGGAGAGGGGGCTATTACTGAGTCGGTATTTGACGCACTACAGGATCGTTCATAGTGTATTGTGGGTTGCTCGTTTTTTAGGTTTGTATTACTATGTGATTTCTGTAGGGGTACATAGTTCCTCTAGAGTGTGTAAAACGCCACCTTAGCTCAGTTGGTAGAGCAGCCGTTTTGTAAACGGCCGGTCGTCAGTTCGAGTCTGACAGGTGGCTCCGAGACAGTTGCTAGTTTATAGGTGTTAGAGACTAGGAAAATACAGAATACGATTCTAACTAAGGTTTTGAAGCTTCTAGTGGCTAGAGAGATACAAATACACAAACAAAAAACACTACAATCGTAGTGTTTTTTGTTTGTAGTAAATAATTGTTATCTTCGTGCGGTTGTTGTTGCGTTTTTTGCTTTCTCTTCGTTTTCCTTTTTCCAAATTCTTAATTGAGGAATAATCTTTTCGATATCTTCAATACTTCGGTATCCGTAATATATCTCGTCTTTAATATATAGCGCAGGAAGAGTTTCTTCTATTTTTGTGACAGAAACGAGAGTTTTGATTGCTGAAACATCGAGGTTGTAATCAAATGCATATACTCGAAGTTCAGGATAATCTTCTCGAAGTTTTGTAAGTACATAGCCTTGTTTTTGGCATTCTTCACAATCTTGTCCGTAGAAGTAGATAATAAACTCATTACGAGTACCGCACTTCTCTCTGATTCTATTCATGAGAATATAATCTTTTATTTGAAGGAGAGAGTAGTATCTTTTAAGGGCGATTACTTCAGGATCATCAACTCCTCGATTTTCTTCGGTGTACGAAAGTTTATCTCCAAGGGTTCCTAGTTCTCTTGAAAGTGCATTATTTGCCACGTTTCTGCATGAGAACTGCTCTAGGAGAGATGTTTGGACTTCAGATGAGAGAATGTCGATTGATATTTGATCTTGAATAGATCTGATTTCTTGGAATTTTTTCTGTCTGAAATAATTTGAAAGAATAATTGCAGTGAATAATATGACTGCAGTTATTGCGAAAGCGAGTATGTATTTTTTGCTATCTATTGTTCTCATTAGCGCCAACTTATTTTCTTTGCGAAGACTGTATTATATACCGCACGTGAAAGCCATAAAGGTACTATAAATGCGTAGAGAGTCAAGAAATACACCAAATCAAATGAAAAGCGAAATCGGCCTTCTGTCATAATCCGAGAGAGGATCAAAATAAATGTAGAAAGGACAAGGAGAACTCCGGCAATAAATATTGGAGACCCGGTGTTTACGTAAAACCAGTCAAACCCAAGGATATTTCCTAGAGAAAAATCAAAACCAACAATGCGCACCCTCTCTATGTATTCAAGGGTTTTACCTCCCATTGTCCACAAGAAAAGACCGAATGAATAGAGTGCTGAGAATATAGAAATTGTTGCCATTGGCAAGATAAAAATTCCAATATTTCCGAATTCTTTTTTGAACAACATAAATCGATAATCGATGACGTTGTTTAGGAATCCATAAGTCCATCGAAGTCGTTGTTTGTACAAGCCGTATAAATTGTCTGGAGTCACTGTGTACACGTGAGCGTCGTGTGCATTCACTATCTTGTAATTATGTTTTTGCATACGAAGTGCGAGTTCAAAATCCTCCGTGTGATGAGCGTGCTTGTACCCGCCCAGTTTACGAAACACATCTGTGCGGAAGATAGAAAATGGCCCAGGGGTAACATAAATTGCACCTAGGTAGGAAAGCATTTTTCGCAAAAAGACACCCCATCCGTATTCTACTTTTTGTATAAGTTGCAGTACATTTTGAGGATTGTGTACTTTAATTGCTGGTGTGACGGCCATTACTTCAGGGTCTTCAAAATGTACAACAATTCTTTGTAGTGCATCTTGTGCAACAAATGAGTCTGCATCTAAGCATCCAACAAGTTCGGTTTTTGTGTGTTCGAGTCCAAAGTTAAGTACTGTGTATTTACCGCCGTTTTCTTTTGAAAATACTTTAATTTGAGGATTCTGCTCGTATTGCTTCAATACTTCTTTTGAATTGTCCGTACTTCCGTCATCGATAATTAAAATTGACAGTTTGTCTTTTGGGTAATCCAAATCAAGCAAAGATGTGATTGTCGCAATGATTGTTTTTTCTTCGTTGTAACACGGTACGATTATCGTAACGCTCGGAAGGTTGGGACCGGTAATCCGCTTCTCCTCGTATGAGATTGAGTCTTTTTTTTCAAAATAGGTAATCAACAAAAAGACCTCAAAAAACAGTGCGAGGAAGAGAGAGCAATAAATAATAGCTGTTCCAATTTCGGCAAACATGTACGGGCATCCTATCAAAGAACCACATGTTTTTCAATGATGTCAAATATCGTGCACGCTTTCTAATACAGGACTTTTCATTATAATGTCACTATATGGACTCTTCCGGACATAGACATCCGATTCATCATATTATTCGGCAAACACGCGATATTTTTAAAGAGCTGGGATTTTCTGTTGCTTCGGGTCCTGAGATCGAGACAGAGTGGTATAACTTCGATGCTTTGAATATTCCCGCTCATCATCCCGCTCGAGATATGTGGGACACGTTTTGGCTCAAGCCAAAAGAAGCAAAGCAACTCCTGCGCACCCACACATCTCCAGTGCAGATTCGGTATGCGGAAAGTAACCCGCCTCCAATTCGAATTATTGCTCCTGGAAAAACATTTCGTCATGAAGCAACTGATGCGACTCATGAAGCACAATTCTTTCAAGTTGAAGGATTGATGATTGAGAAAGATGTTTCTCTTGCGAACCTCAAATATGTTCTTGAGTATTATTTTGAAAAACTGTTTGGCACAAAGACAACGATTCGATTTCGTCCAAGCTACTTTCCGTTTGTTGAGCCTGGGGTAGAAATTGATATGTCGTGTTTCAAGTGTAAAGGAAGTGGTTGTTCTACTTGCAAACAGACTGGATGGATAGAAATTATGGGTGCTGGCATGGTACATCCAAAAGTACTTCAAGCAATGGGGATAGATCATCGTGAGTATCGTGGTTTCGCATTCGGTGGAGGAATCGATCGTCTGGCAATGCTTAAGTATGGTATTGATGATGTGCGTCTTCTCTACCAGGGAGATCTCCGATTAGTGAATCAACTCTAAATATGAATATTTCTTATCGATGGCTTCAGGATTATTTTGAAACAGAGCTCCCGCAACCAAAAGTGGTGGCGGATATGTTGACGCGTCACTCATTTGAAATCGAGTCAATTGATTCTGTGGGGGACGATACAGTACTTGATGTGAAAGTGCTTCCTGATCGCGCGCATGATTGTCTTTCTTATGCAGGTATTGCAAAAGAGCTTGCTTCTATATCAGGAGGGTCTCTTCGTTTGAAATATATAAAAGATGAGGAGATTCAAGTTCCTGAATCGAATATTCTTCGTGTTGAGGTAGAGAAGGAAACAGGCTGTAAACGTTTTTCTACTCTTGTGATTGAACATGTTGAGGTAAAAGAAAGTCCTCTGTGGCTTAAAGAAGCTCTTCAGAGTATGGGCGCACGTTCGATTAACAATGTTGTTGATGCGACAAACTTTGTGATGTTCTCTCTTGGACAACCGCTCCATGCCTACGATAGAGATTTACTTACAGAAGATGGTGGTATGTGGAAGTTGGGTGTGCGTTTTGCAAAAGAGGGTGAGGTCGTCAAAGCGCTTGATGACAGGGAATATACTCTTTCTCCGTCTGATGTTGTGATTACGGATAACGATACAGCTATCGGTATTGCTGGAGTAAAAGGAGGGAAGAGCGCGGAGATCACTCATTCAACAAAGCACATTATTCTTGAGGCAGGATCTTTCGATCCAATAAAAGTTCGCAAAACATCAAAATCTTTGGGGCTTCGAACTGATGCATCAGTTCGATTTGAAAATGAGATTACTCCCATGCTTGCCACGAAAGCATTGCATTATGCGCAACGGATCATTTCGGAAATTGCAGGAGGAAGCGAATATCAAGTTGAGGGAATGACAGATTGGTTTCCAAGAAAACCTGGAGTGTATAAAGTTGGAGTTTCAGAAAGAGATGTACAAGATATTCTTGGTATTCCTATTGATCACGCTCAACTTATTGATACTCTTACAAAAAGGGCGTATCCATTCGTTTCTGTTTCTCCACGAGAATATATCGTGAAGCACGCTCCAACCTATATAGGAATTCCGTATACATTAGGTGCAAGTATTACCTATGATGCTCCGCGAACATTTGATTGCTCCTCATTTACTTCATATCTCCATGCGGAAGCAGGTATTGCCATTCCTCGTATGTCTGTTGATCAGTATGTGTATGGAAAAGAAATATCAAAAGAAGAATTGCTTCCAGGTGATCTTGTATTTTCAAACAGTAATATAGGACGCATTCATTACGAATCAGTCGAATGGAAAAAAGGCACGAAAGTAGAACAAGGTATTGATCATGTGGGAATATATATGGGAAATGATCTCGTGATTCATGCAACAAAAGCAGGAAATGGTGTAGTTGTCGAAGAGTCTTTGTCTCAAAGTCCTATGTTTAAAAACATTGTCGGTTATCGACGCTGCATTCCTTATGAAGAAGAAAGGGTTGTTGTATCTGTGCCGTATGAGCGTATCGATATGCGCACAACTCATGATTTAGTTGAGGATATTGGAAAAATATTTGGATACGAACACGTGGTTGGTGTTCCTATTTCTGCTCATGAAAAAGAAGTTCGAGACACATTGCCTTTTATATTAGGAGAACAATTGCGAGAAATGTTCGTGTCGCAGGGGTTTTCTGAAGTAATAACCTATGTATTTCGAGAAAAAGGGGAACGTGAGTTAGAAAATCCTCTCGCTAAAGATAAGGCTTTTTTACGTGACAGCCTTGTGCCTGGAATGAAAGAATCATTCGCTCTTTCTACATACAATGCTCCATTGTTAAATACAGAGACAATCGCTTTGTTCGAGATAGGTACTATTTTTAAAAAAGACGAAGAAGTTTTCTCTTGTGCATTTGTCTTGTCGAGTCTTGATAAAAAAAAATCAGAATCAATAGCACAGCGTATTCAAGAGATACAGAATGCCGTGAAAGATATTATAGGAAAAGATGTATCTTTTGTTCTTATAGATGGTGTATATGAAGCTATTATTCCTCTCGCTTTACAATCAGAAGATTTACCTCGTTATTCAGGGGATTACGGAAAGACCATCTCTCGTTTCTCTTCGTACCCGTTTGTGCTTCGAGATATAGCGGTATTTGTCCCAGAAGGAGATGATGCAGAAGACATGATTCGTATCATCGATTCACATTCAGATGGTCTGCTTCGCACGTATCGTTGTTTCGATACTTTTACAAAAGAATTTCCAGAAGGAAAAAAAACATCATATGCCTATCGTTTGGTATTTCAGTCATTTGAAAAAACACTTACCGCTGAAGAAGTTCTCTCTATCATGGATCGATCGGTTCGTGATATTGAAAAGAAAGAAGGGTGGATCGTACGATAATATGAAACAAAACGTCCCGTTTTATTCCCAATATGACGATGTGTCCCGTGATGAGTGGAAAGATCGCGCATGTTCAGTCACGTGTCTTGCAATGGCCCTTCGTTTTTTTGGTGCGCCTATTTCAATAATCGATTCTCTCATCGACGAAGGTCTTACAATTGGCGCAAGAGATCCTCAAAATGGATGGATTCATGGAAAGCTCGCTATTCTTGCGCATAATTATGGAATCCCTGCGTATGCAGAGGAATTTCGTAGTGCGACGGTTGTAAATGGGGTTGTGCAATCTGAAAATGCATTCGCATCTTCTATGAACGAGTATGGTTTAGAAAAGATTGTAAGAATACTTTCTCTTGGTGGATTAGTTATTGCATCAGTTCCACGAAATCTGGATATAAAAAGCACATTCCATTCAATCTTACTTATTGGATATGAAGAAAAAGATGGTGAGTGTATTGGTTTTTATTACCATGATCCAGATACTCTTGTAGAGAAAAGAGAGGGCAGATTTATATCAAAAGAAGATTTTTCTCGTATATGGCGAAAAATGGCTATATATATAGGTAAAAATACGTAATTTCCGCTTTTCTAAAGAGATAATTATTGATATACTAAACAGGTAATTTTCTCAGAAACACTATTCTGTATGGCAAAAGAAGAAAAAAAGAAATCACAGTACGGAGCTGATTCCATTCAAGTTCTCGAGGGACTAGATCCGGTACGAAAACGACCGGGAATGTATATCGGTACGACAGGTCTTGATGGTCTGCACCATTTGATTTGGGAAATATTTGATAACTCGCGAGACGAAGCGATGGGTGGGTATGCTAATGATATTGAAGTTGCACTTCTACCAGACAGTACTATTAGGGTAGTTGATAACGGTAGAGGTATCCCAGTTGATGTACACAAACAAACAAAAGTTTCTGCGCTAGAAACAATTATGACAACACTCCATGCTGGAGGAAAATTCGGAGGTGAAGGATATAAAGTTTCAGGAGGTCTTCACGGTGTAGGTGCGTCTGTGGTAAATGCGTTGTCAAAATATACTCGTGCTGAAGTGCATCGTGACGGCGGAAGACATGTACAAGAGTATGAACGAGGAAAGAAAAAAGCAGCAGTAAAAAAAATTGGATCATCTGATAAAACAGGAACAATTATTATGTTTCGTCCGGATGAAGAGATATTTCCAGATATACGTTTTGATATCAATCGAGTAATCAATCACTTGCGACAGCAGGCTTATTTGGTAAAAGGCCTCCGCATTACAGTTATTGATGCAAGTCAATATGAAGGAAAGATTTCCCATGAGAGTGTGATGTATCTTAGAGATCTTCGACTCGATGTTCCTTCCATGTCGTTTTATTTCGAGGGAGGGCTTCTTTCTTTGGTAAAGTTCTACAACCAAATACAAAAGCCAATACATAAAAATGTATTTTATGTAGAGAAGAAAACAAATGAATATGAGTCTGTCGAAGTAAGTCTTCAGTATGTAGATGATATTTCTTCTCGAATTGTGCCGTTTGCAAACAATATTTATAACGGAGAAGGAGGTACTCATGTAACAGGATTTAAAACTGCTCTTACTCGAACAATCAATTCGTATGCGAAAAAGAATAATCTTGTAAAAGAAAGCGAAGATAGCTTTACAGGAGATGATGTACTAGAAGGTCTTACTGCCGTTATTTCTGTAAAAATTCAAGAGATTCAATTTGAAGGACAAACAAAAGCAAAACTTGGAACCGTTGAAGCTCGAGGAATGGTTGAATCAGTCTTTGGAGAAGCTTTCAGTACGTATCTTGAAGAAAATCCAGATGACGCAAGGGCAATTGTAAACAAAGTAATTCTTGCGTTAAAAGCAAGAAAAGCTGCAAAAGCCGCGAAAGATTCAGTTCTTCGAAAAGGCGCCCTGGAAGGAATGACACTTCCAGGAAAACTTGCTGATTGTCAGTCGAAGTCAGCGGAAGAATCTGAGCTCTTTATTGTGGAGGGAGACTCTGCGGGAGGTACTGCAAAGATGGGACGCGACAGAAGAGTTCAAGCAGTTCTTCCACTTCGAGGAAAAATTCTTAACATCGAACGAGCGCGTCTCGATCGAATGCTTGGTTCTGAACAAATTAAAAACCTTGTTGTTGCTCTTGGAACAGCAATTGGTGACACCTTTGATATTGAAAAGCTTCGCTACCACAAAGTGATTATTGCAACAGATGCTGATGTGGACGGTGCTCACATCCGAACACTTCTTCTTACGCTCTTGTATCGATTTTTCCGACCACTTATTGATCGAGGGAATATTTATATTGCCCAGCCTCCACTTTATAAAATCAAAAAAGGTAAAGAAGTGTTCTATGCGTATTCTGATGAGGAAAAGTTTTCGATTGTCGGCGGGGATATCGATGTGAATGAAATCGAAGAGGTTCCTCAAGGTGAAGAGATTCCTGAAGAAGAGGAAGAAGAAAAAACTAAGAAAGCTCCTAAAATTTCAATCCAACGTTATAAAGGTCTTGGAGAAATGAATGCGGAAGAGTTGTGGGAAACAACGATGGATCCTGCAAGAAGAGTCTTAAAGCAAGTTACTGTACTTGATGGACAAGATGCTGATAAAACATTTGATGTTCTTATGGGAACTGATGTGCCAAGTCGAAAATCATTCATTCAATCAAATGCCAAGATGGCAAATATTGATATTTAAAAAATTACGAGCAAACCTCGTGATTTTTTGAACAAGGAATAGTGAATGAAGAATATTTGATTCATTCTTTTAAAAACAGCCCACTGGGCTGTTTTTTATGGCAGTGTCTTCTCTTTGATTTCTGTTTCTATTTTTTCGAGAAGTTCATCTTTAGTAAGTGTACCGATGTTTCCTTTTTCTCGTGATTCGAGTGTTACGGTTTTTTCTTCCACTTCTTTATTTCCAACAACAATGGTGTAAGGAATCTTTTCTGTTTTTGCATTTCTGATTCGTTTTCCGAGAGAATCATTTGAATCATCAAGTTCGGCTCGGATATTGTTTTCTTTCAAAGTATTCCAGATTGATTCTGCGTATTCACGTTGTTCTGCTGAAACAGGGAGTACTCTTACTTGGATTGGAGAAAGCCAAAGAGGAAATGCTCCTGCAAAGTGTTCAATGAGAAACGCCATTACTCTCTCGATTGCTCCAATAGATGAGCGATGCACAACGAATGCTCGATGTTCTTTTCCATCTTCGCCGATATAGGTGAGATTGAATCTATCTGGCATGCAGAAATCATATTGAACAGTGAAAG
>CAYVKU010000002.1:426-23339 GCA_964452305.1 uncultured Candidatus Saccharibacteria bacterium | reverse complement strand
TTTCCGTTCACGTTTTTCATCTGCACGTCAATTTTTGGTCCATAAAACGCCGCCTCGCCAAGAGCTTCTTCGAAGTCATTACCGAGTCTTTTTTGCATGAGCTCTCGAAGGAGTGTTTCTCCTTTTTCCCAAGCCTCATCATTTTTGTAGTACTTCTCTGTGTCGGTACGATCGCCAAGAGAAAGTCTGTATCGATAGTGCTCACCAAGTTTTAATCCAAATACGTTTGATACGTATTCAATAAGATCTAATGCACGAGCAATCTCGTCTACCGCTTGAGCTTCGTCTTTACAAATAATATGCGCATCAGAAAGACAGAAAGTGCGCACTCGTTGGAGTCCCATGAGCTCACCTGACTGTTCGTACCGGTAGAGTTTTGCGAGTTCTGCAATTCTCATTGGTAATTCGCGATAACTTCTCGGTTTCGATGAGAATAACTGGAAATGATGAGGGCAAGTCATCGGACGAAGCATGAATACATCCTCGTCGATAGTAATAGGGGCGTACATTGAGTCTTTGTAGTATGGATAGTGACCAGACTTCTCATACAATCCTATTTTTGCAATATCGGGAGTAAATACGTGTAGGTATCCTCTTCGAATTTCTTCATCAATAATGAATCTTTCGAGTTCTCTACGAACAGTCGCTCCTTTGGGGAGAAATATTGGTAACCCTTTTCCTACTGTTTCATCAATATAGAAAAGTTCTAGTTCTTTGCCGAGTTTTTTATGGTCTCTTTCGTTTAATTCTGACATATGTCAAATAGTATCAAACTATTAAGGAATTAACATAGTTTTGACTCATCTATCTTTTTAATGCATAGTGTAGTCTAGTTGTTCCTACTAACTTCATGGAGGGTGTATGACCGTTGCTGTCCGTTCTCAGCATCAAGGTGTGTTGACGTATCGCATGGTGGATCTCATTTCTTCGGAGCGTTGTGAGGAGGAGGTAAGAGAGCTTCTTACTCGCGATATTCCTTTCGAAGAAATCGAGCAGACTTACGAAGAGGTCAATCCCGCTTTTCAAAACCCACGACTTCTCTCTGATGAGCTGAGAGCAAGGGTTTGGGGATTGTCAGAAGAGAGAATTGGCTTTTTGGATGTTGGTCGTGCAATTGATCTCAAGGACCTTATTCTCTTGGGGCATGAGTACGGAGCTTTCATTGCACTTGCAAGGTTGCTCAAGGCATGGCGAGATGTTCAGGACATCGAACGCCCCGTGTTCGCTCCGTTGGCATCTATTCGGATACAGCACAAGGGAAAAAAGGAGCGGTATACTCCGTATGTTGTTTTTTCGAAACGAATTCCAGTTCCACGCGTTCTTTTTCATCATATTGGGGATCAATTTCCGGAGGATGCGCTATTCCTTGTTCGTTACTCTGGTTTATAACTCGCACTTTGTGCGAGTTATTTTCATTCTAATCGTTTCGCTTTTTCAATAATGAGACTGACGTCGCCGTTTCGTTTTGATACTTTTGCAACGCAAGCAATACATGCATCTTGTATAAAAATATCTTTATGTGTTTCAAGAACTTTTGGGAAAACAACTCCTTCTATCGATCCTGATAAATCAGCGAAACGAACAAAGAGCATGGAGTCTCCTTTTTTTGTAATAAATGGTTTCACTTCCTCAAGAATTCCTCCTAGGGTTACATCTACAGCGATTGGATTTTGTTTGATTTTCGCTACATTAATCGGCCGAGCAAGAAGTTTTTCTTTGAATTCATCGAGTGGATGTCCTGAAAGATACAAACCTAATAAATCTTTTTCCCACAACAATTTCTCTTTCTGAGGCGCGTTTTCTCCTGGAATGAGACTTAATTCATGGACACCTGAATCGCTTCCGAAGAGAGAGTCCTGGTCTTTGCTTCCTTTGATTCCTTCCTTGTGATAAGCAAGGAGGAGGTCGAGATTACTCAGCATGATACCTCGATCGTGAAATTCATCGAGAGCTCCGCACTTAATAAGAGATTCTAATGATTTTTTGTTTAAATTTTTATCGGTTATTCGAGTGAGAAATTGAGAAAGGGAAGCAAATGGTCCATTTTTTTTTCTTTCTTTTACAATTGAATCAGCGACGCTCTCTCCAAAGTTTTTTATTGTTGATAATCCGAAGCGGATTGTGTCAGGCTCTCCCTCTTTTCGTACTACAGAAAATCCCTGATAGCTTTCGTTTACAGAAGGGGGAAGTACTGGAATATTCATTCGTTTGCATTCAAAAATCATTTCTCCAATTTTGTCGACATCACCGGAGTCCGCGGTGAGCACTGCTGAAAGGTAAATTGCAGGAAAATTTGCTTTTAAGTAAGCAGTTTGAAATGCGACACGTCCGTATGAAGCAGAGTGCGCTTTGTTGAATCCGTATGCAGCAAAGGGTTCAATCCATGTCCATAATTCCTCTGCTTTTTTTCGTTCCCATTTACTGTATTCAACACAACCGTTAATAAATTTTTCTTTCTGAGCCGCCATTTCTTCAGGAATCTTTTTTCCAACCGCTTTTCTGAATTTATCTACTTCTCCCCATGAATATCCAGCGATATCTTTCGCAATCATAAGAAGGTCGTCTTGATATACAAGAATTCCGTATGTTCGTGAAAGGATTGGTTCTAACGCTGGATCAAGATATCGAATAAGCTTTTGATTGTGTTTTCGTTTGATGAAATCAGGAATAAACTGCATCGGTCCTGGTCGATAGAGAGCAACCATCGCGTTAATATCGTGAATTGAGCTCGGCTTCAATTCCATCAGGAATTTGGTCATCGCTTCGCCGTTTAATTGGAATAGGCCTTCCGTTTCTCCTTTTGCAAGTAACGCAAATGTTTTTTTGTCATCGAGGGGAATTGCGTGAATATCGATTTTCTTTTCTTCGATTGCTTCAATGCGCTCTAGTGTGTCAGCAATGATGGAAAGATTTTTGAGACCAAGAAAGTCAAACTTAAGAAGCCCGGCTTCTTCTACGGAGTACATGTCGTATTGAGTAATCACTTTCCCTTCACCTTTAGGGTCGAGCTGTATCGGAGTGAAGTCTGTGAGGTCGGTTGGTGCGACCACAACACCTGCAGCATGAACTGAGATGTGGCGAGCGCATCCTTCAATTTTTTTTGCCATATCGATGATTTCTTTCACATCCCTATTTTTCCCATAGAGTTCTTGCAGCTCAGGAACTGTTTCTAGGGCTTTATCAATTGTCATGGGGAAACCTTGGGTTCCGAGAGGAATCAGTTTTGCCACTTGATCACCAAGTCCGTATGGATAACCGAGAGCTCGAGCGACATCTCGTACCGCACCACGTGCAAGCATCGTACCGAATGTACCAATCTGTGCCACTTTTTCTGCACCGTATTTATTTCGTACGTATTGAATCATTTCGTCTCTTCTATTATCGGCATAGTCCATATCAATATCGGGAGCAGAAGGACGTTCAGGGTTTAAGAATCGCTCAAATGGGAGTGCATATTCAATAGGGTTAAGATCGGTAATTCCTGCGAGAAATGTCACCATCGATCCAGCTACTGATCCTCGAATATTTGTGAGAATTCCATTTTCATGTGCGTATCGAAGAAGATCTCCTACCACGAGAAAGTAAGGAGAGAATCCTTTATTTTTTATGATTTCCAGTTCATATTCAATTCTAGAAACGATTTCATCAGTTTTTTCCATCCCGCGCTTTTCAATCCCTTCGTATACAATTCTTCGCAGTTCTTCATCGTATCCAAGTCCGCTTTCTACTTTGTAATCAGGAAATACCCACGATCCAAAAGATAATTCAAGATTACATTTGTCAATAATTTCAGTAACCGCATCAAGTGACGCTTGGTCATGCAAGAACAATTCATTTGCTTTTTCTTGAGAGATAAAAGAAAAATCTTCGTTGCCGTCGTTCCAGCTCCCTCGGTCTTTTTCTCCTCCGTTTTGAATGGATAGAAGAGTGTCTCGAGCTTTCTTGTCTTCAGGGAGGATGTAGTATACGTCGTGGGACGCTACTGTTTTAATTCCATGTTTTTTTGCAAATGAAAGAAGAGCTTCCATCCTTTCTTCATGTCTGTCTATTTCTCTGTGATGGGTAATCTCAATATAAAAATCATCTCCAAATTGTGTCTTGTACCATTCCGCTTCTTTTTCTGCTTTTGGGATATCGCTATGTTTCAGCGCATTCGCGATATCTCCTGAGAATGAAGGGGAAATCGCAATGAGTCCTTCTTTATGTGCTTCAAGAGATTCTTTGTCGATTCTTGGTTTGTAATAAAAACCTTCTAAGTTTGCAATAGTTACTAAACGAATCAGATTTTTGTATCCAATTTCATTTTTTGCGAGAAGTACAAGTCTTGTGCGGATATTATCAATTCCTGATTGTTTATCGTTTCGTCCACGTAATGCCATGTACGCATCAATTCCAATTATTGGGATGATGTTATTTTTTTTTTTTTTTTTGTAAAACTCTATCGCACCGTAGAGGTTTGCGTTATCAGTGAGTGCAAGAGCTCTCATTCCATACGAGGACGCGGTTTCGACCAATTCAGGAATTTTCGGAAGCGCTTGAAGTAAGCTGTAGTGACTATGAGTGTGCAGATGAGAAAACGGCTTCATTGTATGAGGATTATACTACATATGAATATAGTAAAAACTATAAAAAAAGAGCTATAATGAGCGTATGAATCGAAACCACGCTGGGTATACTCTCATTGAAATTCTTACTGTCTTAGGACTTGTTGTGGTTATTTTAGGGATTGTTTTTGCGTCCATCGCAACAACAAGATCACGTTCTCGAGACGCACAAGTAAGAGCTGATAAGCAGGTACTCATTCTCGGTTTAGTTCGAGTAAAAGAAGCAAACCAAGATAATCAGTATCCTATTACTTCTGGACAAGGTCTGTGTTTGAAATCAAGCGGTACTTGTTGGAGATCAACTTATTCTGGAAATGCGACTCTTGTGAACGCGGTAACTCCGTATATGCCAGGAGGTGTTATTCCACAGCCTCCAGGGACTCAATCCGGTCAATACAGGCACGATGCGTATGTGTTGTATCGACCCGCTTCAACATTTGCAGGATATCCCGCAAATTCAACATTTTTAATTTGGCCACAGGAAAAACAAATTCAAGCAAGTGATTGCGATGGACAAGTAAGCGAGCTTGATACCGGAGTTTGGTATTGTTACGAAAAACTTCCGTAATATGAAAAAAGCTTCTTCTCTCCGTGTTGGGATAGATGAAGCGGGGCGAGGACCTCTTGCTGGCCCTGTTTCAGTATGCGCATTTGTAATTTTTGATCATACTTTTTTACGTAGTATTCCGAGTAACTGTGATTCGAAGTCCATGTCTGTGAAGGCAAGAGAGAATTTACGAAAACAGATTGATGAGGCAAAAAAGCAAAGCAAAATTTCTTATGCCGTAACATTTGTACATGCGTCAACCATTGATAAAAAGGGAATTGAATATGCGATTACGTGGGGGATACAAAAATCGTTACAAAAACTTAATCTTAATCCAAAACAGGTGAGTATTTCGCTTGATGGGAGACTGGTTGCTCCAAAGGAATATCCTTACCAAAAGACTTACATACGTGGTGATTCGCGAATCAAAGAAATTGGACTTGCGTCAATTGTTGCAAAAACAGAGCGAGATCAATACATGGACCGAATCTCAAGAAAGTATCCTCTCTATGCATTTAATCTGCACAAAGGATACGGGACGGTCGTTCACAGAGAGGCGATAAAAAAATATGGAATTGTTTCCTTGCATCGAAAGACGTTTTTGAGAAATATTTTGAAGAAAAGATTACCATGATGTTTTCTTACAGATTTTGTTCAGGGTTTGGGGTTTGATGTAAGGGTGATGTGGTGTGTTTTTAGACTTATAACCCTATACACTTCTTTACAATGTATCCTATCCATCCGTTGGGAATTGAGGTCTACATTTAGCAAAAAAGCGGGTAATACTCGCTTTTTTCTTGCAAAAAAAGACTTTTTTGGTACACTGACCTCATGGTAGTAAGAATGCGCCATACGAGATCTCATACGAAAAACAGACGGTCTCATCATAGGCTTTCAAAGCCAGCAGTCACAAAGGACAAAGAAGGTCTTCCTCATTTGAAGCACCGGATGAATCCTGTGACTGGAAAATACAAAGGACGTGTTGTTGTCGATATGATTGCAAAAAATTCTCGCAAGGCAGCAAAGAAAAAGTCGAAAACAGCGGAGGCTAAGTAGTTTCCGTTTTTTATTTTTATTTAGTTCTTTATGGCAAATCGTCATCTGGCACGATCAATCGTGATGCAGTCACTCTTTGAGTGGGACTTCTCTCGCCGCTCTTCTGAGCAGGCACTCTTTGTTTTGCAAAGAAATATTGAAGAATTTGCTCCTGGCGTAACTGATACGACGTTTATGGAAGAACTCCTTCGAGGTGTTATTTCCAAGCAAAAAGATCTGGATGCGATTATCAAAAAAGCAGCCCCAGATTGGCCAATTGAAAAAATTTCAACCGTAGATCGAAATATTCTCCGCATTGGTTTGTTTGAGCTTCTTTTTGCGGATCATAAAGAGGTTCCTCCGAAAGTTGCTATTAATGAAGCGATTGAACTCGCTAAATCATTTGGAGGAGAAACATCTGGAAAATTTGTAAACGGAGTACTTGGAGCCGTTTATAAAGAAATGGGAGAACCTGGAAAAGATGAAACAAGTCCAAAGAAGAAATTCGACAAAAACATTCCAGATGAAGAGCTTCCAATCGAAGAACTCGGAGGAGCGGTTGTGTATGCAAAAGATGAAGACCAAATGTACGTAGCTTTGGTTCACGACGTTTTTGGACATTGGACTCTTTCCAAAGGGCATTTGGATGATGGAGAAGATATTCCACAGGGTGTAGCTCGTGTCGTTCAAGATGAAATTGGAATTTCTATTTCTGTTGAAGAAAAATTGGGAGATAATCAGTATATTGCTTTTGATCCTGAAAAAGGAAAGATTCGAAAAAGAGTAACGTATTATCTTGCGAGTGCTCAATTTGGGGAATTAACGTTGCATACAAGTGGAGGCTTGAACGATGCAAGATGGTTTCTTCTCTCTGATATAGCTGACCTTAATTTTTATAACGATATTCTACCTCTTATTACTAAAGCGATTACGATACTTTCAAAAAAGTAATTATGCAGCCGAAAGACATTACTGAATTCGAGAAAAAGATAGGAATTGAATTTGTTAATAAGAACGTATTAAAACAAGCGTTTGTTCATCGTTCTTATTTAAATGAAAACAAAGAATTTCCGCTTGGTCACAATGAGCGTTTGGAGTTTCTTGGCGATGCGGTACTCGAATTAGTTGTTACGGATTACTTGTTTACGAAGTATCCAGAAAAAAATGAAGGGGATATGACAAGTCTCAGATCATCAGTGGTGAACACGACGAAACTATCTCAAGTAGGCAGTGAGCTTTCTATTAATGATTACCTCTATCTTTCAAAAGGTGAGTCAAAGGATGTTGGTAGAGCAAGACAGTATATTCTTGCAAACACCATGGAGGCTATTATTGGAGCAATTTATTTAGACAGGGGCTATGATTTAGCTCGAGACTTTATTTACGCTCACATTTGCCCACTTCTTGAAGGAATAATCAAAGATGGTAGTTGGATTGATGCAAAAAGTTTGTTTCAAGAAAAAGCTCAAGAGCATGAAGGAGTTACTCCGCTTTATAAAACAATAAAAGAAACAGGTCCTGATCACGATAAGCACTTTACCGTTGGTGTATACGTGAGAAATGATTTGGCTGGACAAGGTGAAGGAGACTCAAAACAAGATGCTGAGCAAATGGCAGCAAGAAATGCTCTTCAAAGTATGGGGTGGCTTGAATAAGTGCTATTACGTAATGGTATAGTGTGATTACATGCTTAAATCAATCGAATTAGCTGGATTTAAATCATTCGCAAAAAAAAGCGAACTTGTATTCAATGCTCCTATTTCAGCAATCGTAGGGCCAAACGGTAGTGGAAAATCAAACGTTGCAGAAGCCTTTCGTTTTGTGCTCGGAGAGCAATCGATGAAATCACTTCGCGGGAAAAAAGGTGAAGATCTTATTTTTAATGGAGCAGGAGATGGAAGTCGTTCAAACAGAGCATCGGTAAAGGTTATATTTGATAATACTCGAAGAGTGTTTCCGTCGATTGATTTTGATGAAGTCTCCGTAGAGCGAGTGGTGCATCGAGATGGAGTAAATGAATATCGCATTAATGGATCAGAAGTTCGCTTAAAAGATATTGTAGAACTTCTCTCAGTTGCCCATATTGGAGCTTCTGGTCATCATATTATTTCTCAAGGTGAAGCCGATAGAATTTTGAGCGCGTCTCCGAAAGATAGAAGGGGAATTATTGAAGAAGCTCTTGGTTTAAAGGTATATCAATATAAAAGAGAGGAAAGTGAGCGAAAGCTTGAAAAAACTGCTCAAAATATTCAATCCGTTGAATCACTTCGAAAAGAAATTGCTCCACATCTTCGTTTTTTGAAAAAACAGGTTGAGAAAATTGAAAAAGCTGTTTTACAGAAAGGGGAGTTAGTTGTACTTGCTCAAGAGTATCTCAAACGCGAGCGTATTTTTTTGGACGCTACAAAATCAAGAATTGAGACCACTCTTCTTCCTTTAAAAGAAAAAGAAAAACAGCTTCAAGAAGAATTAGCGCATGCAAAAAAAGTGCTAGCTGAATCAACAAAAGATGCAAAAAGAGAAGAAGTGATTGCTCTCGAAACATCTCTTCATGCCGCAAGAAAAGAAAAAGACGGAATTATGTATGAATTAGGCGTAATTCGTGGAGAAATATCTGCTGAAGAAAGAAATGTAATTAAGCAAAAAGAATTACTTCAGTCAGAAGAAGGAAAGCTGATTCCTCTTTCTCATGTCGAAGCGCTCCATGGTGATATAAAAGAAAAAATTGGAATACTCGAATCATCCGAAGATATTTCGAGTATTCGAAGTATTCTTTCTGAGATAAGACAATTATTCTTGCGATTTATTGAAGATAGAAAAACAAAAATTGATGATACGTTAGTGCAAACACTCGAGGTTCATATTGATCATTTGAAGACCAAAAAAAGAGATTTGGAAGAGCTTTTGAAAATATCAGAGGAAAAAGAGAAAAAAGTTGACTCTGAATATAGGGCGATGCAACTTTCAATTGAAAAAGAAAAAGATTCAAATCGTGATGCGGAAAAAGCTTTGTTTCGCATTATGTCTGAAGAAAATTCTGTTCGTGCCGAATTGGCTCTTATTCTAAAAGAAGAAGAAAACTTCCGTTATCAAGAAGAATTTAAGCGAGAACTTGAAGAATGTGCTCTTCTTGCCGGAAGAGAAGTCCTTCAGTACAAAGAGCGCGAAGTGGTAATTGATGAGCATGAACCAAGATCAACTCAAGAAGAAAGGAGAAGAGTGATTGAAAAAGTGAAAATTCGCCTTGAAGAAGCTGGAGTATCAGGAAGCACTGAACTCATGAAAGAATTTGAAGAGACATCAGAAAGAGACGCGTTTCTTGAGAGGGAGCTTCATGATTTAACTATTTCAGCTGAATCACTTCAAAAACTTATACAAGAACTTGGAGAGACCCTCGATAAAGAATTTAAAGAAGGAATTGAAAAGATAAATAATCAATTTGGAGAATTCTTTTCTACGATGTTTGGAGGCGGCACAGCCAAACTTGTTGTACTCAAAGAAAAGAAAAAACCAAAAGATGGAGACGTGGATATCGACATGATTTCTCTTGAAGAAGAATCGTCAATTGATGAGGGAATAGAAATTGAAGTGTCTTTACCAAAGAAAAAAATTAAAGGTCTCATGATGCTTTCAGGAGGGGAGCGTGCACTTACTTCAATTGCGCTTTTATTTGCAATGTCTCAAGTAAATCCTCCCCCATTCATTATTCTTGATGAAACAGATGCCGCGCTTGATGAGGCAAATTCAAAAAAATATGGAGATATGATCGAAGGACTTTCTCAGTTTTCTCAATTGATCCTCATTACTCACAACAGGGAAACGATGTCTCGAGCTGGAATTATTTACGGAGTAACTATGGGCCTTGGTGGAATATCAAAAATTCTCTCCATTCAATTTGAAGAAGCAACGCGAGTTGCAAAATAAGTATCGTGGTGTACTTTGGATAGCAGACTGCAAACAGGAGGAGTTCGTGACAACAGGGATACAAGGAACTGGTCCGTACGGTCGTATACGCGAACTTCAGAATGAGATCAAACAAATCAAGTACGAACTTGATCTCATAAAAGAGGGGATACGTCCAGTGTCTAGAAGGGAAGCTCTCTGCGAAGAAATCAGGAAAAAACGAGCAATTATTCGCTCTATCAAAAAAAATCTCAAGAAAGAGAAACGAAAAACCCCCATCGAGTGATGGGGGTTTATTTTTAAGAAAGATTTACAATTTCCCAGTCAATAATTCGTTTCTCCAAATCAGAGTTGATGAGTTTTATCCGCACTTTGTCTCCAAGAGAGTATCGTTTTTTATGTTGTGTTCCTACAATTGAATAGGTTTTTTGATCCAAAGTGTAGACATCATCGGTGAGATTTTTGAGACGAACCATTCCTTCGGCTTTTGTTTCGTCTTCTTCAATATAAATACCCCACTCTGATACCCCGGAGATTGTTCCGTCAAACGTTTCTCCAATATGACTTTTCATGTATTCGACTTGTTTGTATTTTACGGAAGCTCTTTCTGCCTCTGCAGCTGAAATTTCTTTCTGTGAAGCATCTGCTGCGAGTTTTTCAAGGGTCGCAACTTCGTTCTGTCCAACTTTTCCGTGTTCTAAGAAGCGGAAGAGAAGTCGGTGAACCAGAAGATCTGGATATCTTCGAATTGGAGAGGTGAAATGCGTGTAGAAAGTAAAACCAAGACCAAAGTGTCCGATATTTCTTGTTGAATAAATAGCTTTCGCCATCGAACGAATGGCCGCCGTTTTAATAAGTGATTCTTCAGGTTTTCCCTCAACTTGCTTCATGAGTGCATTCATTTCTTTCGCAGTCACTTCTCCGTCTTCCGCATCAAGATCGTAGCCGAGCGCTTTTACAAACGTATGCAAGTTCATAATTTTTTCTTGATTTGGAGTTTCGTGAATACGATAAATAAACGATCCTGGATGTTTCGTTTTTTTCATTTCGTTGTACATATACGAAGCAACTTCTCTGTTTGCAAGAAGCATAAATTCTTCAATCATTTTATGCGCATCTTTTCGTACTTTTCGAAACACTCGAATAGGTCTTCCTTCGTTATCTAATTCAAATTTCACTTCTTCTGTTTCAAATTCAATAGCGCCATTTTCAAATTTTTGTTTTTGAAGTTCTTTAGCGATGCTGTTTAGTATTTGTATTTCATACGCATAGAGCCCCTCTTTTTTTTCAATGATTTCCTGAGCTTCTTCGTAGGTAAAGCGTTTATCGGAATGAATGATTGTTTTTCCAAACCAACGATCTTGTATTGCTCCTTTCATATTCATGACAAATACTGCAGAGAATGTGTATTTGTCCTCATTTGGATTAAGACTGCAAAGGTCGTTAGAGAGAATTTCTGGAAGCATTGGAATTGTTCGATCAACAAGGTACACAGAAGTGCCACGCTTACGCGCTTCTTTATCAAGGAGAGAATTTTCTCGAACATAGTGAGATACATCGGCAATATGAATACCGATTTCAAATGTTTCATCATCTATTTTTTTAAAAGATAAAGCGTCGTCAAAGTCTTTTGCGTCAATAGGATCGATAGTAAAGGTTGTTATGTCACGAAAATCACGTCTCTGCGCAATTTCTTCACTGCTATTTTTTCTGTCTTCTGCATTAATACGCTCTGCTTCTTTGGTTACTTCTTCTGGAAAGTCTGCGTCGAATCCGCTTTCAAGGATAATGGATCGCATTTCAACTTCATGAAGTCCTTTTTTCCCAATTACATTGAGTACAGCGCCCTCAGGGCTTTTTTTAGGATCTTTCCATCCTATGATTTGAACGAGAACTTTGTCTCCATTTTTTCCTCCTTTTGCTTTGCTTGCATGAATAAAGATGTCTCGATACATTCTTCGATCGTCTGCCTTTAAAAAGAAGTAATCTCCATTACCTTCAAGTGTTCCTACAAAAGTGTTTTTTGATCGCTCAATGATTTTCTCAACCTTTCCTTGGACTCTGTCGTATAGTTTCTCTTTGAGTAACGATATACTTACCGTGTCATTATGAAGAGCGGTATTGAGGTGTTCTGGTTGGATTTCAATATCAATATCCTCTCCTTCAATCTCAAAATAGCCCAGCCCGCGCCCAGTTACAGAAATTGGTCCTGTGTATAGTTTTTGTTCCATTGCATGCCTACTATATCAGAAAGACCTTATTTTGGCCCATTATTTGATTTGACCGTTTGAATATCCTCTGGTAGCATTGCCAGCATGTTAAAAATTAGACTACAAAGAGTAGGAAGAAAGCACGAGCCAACATTTCGTGTGGTTTTGACTGACTCAAAAAACAGCACAAAAAGCGGAAAGTTCCACGAAATCCTTGGTTTTTATGACCCTCGAAAAAAAGGAGAGACAGTAGATGGAAATCGAATAAAGGAGTGGGTTTCTAAAGGCGCGCAGCTTTCAGATACAGTGTATAACCTCTTGGTATCTCACAACATTATTGAGGGGAAAAAGAAAAATGTTTTGCCAAGAAAAGCTCCTTATAAAACCGAAGCAAAGCTTGCAGAAGAAAAAGCACAAGCAGAGGCAGAAGAAGCAAAAAGACAAGCTGAAATAAAAGCTAAAGAAGAAGCAGAGGCAAAGGCTAAAGAGGAAGCAGAACAAGCAGCTGCTCAAGCGGAATCTCCTGTGGAAGAAACACCTGCTGCAGAAAGTGCTCCTGCAGAAGAAGTGCCGGCTGTGGAAGAATCTCCTGCTGTAGAAGAAACAACAGCTGAAACAACTCCTTCAGAGAACTCATAATGTGTGAATAGTGAACGTGCGTGTTCTTTTCTCGTGTTACACTGAAATATATACCGATTCGTTAAATAAGACACATGACAAACATGGAAAAAGACGTTCAGTTCTTGGAAATGGTAGTAAAAGCACTTGTAGATAATCCAGATGATGTAAAAATCAATCGGACAGTAGATGAAATGGGTGTATTAATCACTCTCGATGTAAATCCTGTTGATATGGGAAAAATTATCGGAAGACAAGGAAATACCGCAAAAGCAATCCGAACATTACTACGAGTGGTAGGTATGAAGAATAATGCTCGAGTAAATCTCAAAATTAATGAACCTGATGGAGGAAAGATGGGAGGACAAGTAATGAAAGACTTTGATCAGGCAATGGAAGATTTGAATCTTGAGTAAACTCAAAGGGAATGTAGAATGAGGAATATGGAATAAAGAGCACTAGATAAAGTCCTCTTTTATCTAGTGCTATTCCTTATTCGTTATTCTATATTCTGTATTTATGCATTTCCACATTATTACTTTATTTCCCGGGGCATTCGATTCATATCTTGGTGAGTCAATTTTGAAGCGGGCTATTATTGATAAGAAGCTTAAAGTTTCTTTTTATAACCCTCGCGATTTTACTCAAGAAAAAAATGCTCGAATTGATAAACCGCCTTATGGTGGTGGGCCAGGAATGGTGATTCAGGCGGAGCCTGTTATTAAGGCAATAGCAAAAGCAAAGGGGAAGAAAAAACGAGTGAAAATAATCCTCTTTAGTCCTGGAGGAAATCAATTCACCAATGAATATGCTCAGAAAGTAGCGAAGGGATTTTCCGATATTATTTTGGTATGTGGACGATATGAAGGTATTGATGCTCGAATTAAAAAAGCGTTTCCTATGGATGAGATATCAATCGGACCGTTTGTTCTCACTGGAGGGGAGCTTCCTGCAATGATTGTTATTGATGGAATTGCAAGAAGACGTAAGGGCATTCTTGGTAATTTTGACTCAGTTGAAGAGAGAAGGGTGTCTTCTCATGATTCGTATACTCGACCAGAAGTGATTGTGTACAAAGGTAAAAAATTCGCTGTTCCTAAGGTTCTTCTTTCTGGAGATCATAAGAAAATAGACGAGTGGAGAGAAGGGAGGGGTGATGGCAAAAAGTAGGGAATAAGCGACGGCAGGGGTAGCCTCACGACCACATACCATAAAGATGTTACTACCGAAAATATTGGGGATAATCACCTTGACTCAAGGTAAAATATAAGTATTATTGCGGGTACTTCGGCAAGATTGAGTTGCGGCCCAAAACGAAGTAATTAGCTAATCGTTTAGAGAATCTTGCATCCTTATCACGCATAGTTTTTATATATTATTAGAACGCCCAAAAAACGGGCGACTTTGCATTTTTATTCCATGGCGACAAAGACAGTAAAACGTGAGAAAAAGTATTTCGGTAAGTTTAAGAAACCGTTAGTTGAAATTCCGAATCTTGTTGAGTCACAAATCGAATCATTCGATTGGCTTGTGAAAGAAGGTTTGAAAGAAGTATTTCAAGAATTTTCTTCAATTAAAGATTTTTCTGAGAAAAAGTTTACTCTTGATTTCGTTCACTTTGAGCTCGCGCAACCAAAGTATAACGAATACTATGCGAAGGATAATAAGCTCTCATACGAAGCCCCTCTCAAGGTAAAAGTAAGACTTACAAATCATATTTTGAAGTCTACAAAAGAGCAGGAAATCTTCATGGCAGATTTTCCTTTGATGACTCCTCATGGAACGTTCATTATCTCAGGTATTGAGCGCGTTATCGTTCCTCAACTCGCTCGTTCTTTCGGAGTGTTTTTCACTGCGCAAGAAATTCGAGGACGACGTCTATTTGGTGCAAAGGTTATTCCTTCACGGGGAGCTTGGATTGAACTCGAGACCGATCTTGAGGGAGTGATTTATGTGCGTATCGATAAAAAGCGTAAGTTCCCAGTTACAGTACTTCTTCGTGCACTTGGCGCTCACACGGATACAGATATTCTCGATCTTTTCAAAGGAAACCCAGATGCAAAGATGCAAATTGAAAAAACTCTTGCAAAAGATCATGCAAAAACAGTAGAAGAGGCTTTTATTGAAATCCACAAAAGGCTTCGAGATGGAGATCTCGCTACAGCAGAAAATGCAAAAGAATTTTTTGAATCAATTTTTGGTGCAGAACGTTACGACCTTTCTAAGGTTGGGCGTTTCCGATTCAATAACCGATTTTCTAAATCAATGGCTGATAAGGAAATCGATCGACGTACACTCAATGTAGATGATATGGCGACAATCATCGCTCACGTCGGTGTTTTAAATGCTACTCCTGGATCAAAAGAAGATGATATCGATCATATGGGAAGCCGACGAGTTCGATATGTTGGAGAAATGTTCCAGCAAAAAATTCGTATCGGTATGTCACAAATCAAGAGAAACATTCAAAACCGAATGTCTACTGTTGATACTGACGTAACTCTTCCTGTTCAGTTTATTTCTCCAAAACCACTTCAAGCAAGAATTAAGGAATTCTTTACAACAAACCAGTTGTCTCAGTTCATGCAACAGGAAAATGCTTTGACTGAAATTGAACACCTAAGAACATTGTCTGCTCTTGGACAAGGAGGTTTGAATCGTGCTCGAGCGGGATTTGAAGTACGTGACGTACATCCATCTCACTACGGAAGATTGTGTCCAATCCATACGCCAGAAGGACCAAACATTGGTCTTATCCTTCGTCTCTCTGTATATGCTCGATTGAATGAATTCGGTATGATCGAAACTCCATATGTGAAAGTGAAAGATGGAAAAGTTACTGATGAGATTCAATATTTGAACGCTCTTGAAGAAGAGAAATTTAATATTGCTCATGCTGCAACTCCATACGATGACAATGGAAAAATTTCTGTTGAGATGGTGGAAGTTCGTCATGAAGGAAAACCAATTTCTGTTCCAAAATCTCAAGTAGATTACATGGATGTTGCGACAAACCAAGCGTTTTCAATTGCAACATCGATGATTCCGTTTCTTAACCACGATGATGCCAACCGAGCACTCATGGGATCAAACATGCAAAAACAAGCATGTCCATGCATCATTCCTGAAGCTCCTCTTGTTGCAACAGGTATTGAAGGTGAGGCAGTGAGAGACACTGGTCGCTTGGTACTTGCGCTTGAAAGCGGTGTGGTGACAGCGGTTGATGGAAAGAAAATTGTTGTAAAAAGTGAGAAAGGAAAAGAGCAAGAATATCCTCTTGTAAACTTCTCTCGAACAAATGGATTTACTGCATTCCATCAGCGTCCATCAGTTGAACTTGGTCAGAAAGTAAAGCGAGGTGATGTCCTTGCTGATACATCTTCATCTGAGCATGGTGAAATGGCACTTGGCCAAAACATTCTCGTTGCATTCATGTCATGGTCAGGAGCAAACTATGAAGACGCGATTATCGTTTCAGAGCGTCTTGTAAAAGAAAGCAAATTTACAACAATTCACATTGAAGAATTCACAATTAATGTTCGTGATACAAAACTCGGACCAGAACAGACAACGTGTGATATTCCAAACGTAGGTGAAGCAAAACTTCGCAACCTTGCAGAGGACGGAATCATTCGCGTTGGTGCGGAAGTGCGTCCTGGAGATATTCTTGTAGGAAAAATTACGCCAAAAGGAGAAACACAACTTACTCCAGAAGAACGTCTTCTTCGATCACTCTTCGGTGAAAAAGCTCGTGATGTGAAAGATTCATCTCGAAGAATGGAAGGAGGAAAGCGAGGTCGTGTTATTAACGTACAGGTATTTTCACGAGAAAAAGGAGACAAGCTTGAAAGCGGTATTATAAAAAGAATCCATATTGAAGTCGCACAACTTCGAACTGTTTCTGTGGGAGATAAACTTGCAGGACGTCACGGAAACAAGGGTGTTATTTCACGAATTCTTCCTGAAGAAGATATGCCGTACATGGCAGATGGTACTCCTATCGATATCATCCTCACTCCGCTCGGAGTTCCTTCACGTATGAACTTGGGTCAAATCCTCGAACTTCACTTGGGACTTGCAGCACACACGCTTGGATACCAAGCAATTGTTCCTCCATTTGCTGGTGCAACTGATAAAGAAATCAAAGATGAGTTACAAAGAGCTGGATTTTCTCAAGACGGGAAAATGACTCTCTTTGATGGAAGAACAGGAGTTCCGTTTGATCAAAAAGTCGCTGTTGGATACATGTATATTTTGAAACTCCATCACATGGTGGAAGATAAAATCCACATGCGTTCAATTGGACCATACTCACTTATTACTCAACAACCACTTGGAGGAAAAGCTCAAGGAGGAGGTCAGAGATTCGGAGAAATGGAAGTGTGGGCGCTTCTTGGTCACGGTGTAGCACATACACTCCGAGAAATGCTCACCATTAAGTCTGACGATATTGTAGGTCGATCTGCAGCTTTCGACGCAATTGTGAAAGGAGAAAAAATTCGAGAACAAAATACTCCTGCATCATTCAACGTATTGTTGAACAACATGAGAGGTCTTGCTCTTGATGTAGAGTTAAAAAAAGAAGGAATGGTCGAAGATAACAAAGAAAGCGAAAACGAGTAATACAACACACATGAAAAAACAATTCACAGATTTAAGAGATTTCAATGTCATTGGTTTGCGTCTCGCAAGTCCAGACAGAATTCTTGAGTGGTCATATGGTGAGGTAACAAAACCAGAAACAATCAACTATCGTACACAAAGAAGTGAGCGCAATGGTTTGTTTGATGAAAAAATCTTCGGTCCTGATAAGGATTACGAATGTTATTGCGGAAAATATCGAGGAATTCGATACAAAGGAATTGTGTGTGAAAAATGTGGTGTAGAAATTACTCGATCTATCGTTCGACGTGAACGAATGGGTCACATTGAGCTTGCGAGTCCGGTTTCTCATATTTGGTTTTTGAAGTCTATGCCTGGACGCCTTTCTCTTGTAATGGGAATTCCATCAGGTGACCTTGAAAAGGTAATCTATTTCGCTGGTTACATTGTTACAAATGTAATGCAGGCAGAAAAAGAACGAATTCTTCGCGACCTTGATTCTGAATACAAAGCAAAAGTAAAAAGTCTTCAAGATGAAAAATCAAAAGAAGCATTAAAAGAACTCCTTCTTTCTACAAAGAGAGATATTGAGAGCATTGTACCTGGAAAAGTACTTGATGAAGTTGAATATCACACATATTCCCTCAAGTACTCGACTCTGTTTGAGGCAGGGATTGGTGCAGAAGCAATACACTCAATTTTGAAAAAGCTTGATTTGGAGAAACTTCTTGAAACTCTGACTTCTCAACTTGAGAAAGCAAGTGCAGTTGAAACTCCAAAGATTAACAAGCGTTTAAGTCTTATTCGTCAGATGGTTTCATCTGGGGTAAGACCTGAGTGGATGTTTTTGACTCGCATTCCAGTTATCCCACCTGCGCTTCGACCAATGGTTCCGCTTGATGGTGGCCGGTATGCAACATCTGATGTAAACGATCTTTATCGACGTGTTATCAATCGAAATAACCGTTTGAAGAAATTGAAAGAAATTCATGCGCCGGACGTTATTCTTCGAAATGAAAAGAGAATCTTGCAAGAAGCAGTTGATGCTTTGATTGATAACTCGATTCGTCATGGAAGCGCTATGTCTCAAGGTGTGAACCAAGCGCAGCGAAGACCTCTTAAATCTCTCGCAGATAATCTCAAAGGAAAAAGAGGATTGTTCCGTCAAAATCTTCTTGGAAAACGTGTTGATTACTCAGGACGTTCAGTAATTGTTGTTGGTCCTGAACTAAAAATGCATGAATGTGGTCTTCCTAAACACATGGCTCTTGAGCTTTTCAAGCCTTTTGTTATCGCTGAGCTTTTGAAAAAAGAGTTAGCATTTAATATCCGTGGAGCAAGCCGTTTGATTGAAGATGGTATCCCAGAAGTGTGGGCAATTTTGGAAGATATCATTAGAAATAAATACGTGTTGCTAAACCGAGCTCCTACTCTTCACCGACTTGGTATTCAAGCATTTAAGCCAGTATTGATTGAAGGAAACGCTATTCAAGTGCATCCACTCGTATGTACTGCATTCAATGCGGATTTCGATGGAGACCAAATGGCTGTTCACGTTCCTCTTTCTGATGAGGCACAAGTAGAAGCACAGCAAATCATGGCTTCAGATAAAAACATTCTAAAGCCAGGTAGTGGAGACCCAACAGTTATTGCAAAAATGCTTGATATTGTACTTGGTTGTTACTGGATGACGAAATCAGTAGACGGCGAAAAGGGTGAAGGAAAAGTATTCCCAACACCAAATAGTGCAATCACAGCTTTTGATTTTAACGAAGTAGGATTTAGAGCAAAAATTAAAGTGTTGGGTACTGAAAATGAAAAGTACTCAATCTTTAGCGGAGGCTTGTTTGAAACAACAGTCGGACGATTGCTATTTAATAGCGTACTTCCTTCTGATTATCCGTTTGTAAATCAAGAAATTGATAAAAAGAAAATCGCGTCAATTGTTGATGATTTAATTGAGCGATATGGTGTAGACAAAGTTCCTGCTATTCTCGACAAGATTAAGGCATTCGGATTTAAGTACACTACATACTCAGGTATTACATGGGGAATCGATGATGTACAAATTCCAGAAGGAAAACACTCAATCATTGAAGCTTCTAAGAAACTCGCTGATGAGGTAACAGAGCAATATAATCTTGGTCTTCTTTCAGAGGATGAGAGACTAAGAAAGCATACTGAAATTTGGCATGCTGCGAAGGCAGAAGTTGAAAAACTTATTCCTGAAGTATTGGATAAGAAAGGGTCAGTGTATGACATGCTAAAGTCTGGTGCTCGAGGATCAGTATCACAGCTCACTCAAATGGCTGGAATGAAAGGTCTTATCACAAACACTGCAGGTGAAACTATTGAATTTCCAATTCTTTCTTGTTCAAAAGAAGGTCTTTCTCCTCTTGAGTACTTTATTACCACTCACGGATCACGAAAGGGTCTTACTGATACAGCTCTTAACACTGCGAAAGCGGGTTATCTTACTCGACGTCTCTTCGACGTTGCTCAGGATGCGATTGTTACTGTTTCTGATTGTGGAACAAAAGAATCTATTCTTATTACTTCAGTAAACAGCGTAGGTCTTGATTCATCATTGGCAAAGAATATCAAAGGAAGATTCCTTGCTGAAGATGTTTCAGATGCAGAAGGAAATGTAATCTTCAAAAAAGGTCATTTCATCACAAAATACGATGCGCAAACTATTGAATCAAAAGGAGTAAAAGAAGTATATGTACGCTCACCTCTTACTTGTAAGGCAAATCAGGGTGTATGTATTAAATGTTACGGTGCTGACCTTGGTAAAAATCGAATTATTGATCTTGGAGAAGCTGTAGGAACAGTTGCTGCTCAGGCAGTAGGAGAACCAGGTACTCAGCTTACAATGAGAACATTCCATGCTGGAGGTACTGCTTCTGTTGGAGGAGACATCACATCAGGTCTTCCTCGTGTTGAAGAGGTGTTTGAAAATCGAACTCCAAAAAATCCAGCGGTTATTTCACACGTTGATGGAACAGTTACTGAAATCATGAAGAATGGCACAGAGAAAGTTATCGTGATTCTTCCTGATGCTGGATCAAAAGTGAAAGATAAAGTCGAATACACAGTAACCGCCGCTCGAATGGTTACCGTAAAAGTAAATGATCATGTAAACAAGGGAGACCTTCTTACAGATGGATCTGCTGATATTGACGAACTCTTCAAGTACGCAGGCAAAGAAGCTGCTCAAAATTACATCATTAGAGAAATTTCTAAACCATACGAACTTCAAGGAGAAACAGTATCTCGAAAGCACATTGAGGTAATCGTGAAGCAAATGTTCTCTCGAAGAAAGGTGAAAGATCCTGGAGAGACTACCTTGGTTAAAGGTGACATTGTTGAGCAGTATGAACTTGATAATGCTAATGAAATAGCACGAAGTGAAGGAAAAGAAGAAGCGAAAGCAGACCAGATGCTCATGGGTATCACAGAGGTTTCTCTTTCTCGAAAGAGTTTCCTTTCAGCATCGTCATTCCAGCATACTACTCGTGTCTTGATCGCCGCTGCGATTCGAGGAAGTGATGATAATCTTGTTGGACTAAAAGAAAACGTTATTATCGGACGACTTATTCCAGCTGGTACGGGCTTCCCAGGTAGTGAAAAATCTGAATTGGTGAATACTGATCAACAAGACAGCAGAGAATAGTGTTCATTCCGGTGCGGATAAAATTATGTCATCCACTACCGTAGAAAAAATTAAAGAACGCCTCGACATTGCAGATGTTGTTGGTGCATATGTGAAACTTGAAAAGGCAGGATCAGGTCTTAAGGGTAATTGCCCATTTCACAACGAAAAAACTCCATCATTTTTCGTTTCTCCAAGCAGAGGGTCATATTATTGTTTTGGTTGTGGCGCAAAAGGCGATGTGTTTACTTTTGTGCAAGAATTCGAAGGGTTGGATTTCGCTGGTGCATTAAAGCACCTGGCAGAAAAGGCGGGTGTACAAATCGAACACGTTTCTTTGCAAAAAAAACAAGAAGAGCACGAACTCCGAGAGGTCATTGATATTGCTTCTGTGTGGTTTGTTTCAAACCTAAAAGAAAAAAAAGAGGCAATTGCATATCTCGAAAAAAGGGGGGTAAAAAATGAAACAATAAAAGATTGGAGTATTGGATATGCTCCGCTAGAGTGGAGGGCTCTTCATGATTATCTCAAAGAAAAAGGTCATTCTGCCAAAAAACTGGTACGCGCAGGATTAATCAAAGAAAACGAAAAAGGAAACTATTACGATGTCTTCCGAGGAAGAATCATGTTTCCTATATCAGATTCTCAAGGAAAAATTATTGCGTGGAGTGGAAGGGTTTTTGACGAAGATCCAGAAGCTCCTAAGTATTTAAATAGTCCTGAAACAGAGCTTTTTAAAAAATCGGAAGTTCTGTTTGGATTTGATCGGGCAAAGCATTCTATTAAAAAGAAAGGGTATTCTATTTTGGTAGAAGGTCAGCTTGATCTTATTTTGTGTCACCAACATGGATACACAAACGCAGTAGCAACTTCAGGAACTGCGCTTACTGAAATGCATCTTCAAAAATTAAAGAGATTGTCTTCTAAGATTATGATGGTGTTTGACGGTGATAAAGCAGGGGTTCAAGCTGCAAAAAGAAGTGCGGAGCTTGCTCTTAAACTTGGTTTTGAAGTGAAAATTGCTCCACTTAAAGATGGAAAAGATCCGGCGGATATTCTTTCGACTAATCCTGACGAACTTGCTCAAGTGCTTAAATCAGCAACTCACATTATCGACTTCACTCTCTCACTTGTATTAAGTCGAGGGGGAGATCGAATATCTCTCGGGAAGGCTATTCGCGACGAAGTGCTTCCTCTCGTGTCGCAATTAAAAAGTTCCATAGAGGAATCTCATTATGTCGCTCTTATCGCAAAGCGAACCGGGATAAAAGAAGAAGCGATTTGGACTGACTTAAGACAGTCGGTAAAAATAGACGCTCCTTCTTATATTGAAGAGTCGTTAAAAAAAGAGACACAAAAAACGAATGCATACATTGCTCGAAGACTTCTTGGAATTATTGTGTGGCAGAGAGGGTTATCTGATCCGTACATACAACCTGAAGATTTAGAGAAAAAAATGATCAGTATTATGGGACAAGAACAGTATGAGAAATTGGCCGCTTCTCATCAGGATTCACACAATGAACTAGTATTTGAGGCAGAATCCTATTATGGTAGTAAGGAAGCATTACAGAGTGACATAGAAGAACTATTACTCAATGTGCATGAAGATATAGTAAATAGTGAGATTATTTCTCTCCATACTCAATTGCTTGACGCAGAAAGAAATAAGGACGCCTCGTCAGCAGAAGAGGCAATGAAACGTCTCTCAGAGCTTATTAGAAAGAAGAATCAATTAT
>CAYVKU010000002.1:0-302 GCA_964452305.1 uncultured Candidatus Saccharibacteria bacterium | reverse complement strand
AAAACCTGTTGTAAAAAAGAAAGCAAAGGTTGTGAAATCTGCTTCATCGGTGAGTAAAAAAAATACACCAAAACCAAAAGTAGCTAAAGAGAAAAAAGCTCCAAAGCTTGGTAAAAAAGCAGAAGCATTGGAGGAAAAAGTGAAAGCCTTGATTCATAAGGGTAAAGAGCGAGGCTTCGTTACCTATGATGAAATTTTGAAAGAATTTCCGACAGTCGAAGATGATATTCTCTTTTTGGAAGATTTGTATGAAAAATTAAGCACTACAGGAGTTGATATTCTTGAAGGTGGAGGGCTTCTCG
>CAYVKU010000001.1:64177-66388 GCA_964452305.1 uncultured Candidatus Saccharibacteria bacterium | reverse complement strand
GACCCCTTTCCTGTTCGATTCCTTCATCAGGGATTTCACCCATACATAAAAACTCTGGCACAAGACCAGAGTTTTTATGTATGGGTGCCCCCGGTAGGAATCGAACCTACATTTTGAGTTCCGCAAACTCATGTCCTATCCATTGAACGACGGGGACGTGTGGTAACGCTATCAACTATTATCTCTCGAGTCAAAAGCCAAGCCTTTCAAAAAATTTCTCAAGAGGGGATTCACTGTGAAAAACTTCCGGAATGTGCTGAGAAAGCGTTTCGTGGAGTTCAAGTAAGTTTACCTCACTATCAATCGTGATAATGATAAAAGGCAACACAAGTTTTTTTGATTTAAGAAAAAGACGTGGGGTAGTATCGTTTTCAATCCAAAATGATTCAAGAAGACGATATGGGTAAAGCAATTCTCCAATCTGAACTCCCTCATCACCAACAATAGTGTCGTATCCTTTTGGGGGACGTGTTGCAAATAAAGAAAGTGAGAATCCTCCGATTAGTATCACGATAGCAAAAAGTAGATTGTGAAAAATGATAGATGTGACTGATATTGCAAGGGTAATAATACCAACAGCCCAAAACCAGTCGGTGCTTTTTTCACGATACTCATATTCGTATGAGACCCATTGAATAGGGAGGGGTGTCTTCATAGAACCTATGTATTTATCCTACCACGAAGAATCGAGCGAGAATGCGAACGCTGTCGATAAGAATCGAAAACGCTTCATTTGAAAGTGTGAGAATAGAAAGAAGAGCAATCAAGATTGAAAGTCCTGCAGACATGAGACACCATGTGCACCAATGTTTAATAAGAAATGCTTGAATACAAATAAGAATGATTGAAACAATAAATGCTACAAAAGAAAGTGTCGTGAGAAGAAGTGCGCCAATCGGAAGGGGTCCATGGGGAAGAAAAAGAAAAAATCCATATGCCACGGCCACGATTGTGTAGTAGGTGATTCCGAGTATTTCAAGTGGTATTCCAAAAAAAGTGGAGTATTTGCTGTGGAGCACATCCTCACAATTTCCTTCCATGGGACAGACAAGAGGTATTTGTTTGTTTTTTGAATGAATAATTGTGAGACACAATGAAAAACCAAGAATTCCCAATATACAAAGCATAAGGTAGATGAACATGAAAATAGTGTAGCATGCTCGTGAAAGAGTTGCGGAAGTCGGAAGTTCCGTTTATGATGGGAAAACTCTGGAGGAGTGGCAGAGTGGTCGATTGCACCTGTCTTGAAAACAGGAGGGCTCGTAAGGGTCCCGTGAGTTCGAATCTCACCTCCTCCGCAATACAAAATCCGCGAAAGCGGTTTTTTGTTTACCAGAGGAGAGTGGGCACGGGGTGCTTACGTGTGAGATTCGAACAGGAGTGGGGTCGGGAAAGGAGAAGTCCTTTCCCGTGGAGGAAAACAGCGAAGCGGATGAGCTAGCGAGTCGAGGTCGAGAGTACGTAAGTATTTTGTACAAGATAACCTCTGCACATTTTTGCCTATTTTGTATAATAAGCTTATTAAAAATAATTTTTATTGTATGTTACATTCTTTCGCTTCATACGGGTATATTCCACCGTTTCTTATGGGGATCCTTGCGTTTCTCGGCCCGATTCTTGCCCTTTGGGTTCTTGTTGTTCTTATATTGAAAGGGTACTCACTGTGGCATGCTGCAAAGCGAGGTGAGGTTTGGTGGTTTGTTGCGCTTCTTGTCCTCAACACTCTTGGTATTCTTGAGCTCTTCTATATTCTTTCTCACTTGAAACATTCTCCAAGTGATGTAGTGAATAATTTAAAAAAAGCTCCTTTGCAAAAACCACAATCAGTACCTACTCAGGAACACAATTCATCACAATAATAAAAAGCCCCGTTAGGGGCTTTTTTGCATATGGATATCCTGTACAATCATGAGATGCGATATATCGGTATTGATTATGGTACGAAACGAATCGGGATTGCTCTCTCGGATACAGACGGAATGATGGCGTTTCCTAAAGAGGTAGTTTTTCATGATGATAAAGCGTTTGATGCAATCATTCAATTGATTGAAAAAGAATCAGTCGGAGCAATTGTTATGGGTGAATCTAAAAATTTAAATGGAGTGCCAAATAGTGTCTATGAAGAAAGTGTGCAGTTTGCCA
Organism: uncultured Candidatus Saccharibacteria bacterium; assembly: GCA_964452305.1. GTDB lineage: Bacteria > Patescibacteriota > Minisyncoccia > Phycocordibacterales > Zambryskibacteraceae > CAYVKU01. Next base: position 64,246 of record CAYVKU010000001.1, on the reverse strand, counting down.
ATCAGTTAACGCACAAAACAAATCTCCCTGTTTTTTGGGAGCCTGAATTTTTTACAAGCCAAGAAGCAG
>CAYVKU010000001.1:53578-64156 GCA_964452305.1 uncultured Candidatus Saccharibacteria bacterium | reverse complement strand
TCAAGGAAAAAATACTATGCATGACGCATCTGCTGCCGCGATTATTTTGAAGAGTTTTTTAGATAAACAACACAACAATGCCAACAATTGATGATTTTAAAAAAATAGAAATGAGAATTGGTGAAATTCTCCACGCAGAACCAGTCGAAGGTTCAGAGAAGTTGCTGAAGCTTTCTGTTTCGTTTGGAGAAGAAAAACCGCGACAGGTTCTTTCTGGAATTGCCCGTTTTTTTGGTAATGGAAGTGTACTTGTGGGAAAACGATGTGGATTCGTTACTAATCTTCCTCCGCGAGAAATGATGGGGCTTTTAAGTGAGGCTATGATTCTTGCTTCTGTGTTTGAGGATACGATCGCATTGTATGAAGTGCCAAATACTATTCCGTTAGGCACAAGAATTGGATAAAAAGCCGTGTATACTAATAGCAACGTATTGCTATGGTCTTTTCTTCACATTCAAAAACACAAGGGAGATCTTTTTTTGATTTTTTTCCTACTCCGAAATTTTTAGAAATGCCTGCTCCAGGTCTTTCTTTGCATGATGATGGAATTCGCATGATTGAGTTCCGTAGAGAAAAAAATGAAACCTTGTTACATCGACACGGTGAGTTATTTTTTAAAAGTCCACGAATTCGTGCTGGTGAAATTGTTGACCGTGAAGGACTTATCTCTGATTTGAAAGCATTTCGAGAAACATTTGACATCACTCACGTAAGAGCGAGTTTGCCTGATGAAAAAGCATATATTTTTAGTACTACAGTACCGTTTGTTCCAGGCGAAGATTTGAGAGGAACGGTCGAATCTATGATTGAAGAAAACGTTCCGCTTTCTGTTATGGAATCAATTTTCGATTACACAATCGTCTCACAAGAGAAAAAAGATGATTCCTGGTTTGCTCACATATCCGTTTCGGTTCTTTCAGAAAGCGTTGTCCTTGATTATTTGCAGATGTTTAAGTCAGCAGGGTTTTCTCCTCTCCATTTTGATATTGAATCACAAGCAATTGTGAAAGCGGTTGTGCCTCATGATCACAATGAAGTAGTTCTTATTGCAAATATTACTGAGACAAAAGTTGGATTTTATATTGCAGATCGAGGAGCAACCACTTTCGCTTCTATAACTCCTCTTTCTTCGTGGGAAATACCTAGCGGAAGCACTCGAAGTCTTGCGGAGGAAGAAATCATTGAAGGGATAAAAAAAATTATTTTATATTGGCAAACGCAAGCGGATCGAAAAGGGGAGAGTGTGCGTCCATTCTCTTCTTGTATATTAGTAGGAGACTCTGCGTTAAAAGTTTCAATCGTAGATGCAATTGCATCTCAGTATCATCTAAAAACAGAGGTGGGAAATGTGTGGCGCAATGCTTTTTCATTTGAAAAACATATTCCAGAAATTTCAAAGGATGATTCGCTTCGTTTTGCGGTTGCATCGGGATTAGCAATTACCCATCGTACACAATAAGCATGTTTAACCTTCTTCCAGAGACAGAAAAGAAAAATATCGTGAAAGAATATGCAGCACGTCGAATGATTGTGGGGTTGGGTTTTGTTTCGGTTCTTGGAATTATTACCGCAATTTCTTTATTGCCAACGTATATTATTACTTCAGCAAAAGTAGCAGAAACCACAACAGAAATTGAGTCAATCAGAAAATCTCCGGAGTTTAGTGAAGCAGAAGTGCTTGAGAAGAATCTTTCTCAAGCGGAAATAAAAGTAGGGCTTTTGAATGAGACCACTCATACCTCAATTGAGGTTGCGGTTGAGAAAGTGCTTTCAGTAAAAACCCAACCTATTCGTATTAGTGGATTTCAGTACAAGAAAGGAAGCGGAAAAGATAAAAGTTTGCTTGTGGTTCAAGGAATAGCAAGAGATAGGGAAAGTTTGTCTCAGTTTGTAAAAAGTTTACAAGGAGTTCAGGGTTTCGACACTGCAAATCTTCCTGTATCTAATCTTGCAAAAGATAGAAATACTGAGTTTTCTATAGAAATACGTGGATCATTTTAATGTATGAATAAAACAAAAAAAATTCTAACAATCGCTGTAACTCTCACGCTTTTTTCATGGGTGATTGCGGGATTTCTTTATGTTGGTGTTTTGACAAAAAGTTCTCAAGTGGTCGATTTGTTTACTGAAGCAGAGAAAGATATCACAAAAGATCAAACACTTCGTACTACACGTGCAATTCTTTCTCAAAACGAAGATATGCTTTCTGAACTTGATCAGTACTTTGTTTCAAGTGATGAGGTGGTTACGTTTATCGATCGTCTCGAGTCTCTCGAAGATATTACCGGTGGATCTGTCTCCATTATTTCTGTATCAAGCGACGCTGATCCAAAAGCAAAAAATGATTTTAAAGAGCTTCTTAAGGTGCGCTTAGAAATAACAGGATCTTGGAAAGCGGTTTCTCAAAGTATGGCACTTCTTGAAACACTTCCGTATCAAATGACTGTGCATGAAGCAACAATCGCTCTTGTGTCTGCATCGGATAAAATATTATTTGGAAGTGCTTCTTCTACGGCAACAAGACAGGTAACAGCGGGGGAGTATTGGAAAGGGTCATTTGATATTAGTGTTACAAAACTCAAATGAATATCGCAAAGATACAAATTAGTGATATAGGACATTTTGTTAAAAAGCTTTTTCTCAAGAAAGAGTTTCGAACTATTAGCGACAAAGCGTTTTCAGATTGGAAACGAATGATTTTAGGATTTGTTTTGTTTGGAGTAACTCTCGTTGTACTCTCTGCTATGTTGTTTTTCCGGGCGAGTTCTGGTGAATTATTTATTCCAAACAAAGAAGAAACGTCTCCTTCTGTGACTTTTGATGAAAGTGCACTAAAAGAATCAATTGAGTTATTTAGACGAAAAAATGATGTGTTCGAAGAGTTTAAAACCTCTCCTCCTTCGTTAGTAGATCCCTCGATATAATTTTGTGGTCACAAATATTTTGCTTGTCGTCACTTGCAAAATATTCTGATCACGTCTCGTCTAGAGCGCGTACTCGCGCTCTATAACTGCAACCGGCGCTTGTATTGAATAAAGCAAAGCAGCTTTTATTTTATCAAGTGCCCTCGCTAGGAATCGAACCTAGAATAACGGCTTAGAAGTCCGCAGTTATATCCATTTAACTACAAGGGCGTGTTCAAAATATTTTTATTTTGGTGGTCACAGATAATTTTCTCGCCGTCGCTCGCAAATTTCTGCGACCCCGGCTCGGCTATTTTTTCTGGTGAAAAAATTAGGCCTGCGCCTCGCCCCAGTATCAGGAAATAATACGCAGGTATTATTTCCTTCTCTGGTGCGCGATACAGGACTCGAACCTATGACCTTCCCGGTGTAAACGGGTTGCTCTACCAACTGAGCTAATCGCGCGTACCATAGAGCCTATCAAATCTACTTCATTTATCAAGGAACTCTGCTACAGTACATTTGTGGAATCAATCCAAATACTCTACGAAGATGACATGTGCATGGCTTTATATAAGCCAGCAGGTATTGCTGTGCACGGTAGTGGAAGAGGGGAAACGAACACACTTTCTGATTGGGTCTTGAGTCATTTCCCTCAAACAAAGGATGTGGGGGAGTCTCTTGTTATGAAAAGCGGGGCTATTATTGCTCGACACGGCATTGTTCACCGATTAGATAAAGAAACATCAGGAGTTATTCTTGTTGCAAAGACTGAAGAAGGGTATGGGCGTCTCAAAAAACAATTTAAAAAAAGGGAGGTTGCAAAGGTCTACCATGCCTTTGTGTACGGATCTCTCAAGCAAGAAAGAGGAACTATCGACAGACCGATTGGGAGGAGTAAAACTGATTTTCGAAAAAGAACAGCGCAACGCGGAGCTCGTGGAGAAATGAAAGAAGCGGTTACGATATATCGTGTACTCAAACGAAATTCCCAGGCTTCTTTCATTGAAGCAAGACCTCTTACAGGAAGAACTCATCAAATTAGGGTTCATATGAAAGCAATCAATCATCCCATTGTTGCTGATCCGTTATATGCTCATCAAAAAGAGCGTTTGCTTGGATTTAAAAGACTTGCGCTCCATGCAAAATCTATTGAGTTTAAGGACGCTAAAGGGATTTTCCGTACGGTTGAAGCTCCGTATCCGAATGACTTTGCACACGCTCTTCAAGTCTTTGTTTCGGAATAGCTATTGCGGGGGGAGAAGGTCTATGGTAGATTACTGCCTACGTTGTTATGAATAAAAATCAATACACTATTTCACCCGTAAACATGACCGAGCGAAAAAAGCTCGATATTCGTGCTGGGGATACTGTTAAGGTGTGGCAAAAAATTCAGGAAAAAGGGAAGACTCGCCTTCAACTTTTCGAAGGTCTTGTTCTTGCGGTAAAACACGGTAAAGAAGCAGGGGGAACCTTCACAGTGCGCCGTGTGGCAAGTGGGGTAGGGGTAGAAAAAATCTTCCCAATTTACTCACCGCTTATTGATAAGATTACTGTTGCAAAACGATCGCAAGTAAGAAGTTCAAAGCTCTATCATATTAGAAAGAAAGCCGCGAAAGAAATTAAGCGACAAATGAGAAATACTCGAGTGCTTCCTCAAGAAACAATTGCTGAAGAGATAGCAGAGGTGGAAGTTGAAGCTCCGGTAATTGAAGAGACTCCGGTAGAAGAAAAGGTATCAGAATAAAAGAAGGGGAATCCCTTCTTTTTTCTTGGTTGAAATAGAGGGAAGTATCAGATATGATTCCTGTACTCTTCTTGAGTATGCGCGGGTGGCGAAATTGGTAGACGTACTACCTTGAGGTGGTAGCGCCCTTAGGGCATGGAGGTTCGAGTCCTCTCCCGCGCACAGGAAAAATATAACTGAAAGAAAAGATGCACCTGCGTGCATCTTGTGAGGGGACTCGAAAAGCTTCTCCTTTATGTACGAACCTGTGATCAGGTGAGTGCATAGGAAAGCTGTACTGATCGTGTAACGATCGAGTCCTCTCCCGCGCACAAAACAAAAATCTTACGCTTTTTGTTTTGTGCTAGAACAAGTGATTTATTTGTCAGAAAGGACTCAAAAACGAGAACTCCTGAGTAGGGTAAGGTTACTATCTATAGACAATAGATCTCTTCTGTTTTTCAGTACAAAACACGTATGTATTTATGAGATTTTTACAGTAATATCATTTTAGACTGAACCTTACGGAGAGAAACCATGGCACGAGTTAAGCTTTTGGGTCACGTCGACCTTGTTGTTCGTGATGTACGAAACGCATTCATCTACAAGCGTTTTTCAGTAAGCGAAACAAATGTTTCGGAAGCAATCAGGTCTATCCTTGAAGAAGGGGTATTTGAGAGAGACACTCCTTCCGACGATCAGCACCAAAGGAATCTTTTTTCTTTTCAGGAAAAAAAGAAGAGAAAGATTCCGACTTGTGGAGCTGTTTCTGGTGTGTTGCCAGAAAAAAGAAAGATGCATACGACCGCACTCAGTGAAGATCGAGTTTTCGAATCTCTAAACGATCTTTCGATTTGTGTGGCGTGTTGTTTTTCTCGAAATGGCTATAAGGATATGTACACAATCGAGCAACTTTCGCGTGTTCGCCTTCTTGTTGTCGATGTTCTTGAGAGGGCGCAATATAAAATCGAAAGAAGCACGTTTCTTTCAAGGGCTCAATCTCATAATTGGGTCATGGAAAGCAAGTGGGCGTGCCTCGCTCGAGTTTCAGGTCTTGAAGAAGATCGAGTCTTTGTATTGACCAGTGCCGCACGAAGAGTTCAAAGGCTTGTCATGTAAGTCAAACCCCATCGCATATTGCGATGGGGTTCTTGTTTTAGAGTCATTTCGCTGATATAAATAGCGAGTTACTTAGGATGGTGCCTATGGTGTAATGGTTAGCACTAAGGTTTGTGGAACCTTCAGTTCGGGTTCGAGCCCCGATAGGCACCCATGAAAATAAAACCTTGCTTTGCGCAGGGTTTTATTTTATGTACTTTTCCAATTATAGTGAGGTGGTCCGTGGGGTGAGGTTGACAGGGCGTAAAAATAATTGACAAATGATGATTTTGGGTGTATACTATATAGGTAGTTCTTTGATACGAATTGCGAGTTGGTCATAGCGAAAAGCGGCTTAAAATAGGCTTCTCTTCGCTATGACCACACCGGACCATAGTGCCTCCTCGGCGTAGAGGGAAATCAAAAAGAAAGGATGACGCCATGACAAAGATCATGACCCCATCAAAGACGACGACCGCCGGTCAAATCGACAAGGCTGTCGCAAACTACCGTGCGCTCTTGGAGAAACACTCCGGAGACTTCAACACCGATGCCGTGCAAATGGTGCTCGGTCAGTCCGAACTCGCTGGCGAACAGTTCGCTGTCTTCCGCCGTCGGGTGGAAGCGGTCTCGAACCTCATCGTCCGCAAGGTTCCGGTGAATCGAAACCGCAGCCAGCAGGAAGCGTTGGACGCTACTAATCGGGTGCAATACACGGACGGCAAGGTCGTGGATGCGATGCCGAAAGGTGAGGGCGACGAAGCCGAGGTCGTGTTCTTCAAACCCGACCTGTCCCAGCGCAACGACTTCATCTCCGATGACGACCTCGAAAAGGAGTTCGAACTGCACGGTCTCAAACCCGCCGACCCGATCTCCGTCGCTGCTGTCAACGAGGCGGACCCTGCCTTCGCAGACGAGAAGCCCCACGGCACTCACTGGAAAGACGCCGAAGGCAACTGGTGCTTCGCCACGTTCGACCGTTGGCGCGACGGGCGCGAGGTGCGCGTCGATCGCGACGGCAGCGGCTGGATGGACCGCTGGTGGTTCGCCGGTGTTCGCAAGTAGTTCTCAACACTGAGTGTCTTAGGGCTCCGGTCCTTATATACTTAGTCCTTAGCCCTGTTCCGATTCGTTGGAGCGGGGCTAAATTTTTTATATTAAATTTCCTCTGATATGCTGTTTCTCGAAATCATGCGTTACGTGGTGGTTACGACTTCCACGTTATGGTCTTAAGATATTTTTCCCGAGCGTTGCGTCGGGTACACCTTGTGCAAGAGTGAGAAAAGTCTCTTCTTTTCCAATACAGTGAGGTGGTCCGTCGGGTAAAGTTGACAGATTCTGAAAATAATTGAAAAATATTCATTTTGAATGTATACTATGTGGGTAGTTCTTTGATACAGACTTGTGTCTGGTCATAGTACCTCCTCGGCGTAGAGGAAACGAAACCGCCCAAGTAAGGGCAAGGAGATAACCATGAGCACAAGCACAGAATTCGCATCTGCCGGTCTTACCGCCGGACAACTGAACGCCATCGTCAAGAAACTCGGTGGCCATGATGGAGCGTTGAAGTTCCTCCGTGGCGAAACCACGGTTGCCGAACTCAAGCGTTCCTGGCGCGAGCAAGACAGTGTCATCTACTTCTCGGTCGAGAGCGATGGAACGACCGGCGAGGAATGGATCACGCGCCTCGAGAAGAAAGGCTTCCGCGTCGGAGATTACTCCAAGAGCGTGCTCCGGTCCAAGGACTTCAAGCCGACCTCGGGCGTGACGACCGAAATCGCCGTCCTCAAGGGCATGCTCTTCGAGGATAATAACGATCGGATCACCAAGAAGATTCGTGCATTCGCGGCCGAGCGCAAGCTCGAAGCCCCGAACGCCGAAGTCGCCTGCCTTATCCGTGAAATGTTTACGGACGAGGAGATCAAGGCGATGGGTCTTTGGCGGATCGTTGCCATGCACGAACCCATCAAGGATTCCCGTGGCGCTCCGTCCTTGCTCGACACGTACCGTGACGATGGTGGTCGCTGGTTGGGCGCGTGCTACGGCGAGCCTGGCGGCAGGTGGAACCGTGGCGGCGGGTTCGCGTTCGCCGTTTCGCAAGTCAGTTCTCAAACCTAAGCCACTTAGGACTCCGGTCCTTGAGATGATCAGTCCTGCCTGTCGGCAGACAGGCCTTAGCCCCTCTCCGTTTGTCGGAGCGGGGCTAAATTTTTTATACATTTTTGTTGACAAGGGTTGTTTTGTGCATCACTCTACATACAGAGTAGATCTTACTTTTTCCGGAGGCACATATGCAGACCGTACTTTCTTCGCTCACATTCCTTTCGCGGACACCGGTGCCAGCGGTCGAGGAATCCTTTGTTGTCAAAGAGAAAATTCCGCATGTTCCTGGAGCGGGGTCAGTTGAAGGTGGTATATTCTGTATTGGAAACAATTTCGATCGCTGGTTTGGAGAGTTGGAACAAGGTCCTATTTCTCAATCTACAATCGATATCCATCTTTTGACCAAAGAAATGAGCGCTCGGGATATACTCCGTGAATTATCAAGTCCTGAAAAAACTTTTGCTCACCTTTTTTCTGTGTGGGAAAGATATAAAGGAGACGAACACGAAGATGTGCTAGCTCGATACGGTAATCCTAATTTGTTTTTTATTCGAGATCAGCTAGGCGAATCTCGTATTGCAAATGTACACGAATATGGAACGCAATGGTGCGTGCTTGTATGTGGAATCGATTTAGTGCCGCGTTGGTCTCCGGGCACGAGGGTATTTTCTTAGTCACTTGAGACTGGTTTCAAATCCTCATTGGAAACAATGGGGATTTTCTTTTTTATAGAGAAGATTTGGTATACTTAAAAGTATTATTATTTCAGAAAGACAGTATGAACAAAAAAGATATGATTATCCGCGGTGGAAGTGTGGTACTTGTGATCATCCTTCTTATTCTTTGGGGTAGAGCTGGTACTAAGGCCCCAATTGAAAGTACTATTGTTGTTGAAGAATCAAATACAACGGAGTCTGTTTCAAACGAAGCTCCTTCATATCCAATTGATGTGTTGAATGCTACATATATGATTGATGATCGAGCTATCACTCTTATAGATGGCACTTCTTCAATGCCTGTAGCGATTGATTCCGAGACTGTTATGAAAGTATCTTTGTTAAATGGACCTGCGTTTGCGGATATTGATGGAGATGGTGTGAAAGATGCCGTGGTTATTTTAAGAGATGAACCAGGAGGAACGGGGGTTTTCTATTTCGCATCAGTGCTTCTTTCTGGAAATGGAAATCAGAAATCAACAAATTCAATTCTTCTCGGGGATCGCATTCGTATTCAATCAATTGAAATTCTTTCAGGAGGTAATGTAACTATTCAAACTCTTGAAAGAGAAATCACCGATCCAATGACTGCTACACCGTCAGTTCTAAAAACTCGATTGTTTAGAGTAGAAAACGGAACGCTTACAGAAGTAAAATAACAAAAAATCCCTCGTACGAGGGATTTTTTGTTATACACTGTACGTATGAAATATCTCATTACAGGAGGATCTGGATTTGTAGGTAAGCAGCTCGCGATGTATCTTCTTTCGTTGGGACATCACGTAATTACGCTTGATATTGGGATTTCGCGTATAAACCATCCTCATTATCATCATGTGGTTTTAAATCTTCAAGATCAAATTGATCCAAAATTATTTGAAGGTGTGCACGGAGTGATCCATCTCGCGGGAGCTCCCATATTTGCTCGTTGGACAAATGCGTACAAACAAGCATTAAGGGATAGCCGGATAAAAACGTTACATAATGTACTTTCTTCAATAGAAAAAAACTCTCAAAAACCTAACGTTTTTATTACTGCCAGTGCTGTGGGATATTACGGAGACGCAAAAGAAGAATGGTGCGATGAATCAAGATCTTCTGGAGTAGATTTCTTGGCAAAACTGTGTGTAGATTGGGAAGAAGAGGCGCAAAAAGCAAAATTATTAGGGATGCGCGTTGTGGTTGTTCGAAATGGTTATGTAATTGGATCAGGTGGAATATTGAATACTCTGCATTCTTTCTTTCGTTTCGGGCTTGGGGCATGGTTTGGAAAAGGGGATAATTGGATGTCCTGGGTTCATATAAAAGATTTAGTTCATATTTACGAACAGGCACTACACAATGCGGATTGGGAAGGTGTGTGTAATGCCGTTTCTCCTAATCCGGTCAGGCAAAAAGATTTTATGAAAATGTATGCGCGCTCCATTTCTCGGTATGCATTGTTCGGGATTCCTCAATGGGTTGCGAAAATGGTATATGGAGAATTTAGCGAAGCTCTTGTTTCCAGTCAGCGTGTTTCCCCAGGGTTTTTAAAGAATAAATCTTTTGAATTTCTTTTTCCTTTTTTCTTCGATGCGTGTAAGAAATTTGATGAATCAGTTGTATAATTTTTTGCTACAGTGAGTAATATCATTCAAATGAAAAATAAAATCCTTATTGGCATTATTACTATCTTCGTGTTCGTGTTTGTTTTGTTTATTCGCACCGATCGCGGTGTGGAGGTTGAGATTAAAACAATACATGAAGAACATGAATCGTATGAGATTTATGCGGAATATCCGCAATTCAAACAGGTAAAGCGCGCTTTTAATAATCGTATTCGTGATGAAGTGATGCGTTCAATTGAAAGTTTTAAAGGGGAAGTGTCGCGATACGATGAAGTTGAAAGAGAAAGTTCTGATATGTTTACCTATACCGGATCTTGGATGTCTGATCAGTTGAATAATGAATATATTTCCATTATGTATCGTTCTTCTTTTTATACTGGAGGGGCCCACGGAGGTAGAGACATTCAAACGTTTACTTACGATGT
>CAYVKU010000001.1:51675-53558 GCA_964452305.1 uncultured Candidatus Saccharibacteria bacterium | reverse complement strand
TAACAATTGCTGATCTTTTTTTGAAACAAGAAGATTATCTTGAAAAGATATCTCGATATGTCATACAAGACTTGAAAAAACAGCTAACTCTTTCGGAGGGAAGGGAGCCAAATATTGAAATGATTACCGATGGAGCTTCTCCTCAAATAAAAAATTTCTCGCGGTTCACTGTAAATCGTGATGGTTTCGTATCGTTATATTTCCCAGAGTATCAAGTTGCGCCATATGCTTCTGGAGAGCAGAAAGTGATCATACCTCCTTCCTTTGTAGAAACAGTAAAAGACAATGAGTAAAAGAAATCAAAAAAACACAAAGACTCTCTCTGAAAAATTAACCGGATTTATAGGGTCTCCCGCTTCGGTTGTTCTTCATACGTTAGTGTTTATTGGTTTTTTTGTCTTAGGATTTCTTGGTTTTTCTTGGGATCGAGTATTTTTATCACTTACTACCATTGTATCTTTGGAAGCAATTTATCTTGCCATTTTTATCCAAATGTCTGTAAATCGGAACACAGAAAGTCTTGCTGAGGTGGAAGAGGATATCGATGAGATTCAAGAAGATATCGATGAGATTCAGGAAGATGTTGATGAAATTCAAGAAGATGTAGAGGATATTCATGACGAAGTTGATGAACTTGTTGAAGAAGAGCACAAGCATGAAAAAGAGCAAAACGGATCGAGAATTGAGCATCTTGAAGAGACCCTGCAAAGGCTGGCGACTCTTATTGAAGAATTAAAAAAGCAAAAGTGATTGTGGTAGTATGTGTTTATGAAGAAGAGATATGTAATTCTTGCTATATTTGCAATCCTTATGATCAGTGCGACGGGTTTCTTTTTGTTTAAAAAAACAACGATATTTAAAACCAATTTTTCTCACGGTCGCAATTTGCAACACGCTTTATGGATTGAGCATGGTGATGTTGTGGCGTGGAAAGTGTTTGAACAATATTTGAACGCGGCAAAACAAAAGAATAGAGATGCGCTTCGTAATTATTCGTATCAATTGTCATCTGTGTGTGATGGTGATGAGGTGAGCGAAGAATGTCTTCAAAGAATGGAATCAGCATATTCCGTAGGGAGCACGTTTGAGAAAAAAGCATTTACTGTACGGTACGGAGATCAAAAGCAATTTATTCTTGCAACAGAACCAAAAGAATTTGAAAACGAAACAAGTGCTGGGTATACGCAACAGTATCTTTTGTTTGCAAAAAAAGATGATGGAAAATTCTATGTCCTTGGTATGGATCCAGATCGCTCTTGGTACACAATAAAAAAAGAGAATATATCGAAAGAAGAGCTTTTGCTGTTGGCGAAAGAGGAGATGCTTGATAGTGATTTAGATGGGGCGCCTGATAAGTTTGAAAATTGTGAATTCCCTGAATCTTTTTTATTTTTAAGTTGTGAAAAAACCGATCCTCTAAACAGAGATACTGATCAAGATGGTTGGTGGGATGGGATAGAACCGTTTCTTCTTCCAAGATAATATGACGTGGTTTCTTTTTGCATTCCTTTGCGCATTACTTCTCTCTGCGAGTACTATTTTAGAAAAGAGAGTCCTCCAGAAAATACACTCAATAGATTTTACGGTTGCGTCTGCGCTACTTAATTTTTTGTTTTGTGTTCCGTTCGTGCTCATGATTGATGTTTCTCATCTTGATCCTAAAACGTTAAGTTTCATTTTCTGCGCTGCGATTCTTGCTGCAATTTCTTTTTTCTTAGTAGCAAAAGGAATGAGACATCTTGAGGTTTCAACAGTTTCTCCCATTCTCTCTCTCACTCCGGGGGTTACTTCATTGTTTGCTTTTGTGCTTTTAGGAGAAACTCTCTCGGTGGTTCAAATAAGTGGAGTTCTTGCCATGATATTTGGTTCTTATGTACTTACCA
>CAYVKU010000001.1:45946-51651 GCA_964452305.1 uncultured Candidatus Saccharibacteria bacterium | reverse complement strand
CAGCCTTTTAAAATGTTCGTGCAGTCTCATTATGTGCAATTTATTCTCCTCTCGTTGGTGTTTTATTCATTCGGTGCAATTTTAGATAGAGTAGTTCTTTCAGAATTGAATGCAACAGTTCCTGTATATATGTTTGCATTTCACATCAGTGTTGCTCTTTTGTATATTCCAATTGCGTGGCGTTTTGGAGGAAGTGTACGTGGAACAATAAAAGCGTTTCGAAATTCAGGACCAGATTTGGTGTTTACTTCACTATTTACTGTTGGGTATCGATATTTTCAAATGGAAGCATTACAAATTGCGGCGGTTGGATTGGTGTCTGCGGTAAAGCGATCATCTTCGTTGTTTGTAACACTGATTGGAGGAGAGCTTTTTCACGAAAAAAATTTGAAAAGAAAATTATTAGCAGTAATCGTTATTATGATAGGTTCGCTTTTCATTATCATTTAAACACTTGCGCAATGTAAGTATTGTATGTATAGTTTTCAAAGCGCGTTCTTCACATCGTAGTACAACTGTTTACCCCAAGGAGAGGGAGATGGCGCCTTTTGGAGAAGTCGCAACGGCAGTGGATACTTCCGCATCACGGAAGCGTTCGCGACGCGCCGAAGTTACTGACGGCCGATCTGGTTTCAGAAAGGAAACAATCGAAGACCAGAAGGCTTGTACTATTACTGACGCAGAGCTTTCCAAGCATCTCGGTATGTTCTCCAAGATGACAGGGAAAGATCGACAGTTCCTCACGCTTCCAAGCAAGGAGCGCACGAAGTTGGTTCAAGGGTTTCGTAAGAGCCTTGTGGTATTCTACGGAATCACTTCCGAACACGTTGATCAACTCTGTGGTCAGTACCGTGTCGCCTATGACACGAACAGTCTCAGCAAATTCCGCGCAAAGCTGAGTCAGATTCACGCTCTGAAGTCTAAGTAGTTCCTCGTTCTCACAAGAACGCGCTCGCCCCGTTGCTATATAGCAACGGGGCTTTTTCTTTTCATGTTTTTTATCTGGTATTCTAAATAGATGCAGAAACTTTTTGTAACTAAGCCTCAAGAAGGGTATGAACTTCTTGATTCTGGAGATGGAAGAAAGCTTGAGCGATTTGGAACAGTGATTCTTGATCGACCTGATCCTCAAATTATTTGGGAAAAACATAATCCAACAATATGGAAAGATGCGAAAGCGGTATTTAATGAAAATTGGAAAGGGAGAAAATCAGTCCCTCCTGAGTGGAATGCGTCTATAGGAGGAAATATATTTTTGGTAAAGTTATCTACCTTTAAGCACGTCGGAGTTTTTCCTGAGCATGTTGAAAATTGGAATACAATCCGAACTCTCGTCAAAAATGCAAATAGACCTGTTTCTGTACTTAATTTATTCGGATACACAGGAGGAGCAACAGTTGCGGCGTTGCAAGCGGGAGCATCAGTGTGCCACGTAGATGCCTCAAAAAGTACTATTGAATGGGTGAAAAAAAATACTCAACTTTCTGGAGTAGATAAAAAAGAAGTACGTTTTATTCTTGACGATGCGGTGTCTTTTGTAAGAAGAGAGATTCGAAGAAAAAAAACATATGATTTAATCATAATGGACCCTCCTGCTTCCGGTCGCGGTCCTAAGGGTGAAATATGGAAAATCGGGGACGATTTACCGGTATTGATTCAGTTAATTAGCGCTCCCTCCTCAAGCAATTGGAGTAATTTTGAATGGATATTCAGCGGGCTATTCTCCAATATCATATGCACAAATTCTTGAAGCTATACAAAAGAAGAGAGGGGGAGTTATCGAGTCAGGTGAGTTGGTAATAGAGGAAACAGGTACGGGAAGACTATTGCCAGCGGGAATTTTCTCACACTGGAAGCAGTAAGAGAACGCGAGGATATCCGTCTTATGAGAGAGAACTATCAACAAACAGAATCCGCATTTCTCGAATCATTCGATCAGTTGTCTGATCAGTTGTTTCGCCATGTGTATTTTCGAATTTCTGATAGGGAGGTGGCAAAGGATATTGTTCAAGAGGTATTTTTGAAAATATGGAAAGAAATTCAAAAAGGAACCACAATCGATAACATGAATGCATTTTCATATCGTGTCGCACAAAACATGGTTATCGATTATTATCGAAAAACAAAAAATTCATCTCTCGATGTTCTTGTTGAAGAAGGATATGATCCTGTTGGAAGTGATGACTCAGATATTATTGTGTTTGCAGAGCTTTCGTTAACAATGGAGGCACTCAATCAATTATCTCCGAAAGATAGATCAGCACTTACGATGCGATATGTAGATGGATTTTCTCCTAAAGAAATCGCTGAGCTTTCAGGAGAAAATGAGAATGTGATCTCAGTAAGAATTCATCGTGCGCGGGAACGTTTGAAAGCAATCATAGGCAATGAATAAGAAAAAAATACAACTTCATACACTTACCGAATCGGTTTTCCTAAGCCCGGCTGAAAAATCGATTATGAAAGCGGAGATGCTAAGACATATGAGGAAACCTTCTTCTTCTTTTTCGTATCGCTCAATGATCTTTTATATGAAAAATCATGTAGTGGCTGTTTTGCTTGTAGTGATAGTATTCTCTTCCACTACTACGAGCGTACTTGCAAATAAGGCAATCCCTGGAGATGTTTTGTATGCAATGAAAACAAAAGTAAATGAACCAATTGAAAGTCTTTTTGCGACTTCAGAATATGCCAAAGCAGAGTGGAACGTAATTCTAGCTACACGACGTTTGGAGGAAGCAAAAATGATTGAAGAAAAAGAAACTGTTCCAGAGCATATAAAAAAGGAGCATAGAAAAGTGCTCTTAGCACAAATTGAATTAGCGGATCAAAAAACCACTCCCTTCAAAGGAGATGATGAAGAAGAGGATCAATACAGTGGAGTGATTGCAATGAGTGCAAGAGTCGTTTCTGAAGAAGCACCTGAAGAGGTCTCTCTTGATGTTGCTTTGTTCAGTGCAGAGATGGCAACAGGGGTTGCTGAGAGTGATTCAAATGAAGATATGCGAGCAAAAACACTAATCCAAAACACAACTCAAAATTCAAAAGAAACCATTCAAGAGGCAATAGTGCGTATTGAACAAAAAATAAAAGAAGGGAAAGAGCGTAATTTGCCAAAGGAAAAGTTATTGAGATTGTATGCAAGAAAAATTAAGTTAGAGTCTGAGCTCATTACTATTGTAGAAACAACAAGAAATATAAAAACCGACTCTACTCAAGAAGAAATAGAACCTTCTTCGTCGATGATTGAAGCTACGACAAGTACACCTCCTTCTTCTAAAGAAGAAGAGGCTCTTGATTCGATGGAAATAGAGGGGGAAGTTGAGGGAGAGAATGAAATGAATGACATAGACCATACGTCAGATTCTTTGCCGTCTAGTAAAGTAGAGCCTATTCGTTCGTTACTGCGCACCATTCGCTGATTCGTTTGATAGGATACATATATGAATGTTATCCGAGAACATATATTTTTGAGCATCCTCTTTCTTTTTTCTTTGTTAGTTTTTTTTATTCTTTCTTTTGCGTTGCTTACGCAAGAGGGAATAGGTGTTGATGCGATAGGTTATATGTGGGCTCAAAAACAAACATCACATAGTATGTTTTCTTTTATGCTTGCAATGAGTCAGGTATTTCATCCTATTGCCATCATTACTTTGGTGAGCATTTTTTTTGTAATACTTTTAATCATGAAAAAAAATGCTCTTGCGTGGATTATGCTTCTTTCTACGGCGTGTGGCGCAATCGCATCTGTTACTCTTAAATATTTTTTCGATGTAGCGCGTCCGGTTTCTTATGTTGTAGATGAAATAACACCCGCATTTCCAAGTGCACACGCAACCATCGTTGCAATTCTTGCGGTCATGATGACAGTGCTTTTGAAACAAAGTATTGGAGATAAAACAATCCATACGCTTTTCGGTGGTGTCATGGTAAGCAGTGCTTTTTTAACAGGGGTAAGTCGAATTTATATATCGGTACATTGGCTTACTGATGTTGCTGGAGGATTTGCCCTCGGTACTTTGATTGGATCAGGCGCTCTTCTTTTGTATGCACGTATTCATGAAATAAAACATGGATCGTTTCCGGTCCATTAATTATTCTGTAAGAGTGAGTGGTATACTGCGTCTACAGAGAGGTCAATTAATAATATACATATGAATATAGAGAAAATTACAAAACATGTGCCGATAGTCGTTATTATTCTTGGAGTATTTTTGGGGGTTCAAACATTGAATGCTTTGAAGGAATTTCGATATATTGGCGATGAAGGTATGCCTCAGAACATCATTACTGTTGTCGGAAAAGGTGAAGAATTTGTCATCCCTGACGTCGCAACGTTTACATTTGGTGCAACTGAAGTGGGGGACGATGTGAAAATGGCTCAAGATGCAGTAACAAAGAAAATTGATGTAGCGATCAACGCTCTTAGAGCTCTTGGTATTGAAGAAAAAGATATACGTACTACTGATTTTAATGCATATCCAAAATATGAATACAATCAAGTGGTATGTATCACATACCCATGTCCCGGAGGAAATCAGGAGCTTGTAGGGTATGAAGTGTCGCAGATGATTTCTGTGAAGGTAAGAAATGTTGATAATGCTGGAGTAGCTATTGATGCAGTTACTAAAAGCGGAATCTCAAATGTAAGTGGACTTTCATTTACTATCGATGATGAAGATGAAGCGAAACGCACTGCACGGCAAGAGGCAATTCGTGATGCGAGAGAAAAAGCACGTGAGCTTGCTCGGGATCTTGATGTAAAGTTAGTTCGTATTGTGAATTTTTCAGAGAATAACGGAGGATACGGAATGCCATATTATGCCAAAGCAGAAATTGCAACAGATTCAGTTGGAGGTTCAAGGACTCCATCGCTTCCAGTGGGGCAAAATAAAATTCAATCAGAAGTAGTGATTACTTACGAAATTCGATAAACTCCTTAAAAAAGCCCCCTATGAGGGGCTTTTTTGTTGTTTGACTTTTCTTCTTTTGAGGCGTATTATATGTAGGTAATTCGCCCGAAGGGCGTTTTTTAATACCACAATTATGAAACTCACAGAATACGTACGAGACACAAAAGGGGAGCTTAATCACGTAAGTTGGCCTACAAAAAAACAAGCAATTGGTTACACTGTACTTACAGTAGTGCTTTCTCTTATTGCTGCGTTGTACCTCGGACTTCTTGATGGAATCTTTACTCGAATTGTTGCATCACTCGTTTCTTAATTTTTTATTTATACTCATATGTCAAAACAAAAAATCCAAGAGGGCAGAAATTGGTATGTGATCCACACGTATGCTGGATACGAGAATGCGGTGATGAGAAATTTAAAACAGCGTATTGAGTCTTTGGGCATGGAAGACAAAATCTTCAGTGTTATTGTTCCAACAGAGAAGAAAATTAAAATTAAAGGAGGAAAGCGTGTTGAAGAAGAAGAGAAAATATATCCTGGATATATTCTTGTAGACATGATTGTTACTGACGATTCATGGTATGTGGTACGAAATACTCCTCGAGTAACAGGATTCGTAGGTTCAGGTGTATACCCTGTGCCAATTGATAAGAAAGAGGTGGACAGTCTCTTTGCTCGTATGAATGCAGATAAAGTGGTCCACACTATGGATCTTACAATCGATGATCCTGTCATGATTGTGGACGGTCCATTTAAAGATCTTGAAGGTAAAGTAAAGGAGGTTGATCAAGA
>CAYVKU010000001.1:40236-45929 GCA_964452305.1 uncultured Candidatus Saccharibacteria bacterium | reverse complement strand
AGGTAAGGTAAAAGTTCTTGTTTCTATGTTCGGAAGAGAAACTCCGGTAGAACTCGATTTCTTGCAAGTTAAAAAGATATAAGGTAGTCTAAGTCCCACTTTTATGGCAAAGAAAATAGCAAAAAAACTAAAAATCGTACTCCCAGGAGGGAAAGCTACTCCGGCTCCTCCAGCAGGTCCTACACTCGGACAGGCGGGAATTAACATTGGGGATTTCATCAAACAATTCAACGATGCTACTCGTGAAATGATGGGGGATACTATTCCAGCAGAAATCACCGTGTATGAGGATCGAACATTCACATTCGTTCTCAAAACACCTCCAGCTTCAAGTCTTATTTTGAAAGCACTTGGACAAGAGAAAGGCTCTGGAAAAGCAAATACTTCTAAGATTGGGAAACTTTCTAAAGCTCAATTGAAAGAGATTGCAGAAAAGAAAATGCCAGACTTGAATGCAAACGATGTGGACGCGGCGATGAAGATCATTGCAGGTACCGCACGAAGCATGGGTGTTGATGTGAAAGAATAAACATCAACAAGCCGGAGCGCGACGGTGCGAGGCGGGGTCGCGGAATTTGCGAGCGGACAAATATCTGTGACTTGATGTGAAAGAATAAATACTTACAAAACCCCGAGAATCTCGGGGTTTTGTTTTGGTCCTTGGTGTGATAGGAATAAGAGAGATAGTTCATGCCACCACTCCACAAGAGGAATCTATGTCTCAGACTTCAATCGAGAAACACGTAGCTCAAATCTTGGATCGCGCTTCTCATCCGTCGATACGCTTTGTTCGTGATTACCGTGAGCTCGGTTTGATTGTCGATATGCTCAAGGTATCAAAGAAGCGAATCGTTATGACAAAAGGCGTCTACGACATGATTCATGTCGGACATCTTCGTTATCTCGAAAAAGCTCGAGCGCATGGCGACATTCTTGTTGTATCGATCGATTCTGATCGTCTTACGAAGCAGAGAAAGGGTGATACTCGTCCTGTTGTTCCAGAAGACGAAAGGATTGAGATGTTAATCGGACTCCGCTCAGTGGACATTGTTATTGTTCGGGATGTGAATTCACCTCATGAGCAGTATGATGTTGAGGTTGTTCAACCTCATGTTCTTATCACTTCAAGCACTACAGCTGATTTCACTCAAGAGGTGAAAGACAAGATTAGTAAAGAATACGGAGTTGAGATTATAACTCTCGAAGCTCAAGCTGTTACCACAACCTCTGCTCGCATCCGCATACTCATGACTCAAGGAGTTGAGGAGTTTGTAGAAAGGATGTTGATGCTCGTTCAAGAGTTCACCGGCAAAAACCCAGGAGTGTCTCGATGACAATTGTCGCGTACATACCTGTGATACATCGCGGGTATCTCGATTTTTTTGAGAAGCACAAAAGCAATCAGATACTTCTCTTTGATCGCGAGATGGTATCAGATGACGACTGTATTTCTCGCGACATGAGAGCTCTTCGTGCTGAAGAGATTAGACCGATGCTTTCGCAAGCAATGTATCAAACGGGAAGATTAGCGGTTGTTTCGGTTGCGAGTGAGACTACTCGATTCGAACATCTTCAAAGGCCAATCATTATGCCCGATGAAGATGTTTCGCATGCTTTTGCATCTCGCCATTTTCCTCACGAGACTGTTGTGTTTGATCCAACTTTCTTAAGATGGAATTGGGGCAACGTCAAGAAAGCATTTGATGTTATTCCAGACCATGAAGTTTCTTCAGAAGATTTTATTCTGAGTACATTTCAGGTCGCGGAGGATGCAAGTAAGAAGAGCTCAGATTGGTGGAGACAAGTTGGGGCAGTGTTGTTTCGAGGAAAGGATGTGATTGTTTCCTCGTATAACAAACACATGCCTCACCACCTAACCCCTTACATACTGGGAGATCCTCGATCGGTATTTCGTCCTGGTGAGTCAATCGAAATTTCCTCTGCTCAGCATGCTGAAAAAAGTGTCATCATGCATGCTGCACGGAAAGGAATTTCAACTGATGGATGCTCAATTCTGGTTACGGTTTTTCCTTGCCCTCAGTGCGCAATGGACATCGTCGAATCAGGTATTAGGGAGGTGTATTATCGAGAGGGGTACTCATTAGTCAAAGCTGATGAGATTCTTCGCGCGAGAGATGTTCGTATTGTGAGAATTGTGTAACCCCCGAGTTGCTTCGGGGGTTTTGTTTTGAAAGAAAATCAGGTTTAATGCATGTATGAAAGATAATCTTAATCATGCGCGCAATGCATTACAGATGCAACGAATGAAAGAAGCACAAGAAAAAGGCATTTGCTGTTTTTGTAGAGAATTTTTCGAAGAATACCACACTGCGCCAATTTCATATGAAAATGAACATTGGTTAGTGACTCGTAACGATTTTCCGTATGAAGGAGCAACAGAGCACTTTCTGTTGGTAGCAAAGCGTCACGTATTTACTCCTCAAGCTCTGTCTCCTCTAGAGTGGAAATGTTTGCAGGATGCTCTTAATACTGTTTCTCGTCTCGTTCCAGGTGGTGCATTTCTTATGCGCTTCGGAGAGACTTCTTACACGGGAGGAACTATGGCGCACTTACATGCGCATGTTATTGTCGGATCTTCGGGGGAAAAAGGGGATGAGCATCTCACTGCAATTGTGGGATATAAAGATACAAAAACCACCAGCTAAGCTGGTGGTTGTTTTATGCGAGAGAACTGATGTATTCGATAACTAATTCCGTTCTCGGTGGTTGAAGGTGTTGAGCTGAACTGCCACCATTTCCTGCGATCAAATGTAGGGAAATAAGCATCTCCAACTGAGTCGTTGTCGACCGCGGTGATCCACATTTCATCGGCAAGGTTGAGTCCTTCTGTGTAAATCGTCTCTCCTCCGATCAAAAAGACGCAAGAGTTTCCCGCTTCTCGGGTCATTTCAATCGCTGCATTAAGAGAGCGGACAACGATTGCGCCATTGATGTCAGAAGACATGCTTGTTGAAACGATGATATTCATTCTGTTAGGAAGAGGTTTTATGGGAAGCGATTCCCATGTTTTCCTTCCCATAACGACCACGTGGCCGGTTGTCAGATCCTTGAATCGTTTCAAATCTCTTGGAAGAGACCACGGAATAGTTCCTTCTTTGCCGATTACTCCACGCGCGTTCACTGCTGCGATGATGATGATCTTCGTCATGTTACACCGCCACGGGAATTTTCATCCCTGGATGAGGGTGATAGTCGTCGAGTTCGAAAAAGTCACTGGTTACCGAAAACAAATCTGTGACTTTTTGAGTGAGACGGACAGTGGGGAATGCGTTTGGTTTGCGCTCTAAAAGCTTTCCGAGATTGTTCTGTTGGTCGCTGTAGATGTGTGCATCAGAAAACGAGTGCACATACTGATACGGTACTAGATCCAAAAGATCAGCAAGCGCTAGTGTGAGCGCTGCATACTGAATCATGTTTGCTGGTACTCCAACAAGAATGTCGGCTGAGCGTTGGAGCATGTGAAGAATCAGTTTTCCTTTGATTATTCGAACATGGACCCATCCGTGGCAAGGAGCAACTACAGCGCCTTGTCTCATGTGATCGCCTCTTCCAATCATGTACGGAATCCAAGGACTCACGAATAATGTTCGCGCATCTGGATAAATCCGAATTTGCTCAAGAAGATGAGCAAATTGATCGAAGTGTCCGCCATCATGAGTAGGGAATGTAGCGAATGCTCCTCCGTATGATGCGGGACCAAGAGAGTTAGGTGGAAGTCCCATACGTATCGCGTTTTCTTTCCACGCGTTCCACCAGTGACAACCCGCCTTTTCGAGACCGCTGAATGTGGTCTCTCCTCGAATAAAGGAAAATAGTTCGTCGATGGGAGTTTTCCAAAATCTCTCAACGCTTCTTTCCGTAATCATGGGAAAGCCGTTTTCAAAACGGTATACAAGTTTCGGTACTTCAAAACTCGTGAGACACGAAACACCTTGAGGTGTGCCAGGGGTTTCAAGCCCTGTATCTACAAGCATCCTGACAGCATCCATATATTGATGGTCAGGGGTGCGTAGAACGTAGGGTCGCATAAAGCTAGACATCAGGTCTCCTTGTAAGTGGGAATGAACAACGACTGTTGCGATACTAGCATAGCTAATCATAATTGCACGCATAGTATTTTTCGCCTTTTTTGTTATTGTTTCAGCATGGTGCTTAAAGTAAAACCACTCAACTCATCTGC
Organism: uncultured Candidatus Saccharibacteria bacterium; assembly: GCA_964452305.1. Classification (GTDB taxonomy): domain Bacteria; phylum Patescibacteriota; class Minisyncoccia; order Phycocordibacterales; family Zambryskibacteraceae; genus CAYVKU01. The sequence continues at coordinate 41,728 of CAYVKU010000001.1, read as the reverse complement.
GAAACTCCCATCATACGCAAATCCGCATGACGCCGGTCTTGATGTGTATGCGTGTGAAGAAGTAACGATTCAGGCAGGGCAGAGGAGGGTGGTTAAAACAGGAATTGCACTTGAAATCCCAGAAGGGTACGTAGGTCTTTGTTGGGATAAAAGTGGACTTTCAACAAAGTATGGAATTACCACACTTGCCGGCGTGATCGATGCAGGGTTTCGAGGGGAGTTGGTAATCGCATTGCTGAATACTTCTGAGACGGATCATACATTTCATATTGGTGATAAAGTTACTCAGCTTCTCGTGCAACCAATTTGCCATGTCACAATAGAAGAAGTGGAATCTCTGTCTGAGTCAGTAAGAGGAGAAGGGGGGTTTGGAAGTAGTGGGTTTTAATTTTTTTATGAAACATATTGAAGCGATTATCAAAGAGGTACTTGTCAGGATGAATATTGATTCAACTCAATTTCAACTTGAGCATACTGATTTTTCTTTTGGTGATTACACAACCAATATCGCACTCATTGCTTCAAAAGTTGTAGGGGAGAATCCAAAAACTCTTGCAGATACAATTGCAAAAGAAATTGAACAAGTTCAGAGTCCTCTTATTCAATCTGTTTCTGTTGCTGGTCCTGGGTTTATTAACATAACACTCTCAAACAAAGCGTACAGTGATGTGCTTTCAGATTGTATTTCTCGAGAGCGGCTATTTGGAACTAATAATTTTCTCGAAGGTGCGAAAACAATTGTTGAGTACACTGATCCGAATCCATTCAAGGAATTTCACCTCGGGCATTTAATGTCGAATACGATTGGAGAATCAATTGCGCGCATTGTGGAAGCAAACGGCGCTGAGGTAAAACGCGCGTGCTATTCGGGAGACAAAGGAATGCATGTAGCGCGAGCCGTTGCACATGCGCTTAAAGAAAGAATTGTTTGGGAGAATGTTAAAGACATAGCTCGTTCATATGCAGAAGGGTCAAAAAAAGTGAAAGATGATCCTGATTTCCTTGCGTATGTCACAGAAATAAATAAAAAAATCTACGATGAGAGCGATGAGGAAATTAATGCGCTGTATCAAAAAGGAAGAACCATGACCCTTGAGTATTTCGAGACAATATATCAAACTCTCGGTACTGCATTTGATTACTATTTCTTCGAATCGGTAACGGGAAATTTTGGAAAAGAAGTAGTGCTTTCTCATACCCCATCAATTTTTGAAAAAAGTGAAGAAGCAATTGTGTATCGAGGAGAAGCACGTGACCCGTCCCTCCACACACGAGTGTTTATTAATAAAGAAGGATTGCCGACATATGAAGCAAAAGAGCTCGGTCTTGCAAAAGTAAAATACGAAACATATCCCTATGATGCATCGATTGTTATCACGGGAAACGAAGTGGATGATTATTTCAGAGTCCTTCTTCGTGCAATGAAGGAGGTGTTTCCAGATTTGGAAAAGAAAACAAAGCATCTCTCTCACGGTATGCTCCGGCTTCCGAC
>CAYVKU010000001.1:39017-40212 GCA_964452305.1 uncultured Candidatus Saccharibacteria bacterium | reverse complement strand
AAAGATGTCTTCTCGAACAGGAGATGTTATTACTGCGGAATCAGTGATTAGTGATGCAGAAGAAAAAGCGAAAGAAGTAGCAAAAGATAAAAAAAGTGACGACGAGAAGCTCCCGCTCCAAATTGCAGTTGGCGCAATAAAATTTTCTATCCTGAAGCAAGCTCCTGGGAGAGATATTATTTTTGATATGAATACTTCAATTAGTTTTGAGGGAGACTCGGGTCCATATCTTCAATACACTCGCGCTCGCATTCTTTCAATTGAAGAAAAGGCACGCGAACAAGGAATTCAAAAAGAAATTGCTTTAGATTGGCAATACGACACCTTACCAAGAATGATTCTACGTTTTCCTGATATCGTAAAGCGGGCCGGAGAAGAATACGCACCGCATTATATTGTTACGTATCTTCTGCAACTCGCATCAAGTTTTAATGCATTTTATGCATCATCCCATATTCTGGAAGGGGATACAGAAGTCTCTCGTATGCGCCTTCTTATTGCGAGTGCCACAGGACAGGTGATTGAAAACGGACTTACTCTTCTTGGTATTCCTGTTCCAAAAAAGATGTAACCTTCCTTCTCTCTAGAATAAGAGTATAGTGAAATAAGCAGTGTACCTTTTCAGGAGGTCTCTATGAGACAGGTCGAAGTGCGTGCACAACGAAAGTTGAAAAGGAACGCAAGTGCCTATATGCGTTACCAAGAAGGTGATGAAGAAGATGTGAGACTCATTCGATCGTATCGAAATGGAAATGAAGAAGCTCTCTCCTCGTTACTTCAAAAATACAGGAATATGTTTCTGTATCGTTTCAAAAAAACGCATGGAGAAAGTATTGACGACGAGATAATCGAAGACATTGTCCAAGAAGCGCTTATTCGCATCGTCGGTGCCATTGATCGTTTTGATGAATCAAAGGGTAAGTTTTTCATATGGGCGTTTACTGTCGCCGCTAATCTTTTCAAGAATCAAACAAGAACTAAGAGAAAACTTGATAGACTTTTTGTCCATCAAGTCTCGGAAGAAATCGTTGTGCGTAATCGAGTCTTCGATGGGGTAGATACTCGATTGAGTCCGATTGATGCAGTGATTTCAAAAGAAGCGGTCAAACAAATTTGCGCAGCGATATCTCTTCTGCCTAAAAGTCGCCAGCAAATTTTGTTTCTTCGTTTTCACGGAGATTCGTATGATGAAATT
>CAYVKU010000001.1:35711-38972 GCA_964452305.1 uncultured Candidatus Saccharibacteria bacterium | reverse complement strand
TCAAATGAATCGAGCTCGTAATTCGGTTATTTCAAACCTTCCTCCTGATCTCGCAAAAAAAGCAACACAGCTTCGCCGCTTCGGGATTGCGTAATCCCGAAGCGGTTTTCTATTACTTTACAAAAGTTATAAATATGCTATAATCAGCACTCACAGTTCTTTCAACCTTTTCAGGAGCTTCAATGAGGCAACTCAGGGCAGTCCTCGCATTTCTCGTTGCTTTCTTCGGTGTTTCGAATCTGGCATTCGCACAGACGAACGTCTCACCCAATCTGGGTCTTGGTACCGGTTCATTCGGTACTGATCGGTACAATCCGGCAAGTTTCGTCGTCGTTGACGGCGTGCAGGGTCGAGATGACGTGCTTCAGATCGGTATCAATTCGACTACGGACTTCGTCAATCGCCCTGGTCCGTATCAGTCGACGTTTTACAACACCCAAGGCAAGAAGACGAACACGGATGTGCCGGGCTCGTGGTACTTCCAGTCCGATCTTTACGTCGAAAGTGGGTGGGCTAATTCGCAAAACGGTTACGTGCGAACGGACATCTGGGCGACCGCAACAAGCGACCTGCTTTTCAACACACCGTCTGCGTATCCGATTATCGGGTACACGAATTATGGCGGCGCGGGACGCTTCCGTGGGTATGACGTCAACACCGGGCTTTGGATCGATTATTTCGGGTCAGTCAATTATGACTCCTGGAATACGCTTAGCATGGCGTTTGATGCCGGCACGAACACGTTCAGCTACAGTGTGAACGGAGTTCTCATGTCTTCAATCGTCGGTGCTGGTTTGTCGACCGGGGTCTCTGATGTGATGTACCAGGCGTACAACTTCAACGACCCATCACTGGGTATCTCAGGAAATCCAGCGTATACGGTGAGTTGGTCAAACACGAGAGCAACGGTGCCCGAACCCTCGAGTTTCGCGCTCCTTGCAGTGGGTACGCTCGGCATTGCCGGCTACGCGCGACGCAAGAAGCTCTCCTGAAGTACGTCACACCGCACAGACAGAAATGTCTGTGCGGTTTTTCTTTTGTGTAAAGAGGGAGAGGAGATGTTTGACATATGTCTTTAATAGTGCTATTATTATATCAGTGCGGGAAATACTCGCATCTGATCTTTTTCAAGGAGAGCACGTGAAGTTTTTCAACAAGGTTTTGTTTCTCTTTGCTTTCATGACTCCGGTCATGGTTCAGGCACAGCCCCTCACTCCGACGGGTACGTTCGGCTCTCAGCCGACGATGACCTTTGGAGGTACGGGTATCCCGAACGATGCGGTGATGACGAACTCGAATGCGGGCACGCTCGGTGTTCTTGTGGGTCTCACTGCGCATCAGCGATGCGGAGCGGTTGTCTGTAACCCAGCTCTGACGAACGACGGGTACGGCACGTTCTATGCGAGTCCCGGCACGGATCTCAATCCGCCGAGTCCTGCGAATCCGTATGCGACGTGGAACTTTGGGTTCTACATCGGCGGAGCGAACGCGACGCAGTACAACTACAAGTTGTTCTACGACTTCAATCCGGCTGCTGGGAACAGCGATTACGGCAATCTCGGAATCGCTCCGGTTCCAACGCAGGACTCTTGGAACTTGGGTATGGATTTCCTGAGTCCTCCGAGTGTTCTCCCGGGGTACGTGTTCCCTCCGACGTATGCAGGTGGATTTGATCCGAACGCTGTCGGGGTTTACAACCTCGGTCTCATCGTATATCAGAACCAGTTGGACGGAAGCCTTCTTGAAGTCGGCAGGTCGTCGATTCAGGTGAACGTTGGCACTCCCGTGCCCGAACCCTCGAGTTTCGCGCTCCTTGCAGTGGGTACGCTCGGCATTGCCGGCTACGCGCGACGCAAGAAGCTCTCCTGAAGTACGTCACACCGCACAGACAGAAATGTCTGTGCGGTTTTTCTTTTGTGTAGATAGCATGCTAGGATTTCAAAGACTATATGGATGGGGAAGTAAAAGCACAAAAGAAAAGTCCTTATGCTGAAATAGAGGAGAAGATACTTTCCGAATGGAAAGAAAAAGAGATTTTTAAAAAATCCCTTCTTAAAGATGCTCCAAAGGGAGATTTTGTATTTTTTGAAGGTCCTCCAACCGCAAATGGTCGCCCGGGAATTCACCATTTGGAAGCACGAGCATTTAAAGATTTAATCCCGCGATACAAAACGATGCAGGGATATCTTGTTCGAAGAAAAGCAGGGTGGGATACTCACGGGCTTCCTGTTGAGCTTGAAGTAGAAAAAAAACTCGGACTCACTTCAAAAAAAGATATTGAACAATATGGCATTGAGAAATTTAATGCTGAGTGTAAAAAAAGTGTATGGACATATGTTGATGAATGGAAAGATTTCACTAATCGAATGGGATATTGGGTTGATTTGGATAATCCGTACGTAACCTACAAAGCTCCGTATATCGAATCATTGTGGTCAATTGTGAAAAAAATTCACGAGGATAAACGACTCTATAAAGACTACAAGGTGGTACCGTGGTGTCCTCGTTGTGGAACCGCGCTTTCTTCTCATGAACTCGCTCAAGGATATGCAGATGTAAAAGATTTATCTGTATATGCAAAATTTAAGGTGATAGGAAGAGAGAATGTATACATTCTTGCGTGGACTACTACTCCTTGGACACTCCCAGGAAATGTTGCTCTTGCGGTAGGGAAAGATATTGAGTACGTCGAAGTGTCTGTAGAAAATGAGACGTACATTCTTGCAAAAGCAAAACTTCCACTACTTGAGGGGAAAGGTGAGGTTGTAAAAGAATACAAAGGAGCAGAGCTTATTGGATTAGAATATGAGCCCTTATATCCATATTTAAAAGAATCTATTTCTGGTAATGAAAAAGAAAAACTTTCAAATGCGTGGAAAGTATATTCTGCGGACTTTGTAACTACAGAAGATGGAACGGGGGTGGTGCATACTGCGGTTATGTACGGACAAGATGATTTTGTGTTGGGAACACAGTTACAATTGCCAAAATTCCATTGCGTTGATGAAACTGGGCATTTTTATCCATTCGTCACTCAATTCGCTGGACGATTTGTAAAAGATGAAGAGGTAGCAATTGATATCATCAAAGATCTTGCACATCGAGGTTTGTTGTTTAAGAAAGAAAAATACGAACACTCATATCCATTTTGTTGGAGATGTAAAACTCCGCTCATCTATTACGCAAGAGATTCTTGGTATATCCAAATGTCAGCGCTTCGAGACAAGCTCATAAAAGAAAATGAAGACATTCACTGGGAAC
>CAYVKU010000001.1:30809-35629 GCA_964452305.1 uncultured Candidatus Saccharibacteria bacterium | reverse complement strand
GTACTCCACTCCATGTATGGATGAATGCCGACGGGGAAGTGTATGTGGTTGGTTCAGTAGAGGAATTGGTATCAAGAACAAAGAGTAATGGAAACACGTTTATTTTTGTTCGCCATGGAGGATCAGAGCATAACGAAAAAAATATTTGCTCATCTCATGTAGGTGATCCATATCACCTTACTCAAAAAGGTAAAGATGAAGTTCTTCGTATTGCAAAGAATCTTCATGGAAGAAATATTTCTACAATATATACATCTCCATTTATTCGCACGGAAGAAACCGCAGAAATCGTAAGAAACGCATTAGAAATGGATTCCACTCGCGTGGTGCGTGATGATCGGATTAAAGAATTTGATTTCGGTGATTTCAATGGAAAATCATTTGATGAATATGTGCAATTTAGAGATTCATCGATGCTTTTATTCGAGACTCCTGTTCCAAACGGAGAAAGTTTTCTTGATGCAAAAAAACGATTTGGAGATTTTCTCTATGAGATTGATCAGAAGCATACGAACGAAACAATTGTTGTGGTTACTCACGGAATTGGTTTAGAGGTAATTCAAACAATATTAGAAGGAGCTGATTCTGTGCGTTCAAAAGAATTGGTTCGCAATTCTCATTTCGAACCAGCATCTGTTCTTGAAGCTACATTCACTCCACTTCCGCACAATCATGATTATGAAATTGACCTCCACCGACCGTTTATTGATGGAGTTGTGCTTCGTGATGACAAAGGAAATGACATGAAGAGGGTAAAAGAGGTGATGGATGTTTGGTTTGATTCGGGAGGTATGCCATTTGCTCAGGATGGAGTGCGTGTTGGTACAGCGGAAGAAAAGACAATGTATTATCCTGCAGATTTTATTTCTGAGGCAATTGATCAAACAAGAGGATGGTTTTATACGTTGCATGCGATTGGAGTATTAACAGGAAAAGGCGTATAAGAATGTTATTTGTCTTGGACATATTTTAGATAAAGACGGAAAAAAAATGTCGAAGTCGAGAGGGAATACGATTAATCCGTGGGACATGATTGAAAAGTACGGCGTTGATCCTCTTCGATTTTGGATGTATACCGTGAATCAACCAGGTGAATCTAAAAATTTTGATGAACGCACTGTTGATGATGTGGTTAAGAAAGTGTTTAATCTTCTTTCAAACGTAACTCAGTTTTATGGAATGTACACCCCGCAATCAATACGTGATCCAAAAGAAAGCACCCATGTGCTCGATCAGTGGATTCTCTCTCGTGTATCAATGTGTCGCGATGTTGTGACCGAATCACTCGATATGTACCGACCTCTAGAAGGCGGAAGAGCAATTCGTGATTGCATCGCAGATCTTTCTCAGTGGTATGTAAGACGCTCACGTGACCGAATGAAAGATGATGGAGAAGATAAAGATTTTGCAATCGCGACACTCGGATATGTGATACGTGAGATTGCTATGCTTCTTGCTCCTTTTACTCCGATGTTTGCTGAGGATATGTATAAGAAAGCGGGAGGAGAAAAAGAAAGCGTCCACCTTGAAGCGTGGCCTCAATCTAGAAATGTTGATTCAAGGGTTATTCAGGTTATGGATCATGTTCGTGATCTTGTATCAAAAGCACTTCTTCTTCGCGCTGAAGCGGGAATCAAAATTCGTCAACCACTCCAAACTCTTTCTATCCAAAGTGATCTGATTACAGAGAATGATGGGTATAGTGCAATTATTCGAGATGAAGTGAATGTTAAAGAAGTGACAGTACTTTCCCATGTGCCAGGAGGAATGATACTCGATACAAATATCACTCCATCACTTCAAGACGAAGGATATGCAAGGGATGTTATTCGTGCAATTCAAGACGCTCGAAAAAATGCAGGGAAAGTACCTACAGAAATGGTTCAAGTAACTATCTCTGTTTTTCCTCAATTCATTGCCGCAATCTCGAATCATGAAAGAGAGATTAAAGAGACATGTAATGTTTCTCAAATGTATGTTTCTCAAGTGGAACAAGGAGACGAAATTTCTGTTTCGTTCAATGTTTAAATGGCATATCATCGATACACTACAGACGGGATAGTTTTGCGCACCTCTTCTCGAGGTGAGCGTGATCTTCTTTGTCTTATTTTAACTCGTGACATTGGCACGATATACGCACGCGCACGAAGCGCTAAGTTGCCGCGCTCAAAAATGGTCCAAGGTCTTCAAGAAGGATCTTTTTCGACCTGTTCTTTTATTCGAGGCGCACAAGAATGGAAAATTGTAGGGGTTCACAACCAAGCACAGGCATATAGTTTTTTGAGGGAGCGTAAAAATGAAAAAAGAGTATTTGCGAGAGTGCTTCGTTTTTTGCAAAAAACTATTTCTGGTGAAGAACAACATCCAGAATTATTTACTATTGTGCGCGATTTATATGAAGTCTTGTGTGAACGTGTGTGGACGAATGAAGAACTCTTTGCTATCGAATGTATTGCTTTGTTTTTAATTCTTGATGAATTGGGTCATATGCCACATCGGGAAGAGTATGGCGTTCTTGTGACATCAGCATTTAGCGAAATGTCTCGAAAGCATGCCCAGCTAATCAAAGAAATTCTCAAAGAGGATATTAACCGTGTCCTTACTTCAGGGGCACTTTAGTGGGGTATACTATATTTGTATATGGATAATTCTTTACGGCCAAAAGACAAAATACATTCTTTGGAAGAGGATTTGTATTCACGCAGCCATCCGATGGAGTATCGTGATGAGCGCACTCCTATTCCAAACCAAGAAATAGAAGCACCTCGTTCTTGGGAAGTGGGAGAGGGAGAAGATATCCAAGTTTTGATACAAAAAGAACGAGAGAAAAGAGAAAGTAGTCAAAGCAAGTTATTCAAAAAAATATTCTTTTATTCAGCTTTCTTTTTTGTGGTTGCAATAGGTGTCTCGTTGTTCATGTTTTTTGGAGGAAGGAATTTTATTTCAGCAGATAAAATTGACATATTAGTTGTTGGTCCAACAATGACAGCGGGAGGGGAAGTACTTACGCTTGATGCTGTTATTCAAAATAAAAACAGGGTTCCACTTGAAGATGTATCTCTTATTGTCGAATATCCTTCCGGAACTCGAACGGCTCAAGATGTAAATGTTGAACTCACTCGCTCTCGTGATGAAATTGGAGAAGTGCCTGCAAGAGGAGAATCTCGGAAAACAATATCAGCGATTTTATTTGGTGAAAAAGAATCAGTTCAAGAGATTTTACTTACCGTGGAATATCGATTGGAAGGATCAACCGCTTCATTTACTAAGGAGAAAAAGTATGAAATTGCAATTCAATCATCTCCGGTAATTGTGACTATTCAAAATCCTCAAGAAATCAATGCAAACCAAGAGTTCGAATTTTCTGTAGATATCTCTGCAAACACCCCTGACCCTCTTCGAGGGGTAATGTTTCAGGCGGAATATCCATTTGGTTTTGTGTTTCAAAGCGCCCAGCCCGCTCCTTCAATAGATAACAATATTTGGAGAGTGGGAGATTTGCCACCAGGAGATAAAAGAGAAATCCGCATTCGTGGGATACTTCAAGCGCAAAATGATGAAGAAAGAACCTTTCGATTTGCAACAGGTATTGTTTCAGCAACGGACGAAGAAAAACTTGGAGCAATTTTTTCAAATATCGCTTCATCAATGAAAATAAGACGTCCGTTTTTGGCGGTCGATGCACTTCTTTCTGGACGTCCTACTGAAAGGGTTTCCGCAAGTCCTGGTGAAAAAGTAAACGCATCTGTTTCTTGGACAAACAATCTTCCTGGTGAGCTTCTCGATGCGGTTGTTGAGGTTAAGCTTCAAGGCGCCGTGCTTGATAAATCATCAGTTACTGCTTCTATAGGAGGGTTTTATCGATCAATTGATAACGTCATTGTGTGGGATAAAAACTCACGCAAACAGCAGTTAAGTTTAAGTCCAGGAAAGAAAGACACGGTAAATTTTTCCTTTTCTCCAATTCAAACTATTTCATCAAACGCAGGAAGTAGCCAAATTGATATGGTTATCACGGTGACAGGTACACAAACCACTGATACAGGAAAACAAGAAAAAATTACAACGGTGGTAAATCGCTCAGTACTTCTTGCTTCGAAAGTGACGCTTGGTGCAAGAAGTGTACGTTCGTTAGGAACGATTGAAAACTTCGGACCCATTCCGCCTCGGGCTGAGCAAGAGGTCAGTTATACAGCGGTATGGACTCTTTCAAATACTCTAAACACCGTTACTGATGGTGTGGTAAAGGCTGTATTGCCAAACTACGTAACATGGAGAGGGCTCACTGCGCCAAGTGGCGAATCAGTACAATATGACCCTCTTACACGAGAAGTAACATGGAATGTGGGGAATATTGCTCCAGGAACTGGAAATAGTGGAAGTCCAAAAGAGTTATATTTCCATGTTTCTTTCATTCCGAGCGTTTCTCAGGTGGGATCATCTCCTGTGTTAGTAGAATCGGCAACATTTACTGGCAGAGACAGATTTACCCAAGAGGAAATTCGCACAACTTCTCCAGCAAGTACGACTCGTTTTTCTACAGATCCATCATTTAGGCTCGGCGATGAGATCGTTGCGAATTAGTCAGAGAGTCGATAGGATAGGCACATATGGAACACAAAGATACTCTTGAGGCGATTGTAGCTTTAGCAAAGCGACGAGGATTTATTTACCAAGGATCTGAAATCTACGGGGGATTAGCAGGTACCTGGGATTTCGGACCTTTAGGTGTGTCTCTCAAAAATGCGATAAAAGAGCTTTGGTGGTCTCGGTTTGTTGATGGACGAGATGATATGTACGGAATAGATGCTGCTTTGATT
>CAYVKU010000001.1:30437-30791 GCA_964452305.1 uncultured Candidatus Saccharibacteria bacterium | reverse complement strand
AAAGTGTGGCAAGCGAGTGGGCACGTGGCCGGATTTACTGATCCGTTAGTTGAAGATCAAAAAACCAAAAAGCGTTACCGCGCAGATCACGTTCTCGAAGAAGCAGGTATTGACCCTAAAGGAATGACCCTTCAAGAGATGAGTGAAATAATCAAAGAAAAAAATATTGTAAGTCCAGACGGAAATCCATTTGGAGAAGCTCGTACATTTAACATGATGTTCACGACTCACGTAGGAGCAACCATTGATGATGCGTCTGTTTCATATCTACGACCAGAAACTGCTCAGGGAATGTTTGTAAATTTTAAAAATATTCTCGACACATTTCATCCAAAAATTCCGTTCGGTATGGGG
>CAYVKU010000001.1:30169-30404 GCA_964452305.1 uncultured Candidatus Saccharibacteria bacterium | reverse complement strand
AATTGCACCAAGAGATTTTTTGTTTCGAGTACGAGAGTTTGAGCAGATGGAGATTGAGTATTTTGTGAAAGAAAATGATTGGGAGCGTGCGTTTGAAATGTGGAGAAAAGAAATGCATGCCTTCATAGATGAAATAGGTCTTTCAAAAGAAAAAATTCATGAGCTCGAAGTAAGTCCTGAAGATAGGGCTCATTATTCGAAACGAACCATCGATTTTGAATATGATTTTCCATTT
>CAYVKU010000001.1:18477-30157 GCA_964452305.1 uncultured Candidatus Saccharibacteria bacterium | reverse complement strand
GTTGTACGGTCTGGCATACAGAACAGATTTTGATTTAAAAAATCATCAAACAGCAAGCGGTGTATCACTCGAGTATTATGATGATGAATCAAAAGAGCGATTTACTCCTCATGTCATTGAGCCTACGTTTGGACTTGATCGAACGGTACTTGCGGTGCTTTGTGAATCGTATCGTGAGGATGTGATGGGGGATGAAAAAAGAGTGTATCTCGCACTTCCAAAACAATTAGCCCCATTTCGTGTAGCGGTATTTCCGCTTCTTAAAAACAAACCTGAGCTAGTAGAAAAAGCTAAAGAGGTATTTCAAATGTTGAAAAAAGAAAAAATAAAAGTGACATTTGATGACAATGGAAATATTGGTAAGCGATACCGTAGACAAGATGAGATTGGAACACCTGAATGTATAACTATTGATTTCGAAACTCTTCTAGGGAAAGGAGTGACTGTTCGAAATCGAGATACGGGTGAGCAGACAAGAATTGCAATAGAAAATCTTATTTCACACATCACTACATAACTATGAAAGTAATAAAGAAAACACTTCCAAACGGTTTTAGGGTGTTAGTTGTTCCTATGAAAGACACTCTCACCGCAACGATACTTCTATTAGTTGAAGCTGGTTCAAAATATGAAGCGCCGGAAGAAAATGGAATATCTCATTTTCTTGAGCATATGTGTTTCAAAGGTACTGTAAAAAGACCTCGATCTATTGATATCACAGGAGAACTTGATGGTATCGGTGCTCAAAATAATGCGTTCACATCTCATGAATTTACTGGATATTATGCAAAAGGGCATGCAAAGCATTTTAAAAAGATGTCAGATGTGATTTCAGATTTGTATCTAAATCCAACATTTCCATCTCAAGAAATAGAAAAAGAAAAAGGGGTAATTATTGAAGAGATGAATATGTATCAAGATTTACCACAGCGAATTGTCCATGATGAATTCATGGCGCTTCTTTATGGAGATCAGCCGGCTGGTAAAACCATACTTGGTGATAAGGCAGTGGTAAAAAATGCAACACAAGACACATTCCTTCTCTATCGAGGAAAACATTATCAACCTCAATCAACGATTCTTGTTGTTTCTGGAAATGTTAATGCGAAAGAAGTGTTTCATTTTGCAAAGCACGCTTTTGGTTCATTAAAGAAAGGGAAGAAGTTTGGAATGAAAAAAACAAAGGAAGTTCAGAAAAAACCCGAGCTTCGTATTCGACAAAAACAAACAGACCAAGCACACATTATTATGGGAGTGAGGGCTTTCGATGTGTTTGATAAAAAAAATCCCGCTCTCGATGTGTTGAATGCAGTTCTTGGAGGGGGGATGAGCGCTCGTTTATTCCAAACAATTCGAGAAGAGCTTGGAGTCGCATATTACGTGCGTTCTTCCGTCGATACTTTTATTGATCACGGATTCCTTGCGGTTTCTATGGGAGTAGATAAAACAAGAATTGTTGAGTCTATGTCTGCAGTTATGAATCTTTTGAAAGATTTAAAAACGACACTTGTTTCGGAGGCAGAATTAAAAAAGGCAAAAGAAAGCATTCTCGGTAATCTGGTCATGGGACTTGAGTCGAGTGATTCGGTTTCTGAATATGTCGGTATTCAAGAGATTATGAAGAAAAAAATAGAAAGTCCAAAAGAGTTTGAGAAAAAAATTAGAGCTGTTACTGCGCAAGAAGTGAAACAGGTTGCAAATATGATTTTCAAAAACAGTAATCTCAATTGTGCCATTGTCGGGAATGTCTTGCGTGAGGATGAGGTAAAAGCCACTCTTTCTTTTTAGTTTCTTCCAAACGAGAACCTCTGGTGATATGATTGCACTATGGCAACAAAAGCGAAACAAAATCCTCCTGTAGTAATTTCAACTGGAACGATTGTTCGCTTTATACTGGTGTGTATTTTCTTCTATTTTCTCTTTTTTATTAAAGATGTCATTTTAGTAATTTTGACCGCAATCGTGATTGCTTCAGCTATAGAGCCTGGAACACGTTGGTTTGGCAAAAGAAAAATCGGAAGAGTTCCAGCGGTGCTTTGTATCTACATCGGAACAGGAGCGATTCTTGTTTCCTCATTTTATTTCCTTCTTCTTCCACTTGCTACAGAAACGGCAATGTTTTTGCAGTCTTTGCCTGAATATTCTAATGCGATAGAAAAAGCAAGTAGCGTGTCTCAGTCGCCAAATATTTTGAAAGATTTTTCTCAAAATTTCTCACTTCCAGCAATTATTGAAAATATCAATCTCACCATGGCGAACCTTTCAACAGGTTTCTTTGGAACTATTGATGTAATATTCGGTGGAATTTTAAGTTTCATGCTTATCGTAGTGCTTTCTTTCTATCTTGCGGTTCAAGAAGATGGAGTAGGGAAGTTTCTTAAAATAATCGCACCTGCAAGTTACGAGGATTACATTATTGACTTGTGGAGGAGATCGAAAGAAAAAATCGGTCTTTGGATGCAGGGTCAATTTTTGCTCGCAGTACTTATTGCTGTTCTTGCGTATTTAGGTCTTACGTTACTTGGGGTTCCGAGTGCTTTGCTCCTCGGGGTACTTGCGGGTATGTTCGAACTCATTCCTCTTTTCGGGTCTTTTCTTGCGGCGGGACCTGCAATTGCAATCGGCTTTTTCGATGGAGGTCTTACCACAGCACTTCTTGTTGCGGGCTTATTCCTTATTATCAATCAATTTGAAGGCCAGTTACTATATCCGCTTGTAGTAAAAAAGGTGGTAGGAGTACCCCCGATCATTTCTATTCTTGCAATCGTAATTGGAGGAAAACTCGCAGGATTTCTCGGTATTCTTATTTCTGTTCCTCTTGCTGCTGTAGGAATGGAGTTGTTAAATGATTTTGAGCAAAGAAAGCAAAAAGAAACAAAAGCAAAGTCCGTTATTTGATAGTTATGCAGAAAGACACCCAATCAGTGTATGTCACTACTACACTCCCATATGTAAATGCTGAACCACATGTTGGTTTTGCTATGGAAATTATTCGTGCAGATGTAATTGCACGTTTCTATGGGAAAGATAAAAAAGTATTTTTTAATACAGGTACTGACGAGCATGGTCAAAAATTGTTTGAATCAGCAGAAGAGAAACATATGCCTGTACGTGAATATGTTGATATGTATGCGGAAAAATTTCGAGGACTTAAAGACCTTCTTGGTATTCAAGAAGACGTACATTTTATTCGCACAACAGATTCTCATCATGAAAAAGCGGCTCAAGAATTTTGGAAAAGAGTATATGACCGTGGATATATTTATAAAAAACAATACAAAGCAAAGTATTGTGTTGGATGTGAAGAAGAAAAAACAGAATCACAGTTGGTTGATGGAAAATGTCCTGTTCATCCAAATAGAGAATTAGAAATTCGCGAAGAAGAAAACTATTTCTTCAAATTAAGTGAATTCGGAGAAAAGATACTTGATCTATTTGAAAAAGGAGAGTGTCGTGTTATCCCTGCTTCACGAGAGAATGAAATGAAAGAATTTGTGAAGCGCGGTCTTGAAGATTTTAGTATTTCAAGACTCTCTTCGAAAATGTCTTGGGGTATTCCTGTGCCAAACGATCCTGAGCATGTGATGTATGTGTGGTTCGATGCATTAGTAAATTATATTTCAACCCTCGGTTGGCCCCATGACACAGAAACATTTAATGCGTTTTGGAGAGATGGATATACTATTCAGTATTGTGGAAAGGATAATACTCGATTTCAGTCAGTCATGTGGCAAGCGATGCTTCTTGCCGCAGACCTTCCTCCGACAAATGTCATTGTTGTAAATGGATTTATTACTGGAGCAGGGGGAGTAAAAATGTCCAAATCAATTGGTAATGTGGTTAATCCATATGATGTAGTAGGGGAATATGGAACTGATGCGCTTCGGTATTTTCTTCTTCGTGAAATATCGAGTTTTGAAGATAGTCCATTTACGATGGATCGCTTTAAAGAATCTTATAATTCAGGCTTAGCAAATGGAATTGGAAATCTGGTGAGTCGTGTAATGAAAATGGCAGAAACCCATCTTGAAAACCCTGTCGAACATGTCGGCACCTCTTCTTTGCCATACAAGGAGTATGAGCAGGCAATAATGTCTTTCGATATTACGAAAGCTACTGAAGTTATTTGGAAAGATATTTCCGCACTCGATCTCTTGATTCAAACGGAGATGCCGTTTAAGCTTGTGAAAACTGATCCGGAAAAAGGAAAGCGGATCATTACAGATCTTGTTGTTTCATTGCATGGAATTTCTAAAATGCTAGAACCGATCATTCCTCAAACTGCACAAAAAATACAAGAATTGATTGCGCGTAATGTCTCTCCAGAAGTTCCATTATTTGCTCGAAAAGATTAATTCTTTATTCATATCTCCCATGATTCCTGAATTTTTTGACATTCATTCTCATATCAATTTCCCAGAATATGAAGCTGACAGAGCAGAGGTTTTAAAAAGGCTTGAAGATACAAATACATATACTATTACGGTCGGTACAGATCTTTTGTATTCACAAAGCGCAGTTGAGTTAGCAAAATCTCATTCGCACATTTTTGCGTGTATCGGCGTTCATCCCGTCGACGATCCGCGGAGAATATTTGAGAAAAATGATTTTCTTCCGCTAGTCCAAGAAAAAAAGGTAGTTGCAATTGGTGAATGTGGATTAGACTATTTTCGACTAGCAGGGGAATCAGTTGAAGAAAAAAAGCGACAGAAAGATCAATTTGAAGAACAAATTCAATTCGCTATAGAGCACGAGAAGCTTCTCATGATTCATTCACGCAGTGCATACGAAGACACTGCTTTAATTCTCGAGTCATACGCGAAAGAATTTGGAGAAAGATTGTGGGGGAATGTACATTTTTTTGCAGGTGATACTCATATTGCGAAACGTTTTCTTGATATAAATTTCTCACTTTCTTTTACCGGTGTGATTACTTTTGCTCGAGATTATGACGAGGTAATTCGCATGACGCCCGAGCATATGATTCTTTCTGAAACAGACGCTCCATACGTAGCTCCTGCTCCGTTTCGAGGAAAGAGAAATGAACCGTCGTATGTTCATTATGTGGCCCAAAAAATCGCTGAAATAAAAGAAATTGACAGTGAGCGTATGAAGAATGTTCTTGTTCAAAACGCCCTACAACGCTTCCGGATACTTCTCTAAGAGTCTATTGCAACCCTTCTGTCTGCGTGGTAGTCTAAGTGCCTCCCTCAAGGGAGTTTATTAATTAAGGAATGTCCAGATATGACCGATTCTAACGAGGTAATGCCTCAAGAAAAGAGTCTTCGAGTCTATGAAGTGGGTTATTTACTACTCCCTTCCATTCCGGAAGAAAAACTTCCAGAAGAGACTACTCGACTCAAATCACTTATTGCGCAACTTGGCGGAGAAGTGATTTCTGAAGAAGATCCACAAGCTCGTCCACTTTCTTATGAAATGGTGAAGCAAGTAGGAACAAAGAATGAGAGATTTACCAATGCATATTTCGGATGGGTAAAATTCGAATCAATGCCTGAAGTTGCGGTTGAACTTAAGAAAAAGCTCGACCTCGATCAATCATTTCTTCGATTTCTCATTGTGAAAACAGTGCGTGAAAATGTTCTCGCTGCAGCGAAAAAAGAACGAGAAGATGCTCTCCGTGCAGAAGAAGGTGACGCAGAAGAGGGTAATATTGATCAAAAGATTGATGAGCTCGTTTCTGAGTAATACAATATACGTACGTTTATAAATTAATCACGAACAGGATGTATCTCAACAAGGCGCTTCTCATTGGAAACCTCACCAGGGATCCAGAACTTAAAGCACTTCCTTCTGGTATTCAAGTTGCTTCATTCTCATGTGCAACCAATCGAGTGTGGAAAGACAAAAATGGAGCAAAGCAAGAAAGTGTCGATTATCACAATATTGTTGTGTTTGGAAGACAAGCAGAAATTGCTGCTCAGTACTTGAAAAAAGGATCAAACGTCTACGTTGAAGGGCGAATGCAAACACGAAGCTGGGATGCCCCAGACGGTACGAAAAAATATCGAACCGAAGTTATTGCAGATAGAATTCAATTCGGACCAAGAAGAGAAGGAGGCTCTGCTTCTTCACAGGAAAGTGGATCTCCAAAAAGTGCTACTGCTCCCGTTGATACCATTGAGTACCCAGAAGAAGAGATAAATCCTGATGATATTCCGTTCTAAATGATTACCATGAACCAGAATTCAAAAATGCACATTCAGCACATCGACTACAAAGATGTAGAGCTACTGAAGAAGTTTATTAATCCTCACGCTCGACTCCTTTCTCGTCGCAGAACCGGTCTTGGAGCTAAGAATCAACGTGCGATTGCTCTTGCAATTAAGCGCGCTCGATTCCTCGGCCTCCTTCCGTACGTTGCTAAATAATGAAACATCAAAATACCGCAGACCAAAGCAGTCTGCGGTATTTTGCGTTATGATAGAGAAATGAAAAATCTCCCAGCTTGGGCGGATGGAGCATTGTTTGGTTTTTTGTTATGCCCTCTTATTTTTATATTAAAGATATTTTGTCCGCCACTTGCGGTGTGCCTCGCTGATCCATTCTTAATTGTGATGTTTTCTCCTTTGTTTATTCTCGAATCTTTTGAAACAAAAGAGTATCCATTGGTTTTTGAAATGGCAATAATCGTATTATTTTGGTCTATCGTATGCGCAATATTGGCCCACTTGTTTTCAAAAGTGGCTCATCTATTTATGCAAGAAGAAACAGAGTAGGGTAGTTAAAAGTTCGATCCAAGTCGATCAGTATATTCTCCGGTTTCTGTATTGATACGAATCACGTCTCCTTCTTTTATAAACATCGGCACTTGTAGAGTGGCACCTGTTTCAAGTACAACTTGCTTTGATCCGCCTTTTGCAGTATCTCCTTTAACTGCTGGGTGAGCCTCAGTTACTTTGAGATCAACTTTGATAGGAAGTTTTACTCCGATGATTTTTTCATCAAACATCATTACATCAATAAGAGAGTTTGCTTTAAGAAATCTTCCTTGCTCTCCAATAA
Source organism: uncultured Candidatus Saccharibacteria bacterium (assembly GCA_964452305.1). GTDB lineage: Bacteria > Patescibacteriota > Minisyncoccia > Phycocordibacterales > Zambryskibacteraceae > CAYVKU01. The sequence goes on along the minus strand of CAYVKU010000001.1, from coordinate 23,134 downwards.
GATCTTCTGAGATTGCAAATCTTTTTCCTGGATCATTTGGTTCGCAAAACCACCACTCTCCTCGGTTGTTATACAAGAATTTCACTTCTTTTGAGGTGATGTCTGCTTCTTCTACTTTTTCTGACACATGAAAAGATCGCTCAGTCACTTTTCCGGTGATCATATTTTTTAGCTTCGTAGCATTTACTGGTTTTCTTTGTTGCTTACGAAAGACATGAGAATTGATGACTTCATAAGGTTCTCCGTCTAAAATAATGTATTTTCTTTCTACAATTTCGTTGTATTCAAGCATAATGGTTTGTCTTAGGCGCCCATTGTACAGAGTATCGATGTATCTGTCTACAGATGAAGCATTGCGGAACTCCTGTATCGCGGTAGGATACATAGTATGGAAAGCTTCGAAAACTACCAGGGTAACATAGAGGATTCTGAATCTCTTGATGATGGTTTTGAAAAAGACAGGCAGTCTTTTTCAGGGCCCCTCATGGAGCGTTTCGGTATGCTTTTTACAACCGAGCAAATGATTGAATTAAAGCAAGATTTAGATTCTATTGGTGTTTCTACCCAGCATTTAAATAGAGCAAATGAAGAGCAGGCAAAAGAGATTGCTAGGATTCTACAAAATTATTTCGAAGTTGAGCATTCTCACGAAAAACCAGAAACTCTTCTTTCGGTGCAGGATGTATTGTCGCAATAAAAAATCGCATGGTGGGGATTGCCATGCGACCGGCCGAAGCCTCGTTAGTAGTGGAGTGATCGAATATCGAATCTTAAGGGCTCTCTACGAGAGGATGCTCAAGGTTCGTTTCTTTGCCAGTGCATCCTTGTCCGCTACAAGGTTGCATATAGTCTCAGAACCAAGCTTTCGGGGCGGCGTGTGCTCTCCGTACTGCTTGTTCGTTGAAACGTTCCCCCTGGGAAGCCGAGACGGGCTTGCGCCCCCTCTGTTTCTTCGTCATATTCCTGACTAACGTGCCGATAGTATAGCCTAGGCCAAAAATATATACAAGTTACAAAAAAAGTGTTCTTGTAACTATTCTTTGAGCTTGTCCCTGATCTCTTTTAAGATCGCATTTGCGATATTTTTCTCTTCTTTTAAGAATTGACGTGTTGCGTCGTATCCTCGACCAAGCTTTGTTTCTTTGTATGTGTAGCTCACTCCACTTTTTTGAATAATTCCAAATTTTTCTCCAAGAGCAATTAATTCTCCCTCACGTGAAATTCCTTCGTTGTACATAAGATCAAATTCACTTTGTCTGAATGGGGCAGCGACTTTGTTTTTCACTACTTTTACTCGTACCCGTCCTCCCATGATCTCTTCTCCTTTTTTGATTTGAGCAATTCTTCTGATATCAATTCGTACTGACGTATAGAATTTGAGAGCTTTTCCTCCTGGGGTTGTTTCAGGATTTCCAAACATAACTCCGATTTGCATGCGGATTTGGTTGATAAAAATAACAACCGTTTTTGATTTCGAAACAATAGCGGTGAGCTTTCGAAGTGCCTGGCTCATGAGTCGTGCTTGCTTTCCAACATGGTGTGCTCCCATGTCTCCCTCGATTTCATCTTTTGGAGTAAGTGCTGCCACTGAGTCGATGACAATAACATCCATTTTTCCAGATCGTACAAGACTCTCGACTATTTCAAGCGCTTGTTCTCCTGTGTCAGGTTGGGAAATGAGAAGTTCGTCAATTTTTACACCGAGACGTTTCGCATATTCAGGATCCATTGCATGCTCTGCATCAATGAAAGCGCAAATTCCGCCTAGTTTCTGAGCTTCAGCAATTACGTGGAGAGTAAGGGTGGTTTTTCCAGAAGATTCAGGACCAAATATCTCGATAATACGTCCTCGTGGGAGACCTCCGACACCAAGCGCCGCATCAAGTCCAATAGAGCCAGTAGAAATAGCGTTAATGTCTACTTTTGGTTTTTCACCAAGTTTCATAATAGCGTCATCTCCAAATTTTGTTTTGATTTGTCGAATCGCATCATCGATGTGAGCGTTGTTTTGTTCGGAACGTGAGGCTTTCGCTGTTGATTTTGTTTTTTTCATGTTTGGTTGTTACTACTTGAATCTTCTTCGGTACTTGTTCCTGTCGGCATAATAGTAGGGGATGGTATCGATCGCTCTTCTGTATTCATAAGGTGAATATATCGAGTGATTGATCTTCCAAATCTATCTGATGCGCGTAATGTCATTATAGAGTAGCCTGGAGGTGCTATCAATTTTTCTTCAAATAATCCTGTATTGGTAATAAAAATAGGGGAATCATTCAAAGAGATTGCCGAGATATTCCTCGCTTCTCCTCGTATGGTAACGATTTCATGGGGGACAGAAGACCCATTTCTCGGTTCAGTAATGGTAACTTGAGGGCCAAGAACAAGATTTTTTGCTTGGAATGCGCTATATCCGACAATAATGATGGCAAAAAGAATTCCAAAAACAGAAAAGAGAGAGTGTTTTTTTAGAGAATCATTATTCATTGTCAGTCGCTGTGTCCATGTCGCTACCTCCTCCAATCAAAACCTCACGAGGTTTTGAGCCAGAACCAGGACCAACGACACCACGCTCTTCAAGCATATCCATAAGACGTGCTGCACGGGCATATCCAACACCAAGTTTTCTTTGAAGGTAAGATGTCGACGCTTTTCCAGCTCGAATAACTTCTTCTCGAGCCTCTTCGTAAAGATCGTCTTCCTCGTCGCCGTCAACCGATGCTTCAAAAATACTATTTCCTCCTTTTTCTTGAGAGAAATCGATTTCTTGTGGAATTTCTGATTCGTAGTTTTCTGAAAGATATTTAACAAGCCGCTTTACTTCAGTTTCAGAGATGTATGCAGATTGGATACGCTGTGGTTTGGACATTTCTCCAGACATGTAAAGCATATCTCCAGCACCAAGAAGTTTTTCCGCACCCGCTGCGTCAAGAATCGTTCGTGAATCGATTTGTGATGCTACTTGAAGAGCAATTCGTGAAGGTACGTTTGCTTTAATAAGACCAGTAATGACATTGACTTCAGGGCGTTGAGTAGAAAGTATAAGGTGAATACCAACAGCTCGACTCATTTGGGCAAGTCTTACAATCGAAGCCTCAAGTTCTCGAGGATACGATTGCATAATATCTGCCAACTCATCGATAATCACAACAATGTACGGCATGGTTTCAGGTAATGTACCTTCTTCTACGGTACCTCCTTTTGTTTTCGCTTTCTGGAGTGCGGGTTCAAGTATGTTTTTGTGATACGACTCAAGATCTCGAACGGAGTTCTCTTCAAGTACATCATATCGACGATCCATCTCTTTCGCAGCCCATTTAAGAGCAAGAATCGCTTTTTTGGCATCAGTAATAACAGGAGTGAGTAGGTGAGGGATACTATTGTAAAGAGTAAGCTCAACTCGCTTCGGGTCGATCATGATAAGTTTCAAACTATCTGGTCCGTTGCGGAAGAGAAGGGAGGCGATAATTGCATGAATTGTTACTGATTTTCCAGACCCAGTCGCTCCAGCGATAAGGCAGTGAGGCATCTTTGCGATATTAGTGAAATGGGATTTGCCTGAAATTCCTTTTCCTAATGACACAAGAAGTGGTTTGTCAGAATTTTGAAATTCTGCTTCAGCAAGAAGAGAGCCAAGCCCTACAGTTGTTTTTGTAGTGTTTGGAATCTCGATTCCTACCAGTGATTTTCCAGGAATTGGAGCCTCAATACGTACGGGATGAGCGGCGAGAGCAAGCTCAAGGTTGTTTTGAAGACCAAGAATTTTTGAAAGTTTCACCCCTTCCGCAGGCTTTAAGGCATAGCGTGTAATCGATGGTCCGATTGATACTTCATCCATTTCAACTGCAATACCGAAGTTTTGCATGGTTCGTTTGATGATGTTTGCATTTGCTTTAATGTCGCCAACTCCAGGTTTCCCTTTGTCTTTTTCAAGAAGGGTAAGTGGTGGAGGGGTGAAAGGGGTGAGGGATATTTCTTTTCGTTTTACCGGTGTAAAATCCACTTCTTTTTCTTCCTGATCTTTTTTCTTGTCAAAGAGTTTAGAAAGTGCCGGAGCTACACTTGGTGTATGTGCTGGCTCTTCATCCTCCTCTTCTTCCGGTGGCAATGATTTTCGCATTGGTAAAGACGATTCTTCATTAAGAGATTCTTTCCGTTTGAATAGATGACGAATACCAAGAAGAAAATCGAGCCGAAGCGCCGCATCAAATGTAATAAGGAAAGAGATAATGAGAAGTGCTACGAGGATAATCGATGCCGCATATACTTCAAAAAGCGAAATGAGAGGACCTGCAACATATTCTCCGACCTTACCTCCGCCGTTATCAATCAATATGGTTACAATGCCAAGCGACGAAAGGAAAAAGAGAATAGACCCGATTGTCTGAATAGTCTGGAAGCTTTTTTTGAGACTCTGGAAAAATGATGCGCAGAGCATGAAGAAAAGAAGTGCCAGTATGTAATACCCATATCCAAAGAGTGTTTTAAGTATCCGATACATACTGTCTCCAACAGGCCCACCTCGTCCAAATGCAGCAAGAAGCAGGAGGGTACCAATAACAAAAAACACGACCGCGAGTATTCCACGCAATGTCTCTTCTCGTATATTTGAAAATGGTTTTGTAATACTTTCGATACTACTCGTATCCTCTTTTTTTCT
>CAYVKU010000001.1:17022-18444 GCA_964452305.1 uncultured Candidatus Saccharibacteria bacterium | reverse complement strand
ACTCCTTTGTGTTTGAATAAGGGAAAAGAAGCATTGCTCATAAGACTCTATCCTGACAAGGTAAAGGACAATCTAATATGAGGCCGAGTAGAGCCTTATTAAGGACACTCTTGATTAATTATAAAGGACATGGTATTATAAATAAGTAAATAAAAGACATTATATTTTTGTCCAAAAAATATATTAAAGACTTTTTAAAAACCATGGACCAAAATAAAGACAAAAAAGAAATAGTCTCTAACAATAATCCTCAAGAAATACTTAAAAATGAGGATTTTGACCCATCATCTTTTTTTAGAAAGGACAAAAATTTTACCTTTGCACATCAAAAGATAAAAAAGCTTGCAGCTGCGGTATACATGATTACCAATCATTTCGACCAAAGCGAACCACTCAAATGGTCACTCAGAAAAATTAGCATGGATCTTTTGAGACTCAATATTGATTTCAAAGACCGAGCTCTTCACGGTGCTGAGGAAGTGGAAAATACAATTCGTGAACGAGTACTTGAACTCGTTTCTCTTCTTGAAGTTGCTTCGTTTGCAGGTCTCGTTTCTTCAATGAATCTCGCTATCCTAAAGAAAGAATTTAATGAATTAATTAGCCATATTCATCGAACGTTAAAAGCGGGGGAGCGTTCTGGTATTCGTATGGATGAAGCATTTTTTGCAGTGCTTCCTGCTTCTTCTCCATCTTTTGGATATGAAGAAGTAAGTCCAATGCAACAGAGCGCGGTTGCAAAACCTATGGTTGCTCCTCTAGTAAAAAATGACCTATATCACAATCAAAAAACGGAGCATTCAATTAACCGAGAAAAAAACGTCCTATATGAATCTCGTGAACAAATAAAGGAAGGAGAACCACACTCTTCAAAAGAGAAACTGAAAGATTTCAGTCCTGTAGCTGTGAAGAAAAATAAGCGTCAAAGCATTATTATTAATCTTTTGAAACGAAAAAAAGATGTAATGATAAAGGACATATCTTCAGTAATTAGCGATTGCAGCGAAAAAACAATACAACGCGAACTATTTGCGCTTGTGGATGCGGGAATCTTGAAAAAAGAAGGGGAAAGACGATGGACGAAATACTCTCTCGTTACAGAGTAGCAAGAGGAGACTTACTTTGACTTTCGGCCAAATATACTATAGTATGTGCTCTGGCTTATATGCGGTAAAACCTATGTTTTTCTTAGTATATAAGTTATCCACACAGTTATTGGGCTTAAAAACGTACGCCGGTTTATAATGATTCCTACACGAAACGATTTTCGTTTACGTGTAAGGAAAAGAATTCCCGTCCGTCTTTATGTTCAGAACGACTGTTACGAACGGATCTTTGAAAATTACATAGCGTTGTCCGTTCACAACATTCACTGAATGACTTTTTCTTTCACGGCTGCTAATTCAGAATTTCAGACTAAAC
>CAYVKU010000001.1:16793-17012 GCA_964452305.1 uncultured Candidatus Saccharibacteria bacterium | reverse complement strand
TCCTGGGTCGACCTTCTATGCGTTGCATAGCGGGACCGGGGTGGGGAGTTGTTGATGATTATTAGGATTTTTATCAACTTGCGAACGAGAGAGCAATCTCCGTTCGCTCCAACCGTAGGTACTACGTTCATTTATTAGTAAATCGTAGGCCTACGTTTCAACCCAAAAATTATTAAACACATGAAAAGATTTTTCGCAGGAATCGTAACTATCGCTTTG
>CAYVKU010000001.1:16493-16741 GCA_964452305.1 uncultured Candidatus Saccharibacteria bacterium | reverse complement strand
CTGAACTTCAAGCGATGATTGCACAATTACAAGCACAAATTGCAGCTCTTGCTGGTGGTTCTTCATCATCAACAGGCTACATGTTCAACACAGACCTTACAGTTGGTTCAACTGGAGCTGATGTTACTGAACTCCAAAAGATTCTCGTATCAAAAGGACATCTTATGATGCCAGCTGGTGCGTCTTACGGATACTTCGGAACACTCACTCGTGCAGCTCTTGCTAAATGGCAAGCTGCTGAAGGAATC
>CAYVKU010000001.1:4732-16389 GCA_964452305.1 uncultured Candidatus Saccharibacteria bacterium | reverse complement strand
GAGTAGAAGGAACACTTACAGTTACTTTGAACCCAATTCCAGGATCTGGAACTAAGGTTTACGAAGGTGACTCAAAAGCTGCTGTTCTCGGAATCAAGCTTGAAGCTAAAACTTCAGACATCCGAGTTGAGCGCGTAAAGGTTCAACTTCCTTCAACTGCTTTCTACAACAAGATTGCTTCAAAGATCTACGTTGCTGATAACGGAAACGTTCTCGGTTCAATGGATCTCAACAGCTCAACTGTTGTAAAAGAAGGTTCAAACTACTTCATCACTGTTGCTGGTTTGAACTATGTTGTGCCTAAGGATGCAACAAAGGTTCTTACAGTGCACATCGACGTTCGCCCTTCTATCGATTCTACTGACCTCGCTTCTAACTACACACTCACTATCCCAGTTGACGGTGTACGAGGAATTGACGGAGCTGGTGTAAACCAATACGGTCCTACAGCTACAGCGTTCAGCCGATCAATCGATCCTGAAGGAGATCTTGCTGATGATGCTGCTCTTAAGGTATCTCTCAACACAAACACACCTGAGGCAAATGAAGCTGTCGCTTCAGAATCTTCATCAGAAGATGAGCTCGATGGTCTTTCACTCTTGGCGTTTGACGTTAAGGCTGAAAAAGATGCTGTGATGGTTACTGACCTTGTTGCAAACATCACACGCGGTGGAAACACTTCAACAGCTACTTCATCAACTGCTTACCTCTACGATGGAAGCACATTGATTGGATCAGCTTCAGTTGTGTCAACATCAGCTACAGCTATGACTGCTACTTTCTCTGACATTGACTTCGTTGTTGCTAAAGACTCAACAAAGACTTTGACACTCAAAGTAGACATTCGTGACGCTGGTACTGCTGCTACAACATTCTCAGCATCTATTGTTGCTGCTAATGTAACTGCAGAAAACACAGCAGGTGATACTGTTACTCCAACAGGTTCAGCTACAGGTGAAACTATGACTCTCCGAAAAGTTGGTCCTATGTTCACTCTCGTATCTAAGACTGTTGAGAAGTCAGCTACTGCTCAGCAATCAAACACTTCAACTTCAACTATGAAGGGAATCTTCACAGTTAAAGTGAAGGCTGTAGGTGGTGATATCCTCTTCGGAACACAAGCTACAACTTCAGAAGCTAACCGAATGTTCAAGTTTGGAGTATACAAAGGTTCTTCTTTGACAACTCTTAACGCGGCTTCAACTTCAAGCTTCACAGTTCCATCAGGAGTTGTGACAAGCACTGATAGCTTCACTCTACAAGAAAACAACGAAGTTACTCTCGCTGTTGAATACCTTGTAGAAGGACGAACTGTTGCAGGTGCTCTTGTTAACACAGACACTTACTCTGTAGGTATCGAAGAAATTCGATGGATGAATGGTTCACTCCAGACATCAAGCTTCATGGGTGGTGAAACTGCATGGAGAACTTCAGGTGTATCACTTCCTTAATGGAAATGTGCATCGGGTTTAACCGAGCAATCGGCTAATCCAAAACAAAAAACCGCTTCGGGAAACCGGGCGGTTTTTTGTTGTCTGTGTTTGCATTTCTTTTTATTCTTTGTTCATCATTCTTTATTCTCCTGTATAGTATATATATGGCGCAGAAACCCGAAGATGCGTTGATTGGAATTGGATTTATTGCACTCATTCTTCTTATGATTTTGAGTAAAGTAGGTTTGATTACCATCGACGGTGCAAAACTTACAGAACCAACAACTCAATCAAGAAGTGCTATTTCAGGCGGAAGTGGAATTACGAAAGCAGATAGAGAGGCTGAGAAAGAAGCCGAAAAAGCAGGTCGTTCAAAGTGGGCGGGAAAAATTACGCTCACACGAGGAAATGCTTCATATGAATTTCAACCAAACAAAGAATATATAACACTAAATGCGAATGGACTCCGTGATGAAAAAGTGACAATCACTGGATGGACACTTACGAATGGAAAGGGAAGTGTTCCGTATCAACGCTATGATGGTCGTGTGTATTTTCCTTCAGATATTGTGAAGATTCCGGGAGCAGCAAGACTTTTTGTGCTCGATGGGGTAAATACGAATTCGCCAATTGTACTTGAGCGCGGATCAAAGGTGACTCTTGTTACAGGAACACTTTCAAACATCAACAATACATATTTGGGTGTGAATGGTTTTTTGGTAAATCAATGTAGTGGATATATTGAAAATCTTCCGTCATTTGATTTTCAACCAAGGCTTTCCAATCGTTCTTGTCCAAAACCAGAAGATGAAGTGAATATCCGCGGACTTGAAAAAAGTTGTCGTGTATTTGTTGAGAATCTTCAAACATGTAAAACACCCCAATTCGATACTCGTACATTTGTGAATGGAGAATTGCAAAGAGATTGTGTAGATGGTGTATGTGGTCTTACGTCACAATGTCGAGTGATGCTTCGAAATACGTTTAATTACAATGCGTGTGTATCTCGGCATGCGAGTGATCAAAATTTTTATACAAAAGAGTGGAGAGTCTACTTGAATCAAAAGTGGGAACTTTGGGCAAAAGAATATGAAACCATCACGCTTTTTGATGAAGAAGGAAAAGTGGTCGACTCCGTTTCTTGGTAAAAATCTGATAGACCAAATACCGTCAAATACTGGAAGAGAGGACACCTCCACCATATTACCTATTCTATCCACTGTGTACTACATGAGGTAATAATAAAAGTGCGACCGCATCCTTATTATTACCTTATCATTTCCCTTCAAAAGGTAATTCAAAATACTTTCTTAAAAAAACATCATTTTCAATATGATCTGCGATTATGTATATAAGTTCTTTTCCAATTTTAAAATCAGTTTTGAGGAGGGTGATGATATCCTCACAATTATATGGCGTGACCCATACACTATTTTGAATTTTACGACACCCGATTCCCATGAGGGTATTTCGAAGTTTGTTTCGAGTAGTTCTTTTTGATTCCGGGATATCAAAGATAAGTATTCTCCATTTCTTATCCCATTTTTTGGGCTTTTGTATTTTAGTGCTTCCGATTTCTAAGCGTTGAAGCTCGATTTCTCCTTTTTTGGTGAGACGAACAGATTGTCCATCTGTTTCAATCAGACCTTTTTCAATAAGTCTTTTTCTTGCGTAGTAAATTGATTTCTCGGTGTTGCGTTTGCTGTTTTTTAATACTGGCTTTAATAAGGTTATGGTATTTGGCGCAAGTACCGCCCATGCTATAAGCCCTGATATTTTGAGTGTAGATAAAATAGCGTGTTGAATTTTTGATTTTCTGATCAGTTCAGAATTTCGTTTTTCCAAGCTACCCATAGAAGAAAATATATAAGCAATAATCAGGATGCGGTCGCACTTTTATTATTACTTATAGTACAGAGGGTATAAAGAGGGTTGTGAACAGGGGAGTAGACGGAAACAAAAAGGGTAGGTACGATTAATGTATGAGCGCGTATTTCGATAAGACATTTTTTAGACTTTTCTTTGGTTTTGTCGGCATCTTGTCGGTAAGCCTTGGTTTGTTTGTGGCAGTTCAGTATTGGAATGAACGACAGAATCCCGAAGTGGTCTATGTCGAAGCAAATGAGAGCAATCGTATAGAAAATCAAATTATCATTGAATAAAATCCCTCCACTCTGTGAGAGGGATTTTTGTAAGTAGTCCCATGAAAATAATCACAAACATAATAATAGGAATCATGTTTTTGTTTCCGATATATGGACATGGATCAGTTGTTTTTTCAGAAATTATGTACGACTTAGAAGGGTCGGATACCAACGAGTGGGTTGAGGTTCAAAATACGAGCACGGAAGATATTGATATTTCTGGATGGAAATTATTTGAAAATAATGTGAACCACACGTTAAAAATTTTTAATGGAGATATTGTGTTAAAAGCAGGCGAGTATGCGATCATTGCTAATGATGCGAATGCTTTTCTTAATGCCTATCCTAATGTGTCATTTGCGGTATTTGATAGCGTATTTAGTCTTTCAAATACAGGAGAACAATTAGTTCTTCGAAATGATCTTAACGTTGATAAGGATATATTCAGTTATACCAATGGAATGGGAGGGAATGGAGACGGAAATTCTTTACAAAAAATAGGAAATTCTTGGGGATCAGGACAACCAACTCCAGGATTGCAAAATTCCTGGTCTCAAGTCGCGGGCACTTCTACTGAAGAAACAAATAATAATTCATCTAATAATGAAAATAATTCAGAAAATGTGTCTGGAGTAAACAAGGCTCAATCTAAATTACTTTCTATCTACACTTCTCCAATACGAGAATTTGATTTTCTTGAACCAAAATTTGTAGTGAGTGCGGGTCCAGATAGGATCACTGCTGTGGGAAACGGTGTTGAATTTAAAGCAGAGACAAACGAGGAAAATTTGAATGAAGGAAGAGGTGCCTCGTTCTCTTGGTCTTTCGGGGATGGGTCTATGAAATACGGTTCAAATGTTACGTATTCCTATAGAACTTCTGGTGAGTATATTGTGGTAGTAAATGCAGAAAAGGGACAGTTTGAATCAGCGGATCAGATTCTTGTAAAAGTGATTGATCCAAAAATTTCCCTATCTCAAGATGGTACAGGAAATATTATTGTTACGAACAAAAGTGATGATGATATCAACTTGTATCAATGGAAAATTTCCCATCTTGGGAAAGAATTTGTTTTTCCAAAGGATACAATTATTTTAAAAGGGAAATCTATTACATTACACAGTGAAGTGACTCAGTTGAGCGTAGTAAGATCGGTCCCGCCGCTACTATTTGATCCAAGAGGATTACTCCATCTTTATACCGCTACTAAACAGTTTTCAGGGTCCGTGTATTCAGGAAATATATCGAGCTCTATTCCTGATAAATCAAATCAGTTAAAAATGGAAACAGATTCTGGATCTCTCAATGCAACATCGGTTGTTGATGTAGAGAATAAAAAAGAAGTACTTGGTCAAAAGCGAACGTTCTGGAATTCATTAAAAGATGTGTTCGTAAGACTCATCGACTAATATGAAAAGGATTTTCCTTCTTATCAGTATCTTTTTCTTTCAGATAATTCCAGTATGTGGATCAACGGTAGCAACCGATGTGTCTGTTGATACAGTATGGTCTGTTTCTCAGAGTCCGTATTTACTTCAGGGATTTATTATTATTGAAGAAGAATCCACTCTAACTATTGACCCGGGAGTTATTGTAAAAGCTTCTCCTGGAGCGTTTATCCTGGTGCGCGGAAAATTAGTCGTGGGAAATACTGTTGGTAACCCAGTTGTGTTCACCTCAGCAAAAGACGATGAATCAGGGGGTGATACAAATAATGATGGTAATGGGAGCGCTCCTACTTCCAAAGATTGGGATGGTATTCAGTTCGACATAGGATCAGAGGGTATATTTCGAAATGCTGTAATTCAATATGCAGGTGCTAATTTAGCGGGAATAATAAATGATGGAGGAACTCTCTCTTTTTCAGGTGCAACTTTGCGCGATAACTTCAATCGTGCTGTATGGCAAAAACGAGGTGATTTAGATATTACACAATCTCACATCGAAGGAGGTTTATTTGGTGTGTATGTCGATTCGGGTAGAGTATCGATTTTTGATACTACATTTAAAAATATAAATGAGCATGGTATTTCTGCTTTCAATATCGGAAATGTATATATTGAAAATACAAATTTTGATCAAGTTAAAATTCCCGGAGCAATTTCTGCAGGCGTTGATTTTTATTCAAAAGAAACAGAAGTAATTGGTGGAACAAAAAATGGTTTTTTGAGATTCGGTGCAACATCAGGAAATCATATTTGGAAAGGAGGTGATTTGCCTTACGTTATTCATTTCTTAGAAATAGCATCTGATACGAGTCTCACTCTGCAAGACGGACTTATTTTAAAGTTGGATCAAAATGAATTAATTGTTTCAAGGGGAAATTTTACTATTTCTGGCACAGAAGAAAAACCTATTGTTATTACCTCACTTCTCGATGATTTGTTTGGAGGAGATACAAACATGGATGGATCTTCTTCTGCGCCAGAGAAAGGAGATTGGAATATGATTCAATTTGACTCAGGAAGTGTTAATCAATTTTCTCATGTGAGTATTCGTTTTGGAGGTACAAATATTTACACTCCTGAACCAAGAAGTGCCATTGTGCAGTATGGAGGAGAATTATATGCCAACAACATTGCAGTATCTAGTAACTACGATTCTGCTTTTACGATAGTAAATGGATTACTCGATGTTACGTCTAGTCGTTTCGAAAATAATCACAGAGGAGTAGTTGTAAGAGGTGGAGATGTTTCCATTGTTCAGTCGGTGATTGTAAATAATGATGGAAGTGGTATTGAGAATATTGGGCAGAATGTTGTGGAAGCAAGAAATAATTGGTGGGGAAGTGAAACGGGTCCATTTCATCCAGACTTTAATCCGGATGGTCAAGGTGAGGAAATATACGGGAATGTGCATTTCGATCCATGGCTTTTGACAGACGGAGGAGAAGAACAGGTGGAACAATGTTGTTCTAATGTTGCGTTTCTGCCTGGCATTGGAGGAAGTAGGTTGTATCGACCGGGTTTATTGGGTGAAGATCGAATTTGGGAGCCAAATGGATTCAATGACATGGATCAGATTATGCTCGCTACCTCGACGGGAGCAAGTCTTTTACAAGATATTTATGCAAAAGATCTCGTTGACGAAACTCTTATTCGAGTTGATGAATGGCCAGGAACAAATACTTATGGAACATTTGCGCAATACATGGATACGGAATTGGTGCAAAGTGAAGTTATTCACGAATGGAAACCCTTGGTGTATGACTGGAGGCTTGGATTATTTGATGTTGTTACAGGAGGAAAGGTACTGAGCACAGAAGAAGGAGTTGAAAAAATTTCATATCTATCAGCTACAACAACCGGATATATTATCCAAGAATTAAATCGTCTCGCCGACTCCTCATTAACAGGAAAGGTAACCATTGTTACTCATTCGAATGGGGGACTTGTTGCTAAATACCTTATTAAATATCTGCAAGATACTCATAATCCACTTCTTCAAAAAATCGATAAGCTTGTTTTGGTTGCCGTTCCACAACTTGGAACTCCAGAAGCTGTTGCGGTTTTGCTCCACGGTACAACTCCTGTTGGAAAAGGGGTATCGAGAAGTGTTTCTGAGGATATGAAGTCGGCATATCATTTGTTGCCTTCAAGAAAATATTTTGAAACAGTGATTAGTCCGTTATTTACTTTTTCAAATGACATTATTCAAGTAGATGAGCTAAAAGACCTTGCGGGTAATGTATTGGCTACATATGCAGATGTTCGTGATTTTATGACCGGAAGGAGTGGAAGGTGGAGTGATCCTTCTTCATCCGATATAGACACTCCAAACGTTCTTGATGAGGCACTTCTTGATTATGCAGATCAAATTCACAATGCGCTTGATGAATTTGTAATACCGGAGAGTATTCAAGTAACACAAATTGCCGGTGTAGGAATAGATACAGTTCGTGGTATTGCATATGATGACTGCGATGTGTTTGGTTGTGCGGATACATTAAATCATCTTGATCGAGAGTTATTGAGAACAAAAAGAGGAGATGGAACTGTTGTTTTGCCGAGTGCTGTTTTAAGTGATACTGGTGTGGTTTATGTAGATTTAGAAGAAAATAACGATGCAACTGCAAGAAACAGAAAGCACGGTTCAATATTTGAAGTAAGTGATTTACAAAAAACTCTTAAATCAATTATTAAAAATGAAAACATACAGTTCACTGATGTGATAACAAACGAAGAGCCTGCAATTAGTAGTAACGATACAAGTTTCTCATTCACTCTCCATTCTCCACTTAGCTTGCACCTGTATGATTCTGACGGAAGACACACCGGACTTGTCGATTCAATAAATGGAATACGATATGCAGAGGAAAATATTCCAAATTCTTACTATAGAGAGTTTGGAGAAGTGAAATATGCAGGAGTTTCCAGTGATAATCCTGTTGTTATGAAATTGGTTGGTGAAAACCGCGGAACATTTACTTTGGAGGTTGAAAAAACTAACGGAGACATTGTTTTAGAATCAATTGTGTTTGAAGATGTACCTGTTGTTGCTGGTATGTTGGTAACAATTCCACCAGTTTCTCCAGATACTTTGATAGAAAATACTCAATTATCAATTGATATCGATGCAAATGGAACTATTGATACAGTTATTGATCAAGGGTCAGGAATTTCTCAAGAAGAGTGGATAGGATTTCTTAAGGGGTATATCAACAAACTCACACTTACTGATAAGAAAAAAGATAAACTTCAAAAAATACTGGTAAAACTCGAAAGGATTATAGAAAAAGAGAAAGGGTGTGAGAATAAGAAAAAGAAAGAAAAATGCGAATTTCGCTTAAAAGTAAGATCAGGTGTAATTGAGGCAAGGTTTCTGTTAGTTATTGAAAGGTTTTATAAGAGAGGATTAGTGACTCTTGATGAGTTAAATCAAATTAAAGATATAATAAAAATAAAATATGAATAAAACAACTTTCAAATTTGCCGCATCTTTATCAATAAGTATATTTGTTTTTTTCTTAATTCAGTATTGGGATAAGTATAACCTCCCATTTGAGTTTAAGAGATTTGATATAGATAGTTTTTTTCAGATTCTAATATTTTTCCCGATAGGTTTTTCTTTATCTTATTTTTTCCTTCAATTTTTATCTAAAGAAATAGAAAAAAAGTGGTGGAAATTTGCTCGGATATATTTACCAATTGCTTTAATACTCATTCTTATTTCTGGTGATGGCGGGGGAGGATTGGGAGTTGGATTTGGGGGAGGGTATGACAGAGAGGGAATGATCTGGTTTACTGCCGGTTTGTTCACCCTGGTTTCTCTCGTTGTCATTTTTCGTTCTTGGTGGAAGGAAAGAAAAGCTAAAATTTACTTCTAATCTTATTAGTTCTATAAGTAATAATAAAGATGCGGTCGCACTTTTATTATTACCTATAGAAATATTGCGTACATGAATGTCCGTTGGTTTTGTGAAAAAGTATTTCTTTGACAAAATGGGCATGTGATGTAGAATGCTTTTTGTAAGGCCAAAGACAGTAGGTGCCGTATTTCCTCACTGAAAAGTTGAGATGAAGCTTAATTTCCTACCGAGGCAATCCGATCGAATACGACCGGAACGCAAACTCTTGCGGCCTTATATGTGGGCCGTTTTTCTTTATCAATTGATGCTTTCATTCTTATGGCAATAACCAAAGAAAAGAAGCAGGAAATCGTTCGCACACTGAATGAAGCTCTCTCTCATGCGAAGTCTCTCGTATTCGTAAACTTCCACGGTCTTACTGTGGGGACAATAAACGAAATGCGACGAGCGCTTTCTCAAGCGGGAGTGACATACTATGTAGCGAAAAAGACCTTGATCAAGCGTGCACTTACTGATGCAAAGTTTGAAGGAGAAATCCCAGAACTTCCAGGAGAGCTCGCTATGGCATGGTCTGATGATCTCATTGCACCTGCTCGAGAAATCTATACGTTCCAGAAAAAGAATCCTGAGGCTTTGAAAATCCTCGGCGGACTCTTTGAAGGGAGACTTATGGGTCAGGCAGATATGATGGAAATCGCAACGATTCCTCCGCTTCCGGTGCTTCACGGCAAGTTCGTGAACATCATCAACAGTCCTATCCAACGATTTGTTATCGGTTTGGATCAGATTGCAAAACAAAAAAATTCTTAATTAATTATTTATAAAACGACTATGTCTGAAGAAACAAAAGTACAGGATGCTGTAGAAGTTCCTGCGAAATTCAAGTCAATCGTAGAAGAGATTGAAAAAATGTCTGTTCTTGATTTGAATGAGCTTGTAAAAGTATTTGAAAATAAGTTCGGTGTTTCAGCTGCTGCTGTTGCAGTAGCTGCTCCTGCAGGAGCTGCTGCTGAAGAAGCGAAGGATACGATGAACGTAGAGCTTGCTGATGGAGGAGCAAATAAAATTGCAGTTATCAAGGTGGTAAAAGAAGCTCTTGGACTTGGTCTCAAGGAAGCAAAAGATCTTGTAGATGGTGCACCTGCAATGCTTAAGACAGATATGAAGAAAGAAGATGCTGAAGCATTGAAGAAACAAATTGAAGAAGCTGGAGGTAAGGTAAACTTCAAATAAGCAAGTTGGCTAGTAGTTGAAAGTAACTAGTTAATAGAAAAACCCCGACGCGCACGCGTCGGGGTTTTGGTTAGTCGTAGAGAACTCTTCCTAAAAGAAGAATCCCTGTATAGAGCACGAACTTCACGCACTCTGCGAGAATTTCTTTCTTCGTGAAGCGATGATTTGCTTTGACGAAGGTGAGTGTGTAGCGGAAAGGTTTGGGGAGAAGTTTCCAGCAAAGCCAGATGCGAGGAATGTGATACTTGTGAGAGGATACGACAATGCTGGTGTGAACACCAGGGCGTCTCAGTTCGGAGATTGTGCGAATCGCTTCTTCAGTTTCTTCGAGTGTGCCCCACGCAGAAGGCTTTATGTGCGCATGGCAATATGATCTAGGCCACGTTGCTTGTGTATACTTGCCCATCATCTCGGCAAGAGAAATTGGATGCGATTTTGTCGGTGTGTGCGGAGACTCTTTCGAGTATCCGGCCGTCAAAATCATTTCAAACGGAACAACGTTGCAAAGCCGGTTGGTGAGAGTGTTCATTCCAGCGTCAATGCGCGCTTCTGTTCCTGCTCCAGTTCCTTTTGCGGGATCGATGTAATCGTACGCATAGGGAACAAGAAAGTATTGCATCTTGCCTCCGTGAAGTGTGTAGGTTCAACTAATACAATTATACCATTGTTTTTAATTTATAGCAATATAGAGAAAAACCACTCACAAAGAGTGGTTTTATTCATAAAAAGGACTTTCGCATGCACGTATGATTTTGTATACAAATCCTCCAAGAAGTGCATCAATCGTGAGAAGTACACACACCGTCGCGCAGGCAAGTGCGCTCAGCCAATACCGTGAGGTGGTGTAAGCAACGTGAACAGAATTGCTCACATCTGTCCTGCTTATGATGATAATCTTCACAGCATCTCCTTAGATCTGGGTCTGTATGTAGTATATAAAAAAGACCACACTTGCGCGTGGTCTCCTGAGATCTTTCATGTGTACAAGTCGCTGATCTCAGTGCTTCCTTCTTTGATACCAAGATACTCACCGATACCGTGAGGCATGCTTTGGTAATCTGGTTTGAGATATGCTCTCAATTTCTCTGAAGAGTCAATCGGTATGGCTCGATCTCCTGAACGGGAAGGCAGCTGTAATTCTCCATGCATTTCGATACCGACTGATTCTCTCGAAAATATTCGATAGAAACACGGGTACTTTGCTGGTTCAACAAGAATGAAATATTCATTAATGCCTGTTTTCTGTACTCGCATGACATGTGCTCCAGTTGCGAGCGCAATGGAAATTGTTAATTGATTTCCTAAATCTTGTATCTGAGGTAGTGATTTAGGACGAACAATGCGTGTTCCAAACATCACTATTTCTTCATCGTTCAAAATGCGTATTTCTTTTGATAGAACGTGTTGAATGATTTTGAGAACAGGTCGCTTTGTTTTTGCTGTCGCACATAAATCCTTAACCTGCGTAGGGAAGTCTCGCATGGTGTGCTCCGGTATGGTTTTGAAGGAAGTGTCCGCCGTGAAATTACCATGTAAAAT
>CAYVKU010000001.1:3754-4688 GCA_964452305.1 uncultured Candidatus Saccharibacteria bacterium | reverse complement strand
AGCGTATAATCCTGTTATGGACACACTGACAAAATTATTCGGAAATGGAGCCAAGGTAAAAGTAATAAAGCTGTTTGTATTCAATCCTGAAGTTCCTTACGATGCACGGCAAATTTCAGAACGCACAAAAGAAAGTCTTTCAAAAGTAAGAAAAGAAATTTCTCTTTTAGAAAAGATGGATCTCATTAAGAGAAAAATCTTTTTTAAAGACACTATTCGAAAAAAGGGTGGAAAAAAAGTACATGTTCGTGTCAAAACTCAAGGTTGGATGTTGAATACTCAATTTGAATATCTTGCGCCACTACAACAATTTCTCGTTAATCTTAATCATCTCGGTCCAAAAGACATTGCTCGAAAATTGCAGAAAGCCGGACTGATGAAATTGGTAATTGTTTCAGGAGTGTTCACTCAAGATCAAGAAAGTAGGGTAGATCTTCTGATTGTCGGAGATCATCTAAAAAAAGGAGTGCTTGATAATGCTATTAAAACGATTGAATCAGAAATTGGAAAAGAAATTCGATTTGCTGTTTTTGAAACTCCTGATTTCCAATATCGGCTTGGTCTGTATGACAAACTCATTCGAGACATTCTCGATTTCCCTCATGAGAAGATTGTGAATCGATTGGGGGTTGTTTAGGTATCCCCAGATTGCCTCTGTGGAGGAGTTTTCGCTCATATAACCTCTTCCTTTTCTGTATAATATATACAGAGCACATTATTTATTGGATGGTCATTAATAGATAACGTTTCGTATTTTGCGAAACAGTATGCAATCGTATGCTTATTACAACTTGGAGCCAAGCGCTCTCATCATCGTTTCAAAATCTTTGGATAGGAATTATTAACTATCTTCCAAATATTGTTGTTGCGGTTATTATTTTCGTTCTTGGTTGGGTAGTGGGAAATCGGAAGAGCACACGTCTGAAAGAGTGTA
>CAYVKU010000001.1:0-3744 GCA_964452305.1 uncultured Candidatus Saccharibacteria bacterium | reverse complement strand
TTGGTTGGGTAGTGGGAACAATTGTTGGTCGTGGTATTCATCAGCTTTTTCGATCAGCAAGAGTTGATGATGTTCTCAAAAAAACCGGCGCTGATGAAATGATGCATCGTGGTGGCTTGAATCTTAATTCAGGTGCGTTTGTGGGAGGACTTATCAAGTGGTTTATTATTCTTGTATTCCTTGTTGCATCATTCGATGTGCTCGGACTTTCACAGGTAAATCGATTCTTGAGTGAAGTGGTACTTCAATATCTTCCAAACGTAGTTGTTTCAGTTCTCGTTCTTCTTGTTGCTGGAGTACTTGCTGATGCGGTGCAACGCACAGTAACTGCTTCTGCGCGTGCAGCAGAAATTCGTATCGCAGGACTTCTTGGTGCTGTGGCACGATGGTCAATTTGGATCTTTGCATTTTTGATCGCACTTTCACAACTTGGAATTGCAGCTCCGTTCTTGCAAACACTCTTTACAGGATTCATCATCGCTCTTTCATTAGGAGTCGGTCTTGCATTCGGTCTTGGAGGACAAGAAGCAGCAGCTGATTTCATTAAAAAGATGCGAAGCGATATGCACGACCACCATCAAAAATAAATCGTGCTTTCTCCTGAAAAAACGCCCTGGTATAGGGCGTTTTTTCTTTAGTCCGGATTGCTTGAGGGGAGACTATTTGACACCGAAAAGAGACCTGTAAAAAACGTTTGACAAAATATAATCGGTGGGTATACTGGAACCCTATCTTTATGAGTACCCACGAAAAGCCCCACTCAAAGCGGAATCGGTAGCGTACTTAAATGCGTATCCGAGCGCCGCTTCGAAAGCGGCGCTTTTCTTTAGGAACTTATAGAGAAGTTCGTTGACAATTGAATCCCTATCACGCCACCGTTTCTTCTGTACCAACAGAGGGGTCTTCGGGGGATGGAGATAGGGGACGACCGTGTCTTACGCTTTTGATTGTAGGAAGTGTAAGACACAAATCCTGTTTCGTTTGATATGCATCAGACTCGATTGTGTTTGATCGATCGCACGGAACAGGGCAAAGCAAAAATCATGTACCACATGCGGTGGTACATTGAGGTTTTTACATTTCCTAATAAGAAATGTAAGGGCGTATGGTGGATGCCTTGACTCTAAAAAGCGATGAAGGACGTAGTTTGGCTGCGAAAAGTTTCGGGGAGGTGCCTAGCAACCTTTGATCCGGAAATGTCCGAATGGGGAAACCCACTCCGCCTCGCGCGGAGTACATGAGACTAGACGCTCATGAGCGCACCTGGGGAAGTAAAACATTTCATTACCCAGAGGAACAGAAAACAATCTCCGCAAGGAGAACATTTCCTAAGTAGCGGCGAGCGAAAAGGAAGAAGCCCAAACCTAGCACCACTTTCACAGGATGATTTCGATTGTCCCGTGGAAGTGTTGCTGGGGGTTGTAAGATGCTGGCGTTGCTTTTTTAAAAGCAAGAAAAGTTACAAAATGTCTCGTTAGTTGAATCTGCTGGAAAGCGGAGCCCTAGAGGGTAATAGCCCTGTAAACGAAAACGAAACATCTTTTTTGCCAGTATTCTTGAGTACCTCGAGACACGAATAGCTCGGGGGAATCTGCCAGAACTAACTGGTAAGGCTAAATATTTTTAGAGATCGATAGTGAACTAGTACCGTGAGGGAAAGGTGAAAAGTAGTCCGGTGAGGACAGTGAAATAGACCTGAAACCATATGCCTACAAGGAGTCAGAGCGGGTATTTATATCCGTCATGGCGTGCCTATTGAAGAATGAGCCAACGAGTTCTAGCATGCTGCAGGCTAAGCCCGAGAGGGTGGAGTCGCAGGGAAACCGAGTGTGAATAGCGCGTAGGTAGTATGCTAGAGACCCGAAGCCAAGTGAGCTTGTCATGAGCAGGGTGAAGTTTGCCGAAAGGCAGATGGAGGCCCGAACCGGTGAGCCGTGCAATACTCTCGGATGACTTGTGATAAGAAGTGAAAAGCTAATCGAACTTGGTAATAGCTGGTTCTCTCCGAAAGAGCTTTTGGGTTCGCGTCGCGTGTTCCCTACAGGGGTAGAGCACTGGAAGGTCTCGACAGGGAGAAATCTCGCGAGACCTATCAAACTCCGAATACTGTAGGTTAAAAGCGCGGCAGTTAGACTCCGGGGGCTAAGCTCCGGTGGTCAAAAGGGAAACAGCCCATGATCTCAACTTAAGGTCCCTAAATCCATGTTAAGTGCGCTTAAGGTGGTGGAATTTCTTCGACACTGAGGAGGTTGGCTTAGAAGCAGCCATCCTTTAAAGAAAGCGTAACAGCTCACTCAGTAAGAGATTCTGCGCCGCAGATAATCGGGGCTAAACATGGTACCGAAATTGAGGGCTTTCATTGTCTTCGGACAGTGGGAGCGGTAGGAGAGTTTTTGCATCTGCTGTGAAGGTAAAGGGGTGACCCATACTGGAGCGTTGCGAAGTAAGAATGTTGGCACAAGTAACCGCAATACAAGTGAGAATCTTGTACGCCGAAAGAACAAGGTTTCCTTGGCGATGTAGATCAGCCAAGGGTTAGTCGGGCCTAAGGAGATGGCGAAAGCCGAATCCGATGGACACATGGTTAATATTCCATGACTTATGTGAAGTGCGATGGGGGGACGGGGTGTAGTATGTCAGGCGCATTATTGGATTTGCGTCTGTGGTGTAAGGATGTGCTCTAGGTAAATCCGGAGCCTCTCTTTAATGAGGAGTCCAAGCACAGCAGAAACTTTGGGGTTCGCCCTGGGGAATCTGGCAAAGCACGCCTTCAAGAAAAGCCTCTAAGCTCTAGCTTCACATAAACCGTACCGCAAACCGACACAGGTGTTCAGCTCGAGTAGAGTAAGGCGAACGAGTGAGAAATCCCCAAGGAACTCGGCAAAAAAGCAGCCGTAACTTCGGAATAAGGCTTGCCCTGCCAGCAATGGTTGGGGCCGCAGCTAAAGTATCTCTGGCAACTGTTTATCAAAAACACAGCTCCCTGCGAACTCGTAAGAGGATGTATAGGGGGTGACACCTGACCAATGCCAGAAGGTCAAATACGGCCGGTGCATATGTCTTCGGATATACGTGCTGAGTTGTATAAGCCCTGGTGAATGTCGGCCGTAACTATAACGGTCCTAAGGTTCTGGCGTGTTGATCGAAAGATTAAGACGTCAGGAGGACTGGGACTGTTATAGAAAACGATAAACACATTTAAAACAATAATCATTACATTTCGAGCTACCTATCATGCCGTAATGCATGAATAGTCCAACGTGATTAACGAGAGACCAACGTCACGGACCCAAATGTACTTCGTACATGGGTTAAGATAGAGTCCTTCTCTAAGGAATAGAAGAGCGAAATTCCTTGTCAGGTAAGTTCTGACGCGCACGAATGGTGTAATGACTGGAGAACTGTCTCGGGGATCTGCTCGGTGAAAATACAATACCGGTGAAGATGCCGGTTACCTGCAGTTAGACGAAAAGACCCCAGGAGCTTTACTGCAACTTGATATTGAGAATACGTTTTGCATGCGTAGTATAGTGGTGAGACTTTGAAGCGTCGCTTTCGGGTGACGTGGAGTCGTCAGTGAAATAGCCATCTTGCTGAATGTGTTTTCTAACCTCGACGGCAAAAACGGCGAGAGACAGTATCTGGCGGGCAGTTTTAGTGGGGCGCTATCCTCCTAAAAAGTAACGGAGGAGTTTATTAAGGTTCTCTAGGCGCGAATGGAAACCGTGCCGATAGTGCAATGGC